>JBBSDJ010000177.1:0-5358 GCA_038249555.1 Caulobacterales bacterium
CGCGCGGATGAGCGCCCTGCCCCTGATCATCGACTGCGACCCCGGCATCGACGACGCCGTCATGCTGATGATCGCCTTCATGTCGCAAAAGCTCGACGTGCGCGCGATCACCACCGTCGCCGGCAACGTGCCGCTGCGCCTGACCAGCCGCAACGCAAGGATGATCTGTGAGCGGATGGGCCGCTCCGGCGTCCCCGTCTACGCCGGCTGCCCCCGTCCGATGCTGCGAAAGCCCGTTACCGCCGAAGACTTCCACGGCGAAGCGGGCATTGAGGGCATCGATCTCTTCGAGCCGAAAGCCCCCCTAGCCCCCGGCCACGGCGTCAGTGAGCTGATCGCCCGCCTCACCGCCGCTGCGCCCGCCAGCCAGACCGTCATCCTCTCCGGCCCGATGACCAATCTTGCCACCGCCCTCGTGATGGCGCCGGAGATCGCTGCGAAAATCTCTCATCTCGTCGTCATGGCCGGCGGCGACCGGATTGGCGGCAACATCACGCCCTTCGCCGAGTTCAACGTCTTCGCCGATCCCCACGCCGCGGCCATCGTCTTCGATGCAAGTATCCGCACCACCGTGCTCAGCCTGGATGTCACGCATACCGTGCGTTCGGAGCCCGAACGGGTCGGGGGCCTGCGCAATATCCCCGGTCCCGAGGCAAGAATGATGGCGGACCTGCTGGCGGCCGGCAACAAGCTGGAAGCGCGCTGGAAGAACGGCCAGATGGCGCCGATGCATGATCCGTCCACGGTGATCTACCTGCTGGCGCCGGGCATCTTCGAGGTGAAGCCCTGCCGCGTCAGCGTCGTCACCCGCCCTGGCGCCCAGTTCGGCCGCACCAAGGTCAGGGATACGAAGCGCGGCCCGCACTACTGGGTCACCGCCGCCGATGCCGATGCCTTCTTCGCCGTCATCGAGGACCTGCTGAAAGCGTGCGCATGATCACCGTCGTCGGCTCCGTCAATCTCGATCTCGTCGCCTCCGGTGCGCCGCTCCCGCATCCCGGCGAAACCGTTACCGGCGCCCGCCTCGCGCGCTATCCGGGCGGCAAGGGCGCCAACCAGGCCCTCGCCGCCGCCCGCCTCGGCCACAAGGTCCGCCTGATCGCCGCCGTCGGCAATGACGACATGGCCGAAGAGGCACTTAGGCTGCTGCGCGAAGGCGGCGTCGATCTCTTCGCCACGCATTATCTCAACGGCGAGACCACCGGCGTCGCCCTGATCGCCGTCTCCCCCGAGGGTGAAAACCTGATCGTCGTCTGTCCGGGCGCGAACAATGCGCTCTCCGCCAGCGATGTCGAAGGTGACCCCATCAAGCACATGCTCGGCGTCCTTGAGGTCCCCATCCCCGCCCTCCTCGCCGCCGCCAAACGCGCCACCGGCCTCGTCGCGCTGAACCTAGCCCCCGCCCTGCCGGTGCCGGAAGAACTGCTGGCGGAGGCAGACCTCCTCGTTGTCAACGAAACCGAAGCCGCCTTCTACGGCGCGTCCCTCCACGCCCCCGGCCGGCTTGTCGCCATCTCGCTCGGCAGCGAGGGCGCCGAGCTCTGGAAAGGCGGCACACGGATCGCCTCCGCAAAACCCCCGCCCGTGCGCGTCGTCGATACCGTCGGCGCCGGCGACACCTTCTTCGCCGCCCTCGCCTGCGCCCTGGTCGAAGGCCTGGACGACCAGACCGCGCTAACCTTCGCCGTCGCCGCCGGCGCCGCCACCTGCACCAAGCCCGGCGCCCAGCCGAGCCTGCCCACCCGCGCCGACGTCGAGGCCTTGCTCAGTCGCTGACGCCCTCCACGGAACTGCAAAGGAGGCGCCCGCAAAGAACCCGGACTATACGTGGGCAGCCGGATGATTGCATCGCCCGCACTTTCTGACGCCTCTCCCTCCGGGATGTGAGGGGCTTGGCAAAAACTACCCGCGCGGAAACGCTCCCGCCCGGCTTAGCGCCGACGACACGCCGTGCCCCAGCACACCCTCCAGCCAGCGCGCCGTCTCGATCATCCGCCCAAGGTCGATGCCGGTCTCGAAGCCCGCCCGGTGTAGCATCCAGACGACATCCTCGGTCGCCACATTGCCCGTCGCGCCCGGTGCAAACGGGCAGCCGCCGATGCCGCCGCAGCTGGCGTCGATAATGTCGATGCCTGCCTCGACCGCCGCAAACACATTGGCGAGGCCCGCGCCGCGCGTATCATGGAAATGCAGACGTAGCGACACATCCGGCGCTTCCATCCGTACACGCTCGATCCGCTGCCTCACGTCCCAGGGCGTCGCCGCCCCGATCGTGTCGCCCAGCGCCAGCTCCGCAATCCCCGCCCGCTGCGCCTGCGCGGCCAGATTGCCGACCACGCCGATATCCACATCCCCGTCATACGGATCGCCGAACGCCACCGAGATCGTTGCCGACAGCGGCAGTCCTGCCTCGTGAACCAGCGGCGCACATTTCGCCAGCATGTCCGCGCTTTCCTGCGGGCTCATGCCCTGGTTGCGGCGCCCGAAGCCCTCGCCCGCCACCAGCACGAAATTGATCTCGTCCGCCTTCGCCTCGATCGCCCGGCGCACGCCGGTCTCGTTCAGGGCCAACGCGATATGCTTCGTCCGCCCGTTCCGCTTCAGCCCTGCAAACACCGCCGGCGAATCCGCCATCTTCGGCACCGCCTTGGGCGAGACGAAACTGCCGGACTCCATCCGCGTCACCCCCGCCGCCTCCAGGCGCGCAATGAACGTGAGCTTCTGTTCGACGCTCAGATTGGCCGGATCATTCTGCAACCCGTCGCGGGGCCCGACCTCGACGATATGGATCCTCCGCCCCATGATCATTTACCCGTGAAGGCTGGCGCACGCCGCTCGACGAAGCTCGCCACGCCCTCCTTGAAATCATGCGTTGCAAAGCTCGCCTCCATCTCCGCATCCGCCACCGCAAGGGACTCGCCATAGGACTGGAAATAGCTCTCGCGAATCTGCCGCTTCATTATCGCCACTGAGCGCGGAGACACCTGCGTCGCCAGATGCTGCGCCACCTCGCCGACATGCGCCATCAGCTGGTCCCCTGGCAGCGCGCGATTGACGAGACCGAGGCGCTCGGCCTCTGCGCCGTCAAACTTGCGCGCAGTGAACAAGAGGTCCAGCGCATTCGCCTCGCCCACAAGGCGCGGCAATTGCCAGGCGATGCCGTGCTCGGCGATCAGCTCGCGCTGCGCAAACGCCGTCGTGAACTTCGCCTCGGCCGCGGCATAGCGCAGGTCCGCAAACAGCGTCAGGATCGGCCCAATGCCCGCACACGGACCATTGATCGCCGCAATGATCGGCTTCGGGCAAGCGAACATGTGGCCGAACCGGCCCGGAAAGGTCTGCTCCAGCGGCGACGACGCAGGCCGCTTCACTTCCGGACGGCCCGCCTGGTAATTCTCCCCACCGCTCGCCTGGATCGACTGCAGCCCGTTCATGTCGGCGCCCGCGCAGAAGCCGCGCCCTGCGCCGGTGATCACGATGCAGCGCACCGCCGCGTCCGCCCCGCCGGCGCGGATCGCGGTCTCCACTTCGGTCTGCATCAGGCCGGTCCAGGCATTCAGCCGCTCCGGCCGGTTCAGCGTGATCGTCAGCACGCCGCCATCCACGCCTGTCAGAATTTCCCTGTAATCGGCCATCCGCATGCTCCCTTGATTATCTATCGCCGGAGTGTAGCCCCGAACGGCGCCGGATGTCAGCCTGCCCCGGCGCGCGCTTGACTCCGCCCCGCGCCGCCCCCTACGCCTCGGGTCATGACCGACTATCCCCCTCCCCTCGCCGGCAGCGCCCAGGACGAAACGCGCGAGCTGCGTCCGAAGTTCGACTCCGCCGGCCTCGTCGCCGCCATCGCGCAGGATGCCGAGACCGGCGAGGTGCTGATGCTCGCCTGGATGAATGCCGAGGCGCTGGCCCGCACGCTGGAGACCGGACGCGCCACCTACTGGTCGCGCTCACGCGGCGAGATCTGGGTGAAGGGCGAGACCTCGGGCCACACGCAGGACGTCGTCGAGGTCCGCGTCGATTGCGACCAGGACGCCGTCCTCCTCAAAGTCCGCCAGACCGGCGGCGCCTGCCACACAGGCCGGGAGAGCTGCTTCTACCGGATCGCGGACGCCTCCGGCCTCGCGCTGGCGGGCGAGGGCGAAGCAGGCTAACTTCCGGTCAAATCAAGAAGCCCGAAGGAAACCGCCATGCGCCTCGCCCTGCTCCTCACTGTTGCCACCAGCGCGCTGATGCTCGCCGCCTGCGCGCCCGAAACGCCCGCCGCGGTCGAGCCCGTGGCCGCCGAGCCGGTGGCCGAAGTCACCGCGGAAAAACCGCTGCACGTCGCCGTGCTCGATTGCGGGACGATCGCGGTGTCAAACCTCGATGCGTTTTCCTCCTCGGGTGACTATGCTGGCCAAGCCGACGAGTTCACCAACACCTGCTACCTCGTCCACCACCCCAAGGGCATCCTGCTGTGGGACCTCGGCGTGCCGGGCATTCTGAAGGAAGCCGGCCCGGTGGTGCAGGACATATTCACGGTGTCCCTCAACGCCACGATCACCGACCAGCTGACCGAGCACGGCCTGACTCCGGCCGACATTACCTATGTCGCCATCTCGCACAGCCATTTCGATCATATCGGGCAGGCCGACCAGGTGCAGGGCGCCACCTGGCTGGTCCATCAGGCCGAACTCGACGCAATGATCCCGTCGGACGGCTCAGTCCCGCAAACCTCGGCTGACCAGATCGCCCTGTTCAACGCGTTCAAGAACCTGAAACGAGAAGCCTTCACCGGCGAGAAGGATGTGTTCGGCGATGGCTCGGTTGTGATTTTCGAGACGCCCGGTCACACACCGGGACACACCTCGCTGCAGCTGACGCTGCCGGAATCCGGCCCGGTCCTGCTGACCGGCGACCTCTATCACCGCAGCGAAAGCCGCGCGCTGAATCGCGTGCCGCGCTTCAATTTCAACGAAGCGCAGACGATGGCCTCGATGGCCGCCTTCGAGGCCCGCGCCGCAGACCTTGGCGCCAAGGTGATCATCCAGCACGAGCCAGCCGATGTGACCCCGCTCGGCGGCATGATCCGCTAGGGCAGAGGCGCTTCGGCGACGGGGCGCACCACGATCTGGCCGGCGCGCCGGGTGGCCGCCTCGCGGTCCTCCGGAGCGCTGCCTGCTGCCCGGAACTCGCCCACAACGCGGGCCGTGATGCCGGACTTGGCGAGCTCCGCGGCCACCGCCGAGGCGCGGCGGTGGCCGGGCGCGGTCTCGTTGAACGCCTGCGCCGCGCCGGCCGTCGGCAGGAAGGCAACGACCTCCACCTGCGCCGTGCCCCAGCGCGCCAAAACCCAGGCGAGATCACCCACGAGCACCG
>JBBSDJ010000178.1:0-5269 GCA_038249555.1 Caulobacterales bacterium
CGCTCGCTTGATCGATCCGTCGGCAAGGGTGAAATCCGCCCGCAAACCAGCCGGATCCGCCACGTCAAACGCCGATTCGAGGTCCTCCGCCGCCAGAGGCTCGCGCAGGCTCGCCCCTAAGGCGGCCGGTTACAGCCGTTACGCACCCGCCCGCGGCGGGGATTGTGGATCAGGGCGTCTTCATGCTTTCGCGGCAGAGGAAACGCGAGCGGTGGTTGTCCTTGGCATTGTCCACCCAGCCGGTCAGCGTCGGGTCGACCAGGTTCTGCGTGACCTGCACCCACATCGGCGTGATCGGATACTCGTCCAGCATCAGCGCCTCGGCCTGCGCAAAGATTTCCGCGCGCTTGGCCAGGTCCAGCTCCTGGTTCGACTGGGTCAGCAGCGCGTCATACTCGGGGTTGGCATACTTGCCGTAGTTCTGCTGGCCGGTGGTCGATTGCAGCAGGTAGAGATAGTTGATCGGATCATCGAAATCCGCGAGCCAGGCGCCGTCGGATACTTCGAAGTCCGTCTGGCGCAGGCGGCCATAGAGCACCTTGGTGTCCTGCTTGATGATCACCGGCTGGACCCAGTCGGCAATCTCCGCCCAGTTCTGCTGGGCGACCGGCGCGACCTTCGGATTGTCCCCGGTCGAGCGGTGGATGAACTCGAACTTCAGCGGGTTCGACGGGCCGTATCCGGCGTCTTCAAGCAGACTCTTGGCTTCGACGAGGCGGTCGGCGCGGGGCATGTCCTTCCAGCTGACCTGCGGGCGCTCCACGTCATAGTTGGAGATGCCCGGCGGCACGAAGGCATAGGCGGGCTGGAAGCCCGGCGTCAGCACGTTGCGCACCATGAACTCGCGGTCGAGCGACAGGGCGAGCGCCTTGCGCACGCGCACGTCATCGAAAGGCGGCTTGGTCTGGTTGAACGACCAGTAGGTCGTCAGCAGGCCCGGATAGGTGCGCGGCCAGCCGGGGAATTTTGCCTCCAGCTCCGCCTTGCGCGGGCCTGAGAACACGTTGTTGATGTCGAGTTCGCCGGCGGCAATCTTGTTCTCGTAGGCGGCCTCGTTCTCGATCTCGAAATAGGCAACCCGGTCGAAGCAGGCCTCGGCGGCGCCGAACCCGGTCGGGTTCTTCTCGGCGACCAGCTGGTCGCCGGTGCGCCAGTAGACGAGCTTGTAGGGACCGTTGACGACAATGTTGTCCGGCTGGATCCAGGCATCGCCGAACTGCTCGACGACATGCTGCGGCACCGGGAACGTCGTGTAATGGCTGAGCAGGCCCGGCAGGTAGGGCGCGGGATATTCCAGCGTCAGTTCCAGCGTCTTGTCATCAATCGCCCGCACGCCGAGCTCTTCCGGCTTCAGCGCGCCGGAGTTCACCTCCTCGGCATTCTTGATCAGCCAGAGCATCGAGGCGTACTGCGAGGCGATCGCCGGATCCTGGATACGGCGGAGGGCGAACACGAAATCATTCGCCGTCACCGGCACGCCGTCCGACCAGACATAATCGCCGAGCTTGAAGGTCCAGACGGTGCCGGTCGGATCGATCTCCCAGCTGGTCGCCATACCCGGCACCGGCTTGCCGGCCGCATCATCCGTCGTCAGGCCGATCATCATGTCGCCGATGACGATGTTTTCCCACTGCGCCGAGGACTTGTGCGGGTCGAGCGTGTCGACCTTGGCCGAGATGCCGCGCCGCAGGGTCGGCACATCGCCGGGCTGCTCCTTGACCGCGCCACCGCCGCAGGCGGCCAGCGAAACGGCCAGTACCGCGCCAAGCGCGGCGACGGAAAGGGGCTTAATTTTCATCGCGATATGTCTCCACAATCTTCCTGTCACGTGCCGGATTTGCCAGAGTAGGTGCCAGACGGGCGCCGAAAAGCAAAGCCTTGCCAGCATAAACGTGAATGGGAGATGAGACATGCCGGAAAAACGTATTGCCGCGATAGTCTTTGCCGTTGCTGCCTGCGGCACCGCAGCCGCCCAGGAGGCCACGCTGGAGAATGTGCTCGCCTGCAAGGCGATCGAAGCGCCGCTGGAGCGCGTCGCCTGCTACGACGAGGCCGTCGGCCGGCTCGAGGCCGCGAAGGCGGCGGGCGAGGTTACGGTGGTGACGCGCGCTGATGTCGAGAAGGTGAGACGCGAATCCTTCGGGTTTTCCATTCCGTCCCTGCCCTCCTTCGGGGGGCTGCGCGGCCCGGACGCGGATGAGGACCTGTCGCGGGTCACCGAAGCGGTGCAGTCGGTATCAGGCTCGGCGCCCAACCTCCGGGTCAAGCTCGCGACCGGACAGGTCTGGGTCCAGATCGACGACAAGAGGGTCCGCGCCAAGTCTCCGAAATCCGCCGAGATCTATGAAGCGGCCCTCGGCAGCTACAAGATGAAGCTCGATGGCGGCCTCGCCTTCCGCGTGCGCCGCGAGCAATAGTCCGCTCAGGCGCGCGCCGTCACCAGCTCGAACCGCGAGCGGGGCGTCGGCACGGCGTCCGGTGTCACCACCATCCCGCGCTCGATCAGGTCCAGCATGTGGCCGAGCACGCTCATCGCGGCGGCCGGGTGCAAGCGCTGGTCCACGTCCTTGTACATCCGCGAGACCATCGCCGGGATCGACGTCTCGCCGCCGCGCAGCTCGGCCAGGATCGAGGCTTCGCGCGCTCTGCGGTGGCTCGCATACTCGGCGATGAAGGTGGCGACGAACTCGTTGCCGCGCACCGGGCTGCCATGCGTCGGCCAGAGGATGTCGAACCCGCGCGCGGCGATCTTGTCGAGGCTGCGCATGTAGTCGCCCATGTTGCCGTCCGGCGGCGCCACCACGGTGGTCGACCAGCCCATGATATGGTCGCCCGAGAAGCAGGCATTCTCTTCGCGCAGGCCGAAGCAGATGTGGTTGGCCGTGTGCCCCGGCGTCTCGATCACATCGATCGTCCAGCCCGGACCGGAGATGACCACACCGTCGCCGACCTCCACGTCCGGCACGAAACTCAGATCGTCCTCGCTGCCCAGTTCGTCCTTGGCGGTATGGATACCGCGAAACAGCGAATAGGTCTTGCAGCCCGCCCATTCCGCCAGCGGCGCCGCGAGCGGCGAGTGATCGGAATGGCCGTGCGTGACTAGCACATGCGTCACGCGCTCACCCGCCAGCGCGGCTTTCAGTGCCTCGAAATGCTCGTCCAGCATCGGGCCCGGATCGATCACCGCAACCTCGCCCTGGCCGATGATGTAAACGCCGGTGCCCATATAGGTGAACGGGCCGGGATTGTTCGCGATCACGCGGCGGATCAGCGGGGAAACCTGGTCGACGCG
This sequence comes from Caulobacterales bacterium, assembly GCA_038249555.1. GTDB lineage: Bacteria > Pseudomonadota > Alphaproteobacteria > Caulobacterales > Hyphomonadaceae > Hyphomonas. The sequence goes on from JBBSDJ010000178.1 coordinate 3,293, forward strand.
GCCATATTCGAATTCAATGCCGCGGACGTAGGGAATGGCCATTCGCTTAGAAACCTTCAGTTATCGGACGAGCGGCGGATCAGCGCTTCTTCGGTGCAAACGTCTCTGCGAAGGCCCGGGCCATGCGCCGCGTCGCGCGCAGCTTGCTCCCGAGTTTCAGAGCGACCGGCGGACCCATGTCCGTCTTGTTCGCATCGACGATGTAGATTCGTCCTGTCGAACGATCGCGTAGGACATCCACCCCGCCCCAGTCGAGACCGATCTCTGCTGCAAAGCGCTCGATCACGCGTATTTCATCGGGAGAATAGCAATTCCGGGGCTCGTCGAGCAAAACTTCAACATTCTCGTTGAGAAACCGGCGCTCCAGCGGACGGCGCTTGCGGAACACGACGATCGGTGTCCCGCCGACGAGGCAGCAACGCAGGTCCTCGACCAGGCCGCCAGCGATCTCGTTGTCGATCAGCTGCTGGTAAGCCTTGCCTGCAACCGCGGCGCTGAGCGGCCCTTCGATCACCCGGCCATCGTGCGCGGCATTCGCTTCCGCCTTCTCGACCATCCGGCCCTTGAAGGTCAGCGGATCGACCGCCAGCGAATACCCGCTGGCCGTCCCGAACGCCGCCGCGACACGGGACTTGGAAATGTCGTTGCAGCCGAAATTGATCAGCCGCGCGCCGGCCTTGACCGTCGGCGCGCCGTTGCCGGTTTCGGTGGAGTCGTCAAACTGCATCACGATGTCGGCGGACGCCACATCTTCCACCAGCTTGGCGCCGGAGACGTGCATCACCGACCAGATGAAATACCAGGGCCGCGGCTTGTCGGGAAAGAAGGCGATGGTCGGGCGCTTGTGCCCGGTTATCAGGCGCCAGGTGCGCCAGTTCTGAACGAAGAAATAGAAACAGAACCAGGTGAACACGCTGTGCAGCAGCGCCAGGTCCGGCACGATCCGGGCGCCGGTCTTCTTCACGAGGATCACGCCCTGCTCGAGCTTGAAATCGTCAATCCACATCCGGCCTGACATCTGCACTGCTCCCGTTTCGCCGCTTACGCCGGCGGATACATCTTCGGGGCCCGTTTCCGGGCCGGTAACAAGGATAGTTTTGCCTTCTGGCTTCGTCCCGGCTTCAACACCCGCTTTATGGCGTGACTGTGTCAGCTGGACGGCCTCAAAGCAGTTCGCGCAGGCTCGACAGATCGTACCCCGCGCCGGCTGCGGCGTCGATAATATCATCCCCGGCGCCCTGTCCAGCGTGCACAAGCGCCCAGGCTGTGATCGAGCGGGTGCCGGTGCGGCAATACGCCAGCACGGGCTGAGGCGCCTCGTTGAGGATATGCCCCATCCGCTCGACGATTTCCGGCGTCGGCGCGCCCGAAAACGGCAGAGCGGCGAAGGTCAGGCCCAGGGATTCGGCTTTGGCGCGAATGGCGCCCATGCGCGGCTGGTCCACGCCGCCTTCCCCATCCGGGCGATTCGCGATCAGCGTCTTGAAGCCGGCCTTGGCCACAGCCTCGAGATCTGCCTCCGAAAGCTGCGGGGCAACGGCAAAATCAGGCGTCACCTGACGGATATCGGCCATGGATGTGCTCTCCCCGAGTGCAACGTGTCGCTTGATCGCTACGCCTCACAAGCTAAGGAATGTAAAGGCCCCTGCCAAGCGGGCGTCGCCGTCCGAACCGTTCAACCTGTTGTGACCAGAGGCTTTTCGCTACCGTGACGATGCTGCAACGCGCATTTCGCCGGATTCCGTGGGGCTACACGTTCCGCCGCCTCCTGATCGCGATCCCGACGATGCTGGCCATCATCACGGTCGCCTTCCTGATGATGCGCGCCGCCCCCGGCGGCCCGTTCGACGGCGAACGCAAGCTACCGGCGGCCACCGAGCGCGCCATCGCCGAGAAATTCGGCCTCGATAAACCGCTGCACGAACAATACCTCAACTATGTCGGCGGCGTCCTCCAGGGCGACTTCGGCCCCTCCTA
>JBBSDJ010000179.1:0-5230 GCA_038249555.1 Caulobacterales bacterium
ACCCGATGATCTGCCTCCTGCCGCCTTCGGCACGGCTGGGGGCGACGGCGATTGCGGTGTCGGAGGATGGCTGGCGCCGGTATGACACCTGGCGCGCGCCGGTGCTGGTGGTGCACGGGGCGAAGGACGCCGCGACCCCGGCGAAGGGGTCGGAGCGTTTCTTCGGGATGATCCGGTCCGCCGACAAGACGCTGGAGATTTTCCCCGAGGGGTATCACGAGCTGCTCAACGACCTCGACCGGGACGCAGCGCGCACGCTGATCCTCGGCTGGCTGGAAGCGAGGCTGCCTGCGTTAACACACGCGGGGGCGCCCCTGTCTTGACGTTGCGGCCTCGCCGCTGCATCGGGGCGATCTAATTCCTCCCCTGCCCCCGAAGGACGCGCGCCATGGACCTTTCCAAGATCAAGACCGGGAACAATCCGCCGGACGACGTGAACGTGCTGATCGAGGTTCCGCTGGGCGGGGACGCGATCAAGTATGAGATCGACAAGGAATCCGGCGCGATGTTCGTGGACCGGTTCCTCTACACCGAGATGCGCTATCCCTGTAATTACGGGTTCGTGCCGCATACGATGAGCCTCGACGGGGATCCGATCGACGTGATGGTGGTGGGCAACCGGCCGCTGGTGCCGGGCTCGGTGCTGCGGGCCCGCCCGGTCGGCGTGCTGATGATGACCGACGACAAGGGCCAGGACGAGAAGATCCTCGCCGTGCCGCACCCGAAGACGACCGCCTATTACGACAAGATCGCCACCTATCACGACCTGCCGCAGACTCTGATCGACAAGATCCAGCACTTCTTCCAGCACTACAAAGACCTCGAACAGGGCAAGTGGACGCGCGTCGAAGGCTGGTACGGCGTCGACAAGGCGCGCGAACTGATCCGCGACGCGGTGGAGCGCGGGAAGAAAGCGGGCTGAGCCTCAAAGCATGGTGGAGACGAGGAGGATCGAACTCCCGGCCTCGGCATTGCGAACGCCGCGCTCTACCATCTGAGCTACGTCCCCACGCGGGCAGAAATATAGCGATGCGTTTTTCGGAGCGGAAGTGGGGTCGGCGAGGCTCCCCCTCCGCTTCGCGGCTTGCGCAACCAAATCCGCCCCCGCCCGAAACAAAATCCGCAAACACCTCAAGCGCCTGAAAGATTTCTCCGGAAACCTTGCGCCACACCCCTCCGCGCTGGGTTATACTCAGCCTCACCCCCGCACACCGTCAAACCAAGGTCAGATAAAGGCCGCAGGCCGAAATCCGACACTTGCGAGAGCAAGCGATACCGGATCGATACCAAGTGATAAAAAATGAGAATCAATGAGAAGGAATCGACACGCCGAGTGCAAAGCCTGCAACAGGATGAGGCCATCTGGCGCGCGCTTGAGAGGACTTGTGCCTACACAAAGGCGCGCGGCGACAAACTAAAATCCAGTCCCGTCAGAACGTTACGCAATCCGCCTCCAAATCTTGCGCAACCCCTCCGCCCCCAAACCTACCAAAAAAACCCGGATTCAGGGCGCGACGATCTCGAAGCGTTTCGTGTTCGGGTTCCGCCAGTGCAGTTCGCCGTGCTTGATGGCAAACCAGGCGCCGTGGAGTTCGAGTTCGCCGGCGGCAACCTTTTCGGCGACCCAAGGAAAGCTCGTCAGGTTTTCGAGCGAGGTTTCGATGCCTTCCAGTTCAAGCGCGAATTGCGGGTTCAGCGAGCCGCTTTCCATGACCCGGGCGCGGGCGCCGTCCAGCAGCTTGACCCAGGGGGCCACGAATTCGCCGATCAGCGGACTTTTGGATTCGGTCAGCGAGGCGGTGACCCCGCCGCAACCGTCATGGCCCATGACCACGATATGGCGCACTTTCAGGACCCTGACCGCGAATTCGAGCGCCGACGAGACGCCGTGCAAGCCGCCGTCGGGCTTATACGGAGGCACGAGGTTGGCGACGTTGCGGACAACAAACATCTGCCCCGGGGCGGCGTTGAAGATGTCCGACGGCTCGGCCCGGCTGTCGGCGCAGGCGATCAGCATGACACCCGGGTCCTGCCCCTCCCCCAGTTCGCGGTAAAGCTGGACCTGTTCGGCATAGACACCGGCGCGGAACCGCCGATAGCCGGCGATGAGATCGTCCACAGTCTTCATCTCTGCTCCTGATAGTTTCTTCTTATGGACCGCAGGCGAGATACGCATTTCCTGACTGGCCGCAAGCAATTTCGAAACCAATTGTCATCTAGAACGGAACGGTCTGTTTCGCCCCGCCGCCAATTCTGGCTATAACCGCGCGGGGCCCAAGGAGTTCACAATGGATACGCCGACCGACACGCAGAACGCTGCCCCCACCCCGGGAGGCACCGGCGCGAAGTCCCGCAAGGGACCGACGCGCAGCGAGGTGTCGAAATCCGCAATTCTCGAAGCCGCCCGCGAGGAAATGGCCGAGAATGGCTGGCGCGGCTTCAGCGTTGACTCGGTGGCCAAGCGCGCCAGCGCCTCCAAGCAGACGATTTATCGCTGGTGGCCGTCGATCGGCGCAATGTGCGTGGACGCCGCCCTCGCCCTGATCCCGGATGCGCCGGAAGGCGGACGCGATCCGCAGGAGCGCATCACTGCGCTGATCATCCCGCTGGAAGCCGCCGCCCGGACCGGACAGGGCCATGCCGTGCTGCGCGTGGCGCTACTGGCGGCCGCCGATGACAAGGAAGCAGGCGAAGTCTGGCGCGCCTGGGTAGGCCGCGACATCCGCCAACCGCTGCGCATGTTGCTGGCGGAACTCGCCGCAAAACGCGTGATCCGGCGCGATTTCGAGCTGGATGACGTGATCGAGCAGCTGTTGGGGCCGATCTTCCACCGGCTGACGATCATGCGCGCGCCGGTCAAGGAAGGCTTTTGCGCCGACCAGTCGGCGGCGTTCCTGCGGACGTATGGGGCGTTCTAGGGCCGACTACTTCCGGCGCCAGACCATCAGGGGATCGAAAGCCCCGGTTTCGGCGGCTTTCTGGAGTTGGGCGATCTGGTCGGAGACGGCGTTGGTCGCGGGCTTGGCCGACGTGGCGCGGTAGAGCGCGGCGTCGAGACGGCAGATCTGCTCATACAGGGCTTCGGTGCGGCCGACGAGTTCGAGGAAACGCGGCGGCAGGCCTTTGCCCTGCTGGGCGACGGCGTCCAGAGGGGGATCGTCCCGGCGGATACGGTACTTGTACGAATTGGCGTCTTCGCGGCGCATTTCGCCGTCGCGCACGGCCTTCTGCATCACCAGCCAGGACGCGGCCTGCATCAGGCGGGTCGTCAGTTCCATGCTCCAGGCGGAATAGATGAGGCTCGCCTCGCGCGGCAGCGTCTTGGCCTGGTCGCGGCCCGGGCCGTCCAGGTAGGAGGCGGTTTCCTCGACAAGGGCCATGCCGCGCGTGAACACGGTGTCGAAAAGCTTTCCGCCGGTGAAGGCCTCGGTCGGCCCCGAGGGCCCCACCGGATCACGTTCTGCCATGCACCCACTCCGCTTTACCGCGTCCGAACGCCAAACCTTAGAGGCGAGCCCTTTCGCGAGGCTTAATTATCTCCCCCGAACAGCGCATCGGCGGCGCGCTTCTGGGCCTTCTTCTTCTCGATCTCGGTCTCGCAGGCCGCGATCCCGGACTTCAAATGCGCAATGCGCACCTCAAGTTCCGCAACTGACATCTGATCAATGGCCTGGGCGCGCTTCACCAGCACCGGCTCTTCATCTGGCATGGCCATGGGCGGCTCCCGTTCAACGGTTTCAGAAAAGCAGAAAGACGGGCTAGAAGCGACTCCGAATCGACCCCCTGCCCCTGACGAAAGGCGCCGACATGACCGCCACGATGCACGCCGCGTTTGCCCCCGCCGGCGAAAAACTGGTTCTGACCGAGATGCCGCGCACCGCGCCGGGCCCCGGCGAAGTGCAGATCGAAGTGGCGGCGGCCGGGCTGAACCGGGCCGACCTCGCCCAGAAGGCCGGCGCCTATCCGCCGCCGCCGGGCGCCTCGCCGATCCTTGGACTCGAGGTGTCCGGCATCGTCTCGGCCGTTGGTCCGCGCACGGAGCGCTACAAGGTGGGCGACCGGGTGGCGGCGCTGCTGGCGGGCGGCGGATACGCCACGTATGTCTGCGCGGATGAGGGTTCGGTCCTGCCGGTTCCGTCCGGATTTGACCTGGCGCTCGCCTGCTGTTTTCCCGAAGCGCTGTTTACGGTCTGGGCGAACGTGTTTGACCGGGCGGGGCTGAAACCGGGCGAGACCTTTCTCTGCCATGGCGCGACAAGCGGCATCGGCGTGATGGCCCTGCAGATGGCGAAGGTCTGGGGCGCGCCGAAAATTTTCGGCACGGCCGGATCGGAAGAAAAATGCGCCCTTGCCCGCGAGTTGGGCGCGACCCGCGCGATCAACTACCGCGAGGAAGCATTCGAGGAGATCGTCAAAGCTGAAGGCGGCGCGGATGTGACGCTCGACATGGTGGGCGGGGAATATATCCAGAAGAACATCTCGGCCGCGAAGCTCGACGGGCGGATTATCAATATCGCCTATCAGGACGGGTTTGCCGCAAGCGTGAATTTCGCGCCGGTGCTGATGAAGCGGCTTTCGCTGATGGCGACGACGCTGCGGGCGCGGCCCGTGCCGGAGAAGCGGCGCATCCGCGACGCGGTGGAGCGCGATTTCTGGCCGCATGTGCTGTCGGGGCGGATCCGGCCGGTGCTGGACGGCACATCTCCGCTGGCCGAGGCAGAAGCGGCGCTGGCGCGCATGAACCATGGCGGGCATTCGGGGAAAATCCTGCTGAAACCCTGATCTGCCGGGCACTTCAGAGCCTCCCTTTCCACCGGCGGGCTTCTGGCGTATAGAGCGCGCCAAGGTACCCAGTCGTCCTGGACCCCAACCGCCCGGCACCCCAAGTGCCGGGCGGCTGCATTTCAGGCGGCAGATTTTTGAGGAGATTTCCATGTCCGACGTTCTCATGCCGCGCGCCACTGCCGTCTGGCTGCTCGACAACACCACACTGACCTTCGCCCAGATCGCGAAATTCTGCGGCCTGCACCATCTCGAAGTGAAGGGCATCGCGGACGGCGATGTCGCCGAGAACATGCGCGGCGTGGACCCGATCGCCGGCGGCATCCTCTCGCGCGAGGAGATTGCGGAGGGCGAAGCCGACGCCAGCCACGACCTCAAGGTCGAACAGTCGCGCATCGACCATATCCCGCAGCCGAAGCGCAAGGGCAGCCGCTATACGCCGGTCATC
>JBBSDJ010000180.1:0-5217 GCA_038249555.1 Caulobacterales bacterium
CATGACACCTAACCTCCAAAGGGCTTCAAACCAGCTTTGGGCGTTAGTACAGGGGGCCCCCCTTTTTGTCGGGTTAGCCCAGATGTCCGCCACATCAATTTCGAAGGTGCATTTAGGGGGTAATCCCCGGATGCGCAAGAAGTTTTTTCGGACTACAGGCCCGTGTCGCAAAACTGTCACTTTTTTTCGCAGGAAGTGTCACATCACAAGCGTATGGCGAACTTGAGAATCCCCCGCTATTGCGGGCCAAACAAGCGGAGACACATAATGTTCAAGGGCTTCTTCAAGGCCGCCATCCCGGCTGCAATGTTAATGGCCGCAGCCGCCTGCGGTCAGAGCGACCTTTCGCAGCTGGAAGACGATTCCGCCTCCCAGGCCGCCCCTGTCGCCGGAACCGCCTCTGCCGAGCAGAAAATCAAGATCGTCGGCTCCTCCACCGTCGCGCCCTTCTCGCGCACCATTGCCGAGCGGTTTGGTGCCACTACCTCTTTCGACACCCCGATCGTCGAATCGACCGGCACGGGCGGCGGCTTCAAGGCCTTCTGCGCCGGGGTCGGCCCGAGCGAGCCCTCGATCGTCAACGCATCCCGCCCCATTCAGGACGCCGAGCGCAACCTCTGCGTCGCTGCCGGCGTCAGCAGCATCACCGAAATCCCGCTCGGCTATGACGGCATCGTCGTCGCAAATGCCAAGGAAGGCCCGCTCTTTGACATTACCAAGCGCGAACTCTTCCTGGCTCTGGCCAAGGATATTCCGGATGGCCAGGGCGGTTTCAAACCGAACCCATACATGATGTGGAACGAAGTAAACCCGTCGCTGCCCGCCAAGCCGATCCTCGTCCTCGGCCCGCCGCCCACCTCTGGCACGCGCGATGCCTTCGTCGAACTCGGCATGGAACTCGGCGCGCTGGAAATCCCGGAACTGGCAGCCCTGAAGAAGAGCGACGCCGAAGCTTTCAAGATTCGCTCACATACGGTGCGTACGGACGACAAGTGGGTCGATTTCGGCGAGAATGATTCGGCCATAGTGCAGTCGCTCGTCAAATCGCCCGATGCGATCGGCGTGCTCGGCTTCTCCTTCCTCGAACAGAACGGCGACCGCGTCAAAGGCGGCCTGCTCAGCGGCGTCGAGCCAACCTTCGAGAACATCACCAGCGGCCAGTACGGCCTCGCCCGCGTCATGTACTTCTACGTCAAGGACCAGAACATCCCGCTCGTGCCGGGCCTTGCCGAATTCGTCGTCGAATCGGTCAGCGACGGCGCGGCTGGCGAAGACGGATACATGATCGAGAAAGGCCTGATTCCCCTGCACGAAGCCGAACTCGGAAAGGCCCAGGAAGTCGCCGCCACCCTGAAGTCGGCCGCAGCTCCGACGCCGTAAGCCGACTCCTTGTAAAGGCGAGATGAAAACCCCTCTCCCGCTTGCGGGAGAGGAGGGGCCCATTGCGAAGCGATGGGAGGTGTGGGGCTTGAGGCGTCGGCCTAACCCTCCGTCTTCTCCACCGCCGGCTTGCGTCTCCGTATACGGATCTTGTGCCAGAAGCGCCGGCGCAGCGGCGGGGGCAGGGGCTGCAGGTTCTCCAGGAACACTTCGGCGCAGGACCGCCAGCTATAGGTCTCGGCATGCGCCCGCGCCGTCTCGCGGCTGAGCGCAAGACAGTCGGTCGCGCCTTTCGCCAGGTCTCCGTCCAGCGGTGTGATCGTGCCTGCGCCGGAGCCGGGGATCACGTCACGCGGCCCCGTCGCATCAAACGCCGCCACGGGCGTGCCCGCCGCCATCGCCTCCAGCACCACCAGCCCGAACGTATCCGTCAGGCTCGGGAACACGAACACGTCCGCGCTCGCATAACAGGTCGCCAGTTCGTCGCCGAACTTCGCGCCGAGGAACACCACGTCCTTGTACTTGCGCTTCAGCTCTTCCAGCTGCGGGCCTTCGCCGATGATCACCTTGGTGCCCGGCAGCGTCAGGTCGGCAAACGCCTCGATATTCTTCTCGACCGCCACGCGCCCTACATTCAGGAAAATCGGCCGCGCCATCCCGGCAAACGGATCGCCCGGCTGGCCTGCCTCCACGCGCTTCAGCGGCGTGAAGGTCTCCGTATCCACGCCCCGGCTCCAGGCCACAAGGTTCGAGAAGCCGTGATCCTCCAGCTCCTTCATCAGCGACGGCGTCGCCACCATCACCTTGCCGGAATACTTGTGGAACCAGCGTACGAAGGAATAGCCCCAGTTCACCGGCACCGGCAGGCGCGCTGAAATATATTCCGGAAACCGTGTGTGATAGGCGGTGGAGAAGGGGTGTTTCTCGGTCAGGCACACCGCCCGCGCCGCCATCCCCAGCGTGCCTTCGGTCGCGATATGCACCGCGTCCGGCTCGAACTCGTGGAAGATGCTGCTGATCCGCGGCCGCCCCAAGAGGCCCATCTTGATCTCGGGATAGGTCGGCAGCGGCATCGTCATGAAGCCCGCGCCGGGGTGCACGATCTCCCACACATGCCCCATCGCCTCGGTCTCGGCGATGATGCGCTTCATCGTGCGCACGACGCCGTTGACCTGGGGATCCCAGGCGTCAGTCACGAGCATGATGCGCATGGCATCTCCCACTGGACGTTTCATCGGGGCCCCCCGCGGGCCGTTCGCGGCGCAATGTGGCGAGGTTGCGCCAGTGCGTAAAGAGGTCCACTGCCGTCAAATTCCACTCGCAGCCAGCCCCGGACACAGGTATTCAGGCTCCATGCCTGCACCGCAGGCGCAAAACTTCAACTCTTTTCCTGTGAGTTCGCCCGCTACCATGCCCGACACCCTCGCCTCGCTCCCGGTCGACTGGGACGCGCTCGACGCGCTGAAATTCGCCGATGAAGAAGCCCTCCTCGAAGGCATGATCAAGCAGGGCGTGCTGCCCGGGCCGATCCGCGAAGGCGCCGTCCGCCGGGGCCGCGAACTGGTGGTGCTCGCCCGCTCCAAGGGCCGCCGCAAAGGCATGATGGAAAGCTTCCTCGAGGAGTTCGGCCTGACCAATTCCGAAGGCCTCGCCCTGATGTGCCTCGCCGAAGCGCTGCTGCGCGTGCCGGACGCCGCCACCCGCGATGACCTGATCGCCGAGAAAATCCGCTCCGGCAACTGGGGCGCCCACCAGGGTCAGTCCGACAGCTGGCTCGTCAACGCCTCCACCTGGGGCCTGATGCTGACCGGCCGCGTCATCGGCGCGCCGGAAACCGCCAGGAAAGGCCCGGCCGCCTTCGTCGGCGGCCTGATCCGCCAGAGCGGCGAGCCGGTCATCCGCGCCGCCATGATGCAGGCGATGCGCATCATGGGCGAACAGTTCGTCCTTGGACGGACGGTCGAGGAGGCCCTGAAGCGCGGCCGCCGCATGGTGAAATCCGGCGAGGCGGCCCACTTCTCCTTCGACATGCTGGGGGAGGGCGCCCGCACCAGCGCCGACGCCGCCCGCTACTTCAAGGCCTACGAAGGCGCCATCGCCGCTGTCGCCGCCGACAAGGACGCGAAACTCCCGCCCGAATCCGCCAACGGCGTCTCGGTCAAGCTCTCCGCCCTCCACCCGCGCTATCTCGCCGTCAAGGAAGCGCGCGTCATGGCCGAGATGTATCCGAAAGTGCTCACCCTCTGCCAGCAGGCCGCGAAAGCCAATATCGGCCTCTGCCTCGACGCCGAGGAAGCCCACCGCCTCGTCATCAGCCTCAAGATCTTCGAGAAACTCGCCCGCGAGCCTTCCCTCGAAGGCTGGTCCGGCCTCGGTCTCGCCGTGCAGGCCTACCAGAAGCGCGCCCTCGCCGTCATCGAACGCCTCGGCACGCTGGCAAACGTCACCGGCCGCCGCTTCATGGTCCGCCTCGTCAAGGGCGCCTACTGGGATTCCGAAATCAAGAACGCCCAGGTCGAAGGCTATCCGAACTTCCCGGTGTTCACCACCAAACAGGGCACCGACGTTCACTACCTCGCCTGCGCGAAAGCGATGCTCGCCGCCTCGCCCGCCATCTATCCCTGCTTCGCCACCCACAATGCCCACACGCTCGCCGCGGTCGACCTGCTCGCCGGCGCCGCCGGGGTCTCGGGTTTCGAGTTCCAGCGCCTGCACGGCATGGGCGAGCCGCTGTATGAGGCGGCCGACGCCGGCACGCGCGTGCGCGTCTACGCCCCCGTCGGCGCCCACGAGGACCTCCTGCCTTACCTCGTCCGCCGCCTCCTCGAGAACGGCGCCAACACCAGCTTCGTCCATTCCTTCCTCGATGAAAGCGTGCCGCCCGAGCAGGTCGTCACCGATCCCATCGCCAAGGTCGAGATCGGCCCGCGCCGCCATCCGCGCATCCCGACGCCCCCGCGCCTCTATGGCAGTGCACGGAGGAATTCCCTCGGCCACGATTTGAGCCAGCTCGGGGTGCGGAGCGGCTTCGCCTCCGCCGTCAAGGCGCTGGATGGCGGCCCCGCCATCGCCGCCGGCCCCATCGTCTCAGGGATAGCCACCTCCGGCGGCGGCGAGATGGTCCGCGCCCCCGCCGACCATTCCCGCGCCCTCGGCGCGGTGCTCGAAGCCGATGAGGCCGCCATCGGCAAAGCGCTCGATGCCGCCGCCGCCTACCAGCCCGAATGGGACCGTCTCGGCGGCGCCAAACGCGCCGAATATCTCCACGCCATGGCCGATGCGATGGAGGCCGAAGCGCCCCGCCTGATCGCCCTCATGGCCCGCGAAGCCGGCAAGACCCTGCCGGACGGCATCGCCGAAGTGCGCGAGGCGGTCGATTTCTGCCGCTACTACGCTCATCAGGCTACGGAGGAGTTCGCTGCCCCCGTCCGCCTCCCGGGACCGACCGGCGAGACCAACCATCTCTCCCTCCATGGCCGCGGCGTCTACTGCTGCATCTCGCCCTGGAACTTCCCCCTCGCCATCTTCACCGGCCAGATCGCCGCCGCCCTCGCCGCCGGCAACACGGTTGCCGCCAAGCCGGCCGAGCAGACGCCGCTGATCGCCTTCGAAGCCGTCCGCCTCTTCCACAACGCGGGTTTGCCCGTCGACGCGCTCCACCTTCTGCCCGGCCGCGGCGAAACCGTCGGCGCCAAGCTCACCGCAGACCTGCGCGTCTCCGGCGTCTGCTTCACCGGCGGCACCTCCACCGCCCGCCTGATCAACCGCACCCTCGCGGGCAGGGACGGGCCGATCATCCCGCTGATCGCCGAAACCGGCGGCCTCAACGGTCTCTTC
>JBBSDJ010000181.1:0-5121 GCA_038249555.1 Caulobacterales bacterium
ATAGAAGAGTGGCGTCTGGACCGCTCAAAGGCGTTGACTTTTGACCGCCGCCCCGATTTATACGCCGCTTACTCCCGACCCCCCACATCTGTTGCGCCGGAGACTGGCGATGAACCTGATTAAAGAGCTTGAGACGGCCGAGATGGCCCGCGTTCTCGGCGACAAGAAAATCCCGACCTTCTCGCCCGGCGACACGCTGGCGGTGAACGTGAAAATCAAAGAAGGCGACCGTGAGCGCGTCCAGCGCTATGAAGGCGTCTGCATCGCCCGCGCCGGTCAGGGTCTCAACGAGAGCTTCACGGTCCGCAAGATCTCCTTTGGTGAAGGCGTCGAGCGCGTGTTCCCGGTGGTCTCGCCGCTGATCGACTCCATCGAAGTCGTCCGCAAGGGCCGCGTCCGCCGCGCGAAACTCTACTATCTGCGCGACCTGCGCGGCAAAGGGGCCCGTATCGCCGAGCGCACCACTGGCCACGGCATCGAGACCCAGGAACTCGCTGTCTCGAAAACCGAGCGCCGACGCCAGAAAGACGCCGAAAAGGTCGCCCGCAAGGACACGGCTGCAAAGGCCCGCGCCGAAGCCGCTGAAGCCGCTGCTGCTGCCGAGGCCGTCGCCGCTGCAGAGGCCGCAGAAGCTGCTGCTGCCGCCGCCGCCGAAAAGCCCGCCGAAGAATAGGCTTTCCGGCCTCTGGCCCGAAGCTTCCAAAGCGCCCCTGCCGCAAGGTGGGGGCGTTTTCGCATTTGACAGGCTTCCTTCCTGCAGCGCCGCCGCTATTGTGCGGCGCGCAAGAGCGAGACCGAAATGCCCGGCAAGACCCTCTACGACAAGATCTGGGACGCGCATGTCGTCCATACCGACGCCGCTTCCGGCGAGAGCCTCCTCTATATTGACCTGCACCTCATCCATGAGGTGACGACCCCGCAGGCGTTTGACGGCCTGAAGGTCGCTGGCCGCCGTGTGCGCCGGCCGGAGCTGACCCTTGCGGTTGCCGATCACAATACGCCGACCGAGAACCAGTCGCTCGGCCTTGCCGGCGTGAAGGATTCCGAGGCGCGCAACCAGCTCGAGACGCTGACGCGGAACGTCGCCGAATACGGCATCCAGTTCTTCCCGATGGGCGACATCAACAATGGCATCGTCCACGTCGTCGGGCCGGAGCAGGGGCGCACCCAGCCCGGCATGACCATCGTCTGCGGTGACAGCCATACGTCCACCCACGGCGCCTTCGGCGCGCTGGCGCACGGGATCGGCACGTCGGAGGTCGAGCATGTGCTGGCGACGCAAACCCTCCGGGCGCGGAAGATGCTGAACATGGCGGTCGAGGTGTCCGGTCGCTTGCGCGAGGGCGTCACCGCCAAGGACCTTGCGCTCCACATCATCGCCATCACCGGCACCGCCGGCGGCACCGGCTATGTCATCGAATACCGGGGCGAGGCCGTGCGCGCCCTGTCGATGGAAGGCCGGATGACGCTCTGCAACCTTTCCATCGAAGGCGGCGCCCGCGCGGGGCTTGTCGCCCCCGACGAGAAGACGTTCGCCTACGTGAAAGGCCGCCCCGCCGCGCCGAAGGGTGGCGCTTGGGAAATGGCGGAGCGCTACTGGCAGACGCTGCGCTCCGATGATGATGCGGTGTTCGACCATGTGCTGAGCATCAAGGGCGAAGAGGTCGAACCGACCGTCACCTGGGGCACCAGCCCGGAGCAGGGGATTGCTCTCTCGGCTAATATTCCGCGTCCGGAAGACTTTTCCGATCCGGTGAAGGCGGCCGCCTGCGAACGGGCGCTCGCCTATATGGGCCTCGAAGGCGGCAAGCCCATCGCGGGCACGCCGGTGCAGCGGGTGTTCATCGGCTCGTGCACCAACTCCCGTATCGAAGACCTGCGTGCCGCCGCCACCATCGCGAAGACCGGCAAAGTGGCCAGCGGCGTGCGCGCGATGGTCGTGCCGGGCTCCGGCCTTGTTCGGGCGCAGGCGGAAGAAGAAGGTCTTGATCAGGTTTTCCTTGAGGCCGGTTTCGAATGGCGCGAGCCCGGGTGTTCCATGTGCCTTGGCATGAACCCGGACATCCTCGCGCCGGGCGAGCGCTGCGCTTCGACCTCCAACCGTAATTTCGAAGGCCGTCAGGGCCGGGGTGGACGCACCCATTTGATGAGCCCCCAGCTTGCTGCCCGCGCCGCCCTGACCGGCGTCATCGGTTAATCCGTCTACAGATAAAGGAACGCGACCATGGCCTTCGATCTTGCCCCCCGTCAGGACTGGACCCGCGAAGAGATCGCGGCGGTTTACGAACTCCCGCTCGACAAGCTGATGGCCCGCGCGCTTGCCGTGAAGGCTGCCAACTGGCCGGATGGCGCGGTGCAGAAATCCCAGCTCCTGTCGATCAAGACGGGTGGCTGCCCGGAGGATTGCGGCTATTGCAGCCAGTCCGCCAAGTTCGATACCGGCCTCAAGGCCGAGAAACTTTTGCCGCTCGAAGAGGTCGTCGAGACGGCCCGGCGTGCCAAGGAGAATGGCGCCGACCGTTTCTGCATGGGGGCTGCCTGGCGGTCGCTGAAGGACCGCGACCTGCCGAGGGTCGCGGAGATGATTTCGGCCGTGAAGGCGGAAGGGCTCGAGACCTGCGTCACGCTGGGTATGCTCGAGGAGGGGCAGGCCGAAGCGCTGAAGGCTGCCGGGCTCGATTACTATAACCACAACCTCGATACCTCGCGGGAGTATTACGGCGAAGTCGTCAGCACACGCACATACGATGACCGGCTGGAGACGCTTGGCCGTTGCCGCACTGCGGGCATCAAGCTTTGCTGCGGCGGCATCCTCGGCATGGGCGAGTCCCGCGCTGACCGGGTCGGCCTGATCCACGAACTCTCCAAGCTGACGCCGCATCCGGAAAGCGTGCCCGTGAACAAGCTCGTGCCGATCAACGGCACGCCGCTGGGAAACAGCGAAGAGCTCGACACGCTCGAACTCACCCGCGCGATTGCCACCTGCCGCATCGTCTTCCCGCAAAGCTGGGTGCGCCTCTCGGCGGGGCGCGAGTCGATGAGCCCCGAAGGCCAGGCGCTCTGCCTGCTGGCCGGGGCCAACTCCATCTTCGTCGGCGACCGCCTGCTGACCACACCGCTGCCGGGCGCGGACAAGGATGCCAAGCTGCTGGAGTCGGTCGGGGGCGGATGCGCGACGTGCTGAGGCTTTGATTCGCGAGTTTTTCGGATTTGGTGGCCCGCAATTCCGGTTTTGCCGCAGGTAAAGGCCGGAATTCGTATTAGAAGCAGGGTGCCCGGACTTAGGCGGGGTGCGCAATCCGTCTCGTTTTGTCTCGATCGTTCTCCATTTGCATTCGTTTCTGTCTCAGTTTTTCTCGTCCATTCTCAAAGATTCTCACTTCTTATCACTTGTTCTCGCAGGGGCGGGGATGGTCCGGGGGCGGAGGGATTTGCGGTCTGCGCGGATTATACACCCGGTGCGGGGGACGTTCGATTCGGCAAGTATTTTGTAGCGGGTTGAATTTGCTGGGGTGGGGCGAGGCAGGAGGTGCGGGTCGCGGTGGCAAGGAGTCCTTCTTGCCACGCGCCTTTCGGCACACGGCCTCGCTCGGGCGATTGCAGTGAAATCGCTTGTCCTCGCGAGCCCTCACCCCCCTCGCGTGGTCGAGAAATCGTATACGATCTCCCGCGCGAGCCTCTCCCGTTTTACGGGAGAGGGGGGAAGATGGGCGCACCCTTCAGCCCAGCTAAACACGCGCATCGGTTGCGCATCGCTGCGCGCGGGCCGATATTCGGGGTTCAAGTTTATCTCTGAAGGGAGACAGCCATGTCCGGAACCGTGAAACTCGAGAGCGGCGTAACGCTCGATGGCCCGCGGGGGCGGGTGTATGGGTCGATCCTGGAGACGATTGGCGCGACGCCGCTGGTGCGGGCGGAGAAATTTGCCAAGGCCGAGGGCGTCAAGGCGGACCTGCTGTTCAAGCTGGAATTCTTCAATCCGCTGGCGAGCGTGAAGGACCGGATCGGCCTCGCAATGATCCTGGGCCTTGAGGCCGAGGGCAAGCTGAAGCCGGGCGGGACGCTGGTCGAGCCGACGTCTGGCAACACGGGTATCGGCCTCGCGTTCGTGGCGGCGCAGCGCGGCTACCGCCTGATCCTCACGATGCCGGAATCGATGTCGATCGAGCGGCGCAAGATGCTGGCCTATCTCGGCGCGGAGCTGGAGCTGACGCCGAAGGAGAAGGGGATGGGCGGCGCCATCGCCAAGGCGAAGGAGCTGCTGGAGTCGATCCCCGGTTCGGTCAGCCCGAGCCAGTTCGACAATCCGGCGAACCCCGCGATCCACGAGAAGACGACCGCCGAGGAAATCTGGGCGGATACCGGCGGCAAGGTCGATGCGGTCATCGCGGGCATCGGCACGGGCGGGACGTTCACCGGCGTGGGCCGCGTGCTGAAGCCGCGCAAGGCGGTGCTGCGGATGTTTGCCGTCGAGCCGGAAGCGTCCCCTGTTCTCTCCGGCGGCGCGCCGGGGCCGCACATGATCCAGGGCATCGGCGCCGGGTTTATACCGGGCAATGCGGATACGAGCCTGATCGATGAAGTTCTGAAAGTGTCGAACAGCGACGCGATTGCGGCGGCGAGAAAGCTCGCAAAGATCGAGGGCATCCCGGGCGGCATCTCCTCCGGCGCGGCGGCGCATGCGGCAGTCCAGCTCGGCAAGCGGCCGGACATGGCGGGCAAGACGATTGTCGTGATCCTTGCGAGCTTTGCGGAGCGGTATGTTTCGACGGCGCTGTTTGAGGGCTTGTAGCGCTTGACGCGCCGAGCGGATTGGATGGGCCTGTTCAATCCGCTCGGTCAGCGTGGATGAAAAGCTAGTTCCCCGCCTCGCCCAATGCGCCTTCGACGGCGGCCGTTGTTGCACATTGCACCAAAGCCTCGCGGGTCTGGGCGTCAACATTGCCGGCTTTCTCGATGGCGGCCGGCAAGCCTTCACCTCTGAGACTTTCGCTGACCACATTCTTCAGCGCTTCCAGATGCTCACCGGTGATCTCGGACCCCAGGCTGTCCTGCACGCAGCCGCAGAATACTTCCGATTGCCCGGCCAGAACGCAGGCCGTCTTGGTATCCACTGCGCCG
>JBBSDJ010000182.1:0-5121 GCA_038249555.1 Caulobacterales bacterium
CATCGAACAGGATGCGGGCGCGGAAAGCGTCCTGACGACCCTGGCGTTTGGCGCGAAAGTGGCGCGTCTCGAGACGCGACTGGTTCACCGCGAGACCGGTTCAAAGGCAACGATCAACGCCGCTTATCTTGCGGGCGCAGGTTTGCAAGCCGACATCACCACGCATGTGCGCCATGGCGCGCCGTCCTGCGTGACGCGCCAGCTGACCAAGGGCGCGGTGCTGGATGGCGGGCGCGGTGTGTTCCAGGGCAAGTTCCATGTGCCGCGCACCTCCGGCCAGCAGACCGATGCGTCGATGCAGCACAACGCGTTGCTGCTGGAGGAAGGCGCGGAAGTGTTCGCCAAGCCGGAACTCGAAATCCTCGCCGATGATGTTCAGTGTGCGCATGGCAACACGTCCGGCGCGCTAGATGCGGCGCAGCTGTTCTATCTGCGCCAGCGCGGCATTCCGCTGGCGCAGGCGCGTGCGATGCTGACCGAAGCCTTCATTGCGCAGGCGCTCGAAGGCGCGGGCGGTCTTGAAGACGCGCTGCGCGCCGAGGCGCAAGCCTGGCTGAACCATGCCGCGTAAGGTCGATCTTCCCGCAATTCGCGCCGAGTTCCCGATCCTGTCCCGGCAGGTGAACGGGCATCCGCTTGTCTACCTCGACAATGCCGCCAGCGCCCAGAAGCCGGACGCCGTGATCGATGCAATGGCGAACCAGATGCGCACGGCCTATGCCAACGTGCACCGGGGCCTGCATACCCTGGCGAACGAGACGACCGAGGCTTACGAAGCCGCGCGCGAGAGCGTGCGCGCTTTCCTGAATGCGCCATCCACGGACAATGTGATCTTCACGAAGGGCTCGACTGAGGGCATCAACCTGGTGGCCGCGGCGCTCAGCGCGTGGATCCAGCCGGGTGACGAGATTGTGCTTTCGATCATGGAGCACCATTCCAATATCGTACCCTGGCATTTTCTGCGCGAACGCCACGGCGCCGTACTGCGCTGGGTGGGGCTCACCGAGGACGGCTCGCTCGACATGGACGCGATGCGCGCCGCCATCGGGCCGAAGACGAAGATGGTCGCCGTCACGCACATGAGCAACGTGCTGGGCACGGTGACGGATGTGGCGGCGATCACAAAACTCGCCCATGCGGCCGGCGCTGAAATCCTGATTGATGGCAGCCAGGCGGCCGTGCACCTCGCCATCAACGTTCAGGCGCTCGGTTGCGACTGGTACGTGATGACCGGGCACAAGCTCTATGGGCCGACGGGCATCGGGGCGCTGTATGGCACCTCCGAAGCGCTCGCCCGCGCGCGGCCCTACCAGGGCGGCGGCGAGATGATCGAGGTCGTCGAAACCGACCGGATCACTTACAACACGGCGCCGCACAAGTTCGAAGCCGGCACACCGCCGATCATAGAGGCCATCGGCCTCGGCGCCGCGCTGCGCTGGATGGGGCAGTTCGATGCCGCCGAAGTGGCCGCCCACGAGCATGCGCTCTACACCCGCGCCCGCGAGGCGCTGCGCGGCATCAACGGTCTGAAAGTGCACGGCGAATCGCCCGGCAAAGGCGCGGTCCTGTCCTTCAGCCTCGAAGGCGCCCACCCGCACGATCTGGCCCAGATCCTCGACCGCTACGGCGTCGCGATCCGCGCCGGCCACCACTGCGCGCAGCCCTTGATGCAGCATCTCGGCGTTTCGGCCACTGCACGGGCGAGTTTCGCCCTATATAATACACTAGCGGAGGTCGACGCCTTCGCAGAAGCGCTCGCCAAGGCGCGGAAAATGCTGGTATAGGAAGCCACATGGCAGACGATATGGCATCCCGGGACACGATGAACGCGGCGGAAACGCCCGCGGAATCGGCGATTCCCCAGGCAGAACTCGACCGGATGACGGACGAGCTGATCGCCGCGTTCAAGACCGTATTCGACCCGGAGATCCCTGTGGACGTCTACGAACTCGGCCTGATCTACAAGGTCGATATCGATGACGACCGCAAAGTCGATATCGAGATGACGCTGACGGCGCCCGGCTGCCCGGTCGCCGGCGACATGCCGGGCTGGATCGAGAACGCCGCCAAGACGGTTGAAGGCGTAGCCGACGTCGAGGTCCGCCTGACCTTCGATCCGCCCTGGACCCCCGCCCGCATGTCCGACGAAGCGCGCCTCGCCCTGAACATGCTCTGAAGGCTTACGCCCCGATCAGCTTCGGCAGCGCCTTGCAGAAGCGCGTCACATCTTCCAGCTTGCCCATCGAGACGCGGCTCCACGGCACGTAGTCCATGTATTGCCCGCGAATGGAAATCTTCTCCGCCGCCATCGCCTTCTGCAGGTCATTGGCCGGTTTGCCGCTCTGGAAATACACGAAGTTCGTCTGCGATTTCAGATAGGGCAGGCCGAGCGTGTCGAGCGTCGCTTCGACCATCTGGCGGCCTTCGACGATCTTGCTCTTCGAATAGGCGATGAAGGCGTCGTCGTTGTAGCAGCCGATGGCGGCGGCGGTGGACGTGCAGGGCGATGAGGACATGACGGCAGCGCGGATTTTCGCGGCGGTCTCCGCCGACGAGATCGTGTAGCCGACGCGGATGCCGGCCATGCCATAGATCTTCGAGAAGGTGCGCGTGATGATCACGTTCTTGCCTGCCTTGACCAGCGGCACGCAGGTGATCGCCGCCTCGTCATCGGTCAGCTCGATATAGGCCTCGTCCACCACCACCGTGGTCTTCGCGGCCATGCTCGCGACGGCGGGGCGGATCAAGCTGCCGGGCGTCGTCAGGCCGGTCGGATTGTTCGGGTTGCACAGCTGCACCATGCCGGTTTCCGGCGTGATGGCGGCCTCGATGCCCGCATAGTCGATCTCCATACCGTCCGTGAGCGGAATACGCGTGATGCTGGCAAGACCCAGGTTGGCGGCGTAAAGCGACGTCGTATCCCAGAAGAGACGCGGCGCGACGATCGGGCCCTTGGGGCCATAGATCAGCGCGATAGCGCTGAGCGCTTCGCCCGAGCCCGTGGTGATCACGACCTGCTCGGGCGCGACGCCGTGGCGCTCCGCGATCAAGGCCATCAGCGTCTGGATGGCTTCAGCATTGGTGTAATAGGCGCCCTTCTCCGCAGACTTGCTGATGGCCGAGAGAGCCGAAGGCGATGGCCCGTAGGGGTTCTCGTTGCGCGACAGCAGCGCCTGTCCTTCGGCGGGGCCAAACAGGGGCAGGGCGGCGGAGGGCGGGAAGGCGCCCGTGGCTTCAGCCAGCCCGGCGGAGGACCCCGTCGCGCAGGCGGCGAGGCTGGCGGCTGCACCCAGCGCGCCGCCGGAGAGGATGCCGCGGCGTGTCAGTCTATATCCCATGGTCAGGCTCCGGAATGTGGATGGCGAGTTCGTTGGCGATCGGGGCCGCATCCGCGCGCAGCGGCAGGGGGCGGCCTTGCGGCGCGAAGGCCGAGGCGAGCATCAGGCTTGACGTGACGAGCAGGTAGACCCCGAGCGCCCGGCGCAGGTGCGCGGCGTTGAGGCTGTGCGCCATGGCGACGCCCCAGGGCGCGGTGATCAGGCTCATCGAGATGATGGCGAGGGCGGCGATGATGTTGACATAGCCGAGCGAGCCATAGGGCAATCCCGTTTCGCCCAGGCCGCCAAGGATCGAGCCGATGGTGCCGGGCACGGCGATGAT
This sequence comes from Caulobacterales bacterium, assembly GCA_038249555.1. Taxonomy (GTDB): domain Bacteria; phylum Pseudomonadota; class Alphaproteobacteria; order Caulobacterales; family Hyphomonadaceae; genus Hyphomonas. Next base: position 3,661 of record JBBSDJ010000182.1, read on the forward strand.
CGTGCCGAAGCCGGCGGCGGTGGCGACGGCGCGGTGCATCGGCTGGCCGCTCAGCGTCATGATCAGCACAGCGGGCGTGCCGCCCCCGATGCCGAGCAGGGTGCAATAGCCGCCGAGGAAGCTGCCCAGCCCGCCGCGCAGCATCCCGGTCGGCATATGGTCAGCGACGGGGCCGTTGCGCGTCAGCACCGGGAACAGGAAATGCCAGGCCATGATGAACACGCCGATGCCGAAAGTGATCTTCAGGGCCTGGCCGTCCATGTAGCGCGCAACGATCAGGCCAAGGACCACCCCGGCGACGACCCAGGGCGTCCAGCTTTTGAGGATCTCGAAATCAACGGCGCCCCGCCTTGCATGGGCCTGCACCGACCTCAGCGACGTGAAGATGATGGTGGCGAGCGAGGTGCCGATGGCGACATGCATGATCTTGTCGCTGTCCCCGCCGGTGCCGAGCAGGGCGAGCACCGAGGCGAGGGCGGGCACGACGACGAAGCCGCCGCCAATGCCGAACAGGCCCGCCACGAAGCCCGCCAGCGCGCCGGCGGCCAGCATGGCCGCGATGAACATCAACGTGTCGCCCGTGATCGCCAAGACCGGCTCCCGCCGGAAATCCGGCCTGAGTCCGGGTTACGCCTCTGGCGGGAACTCGCAATTCGGGACGGCCGGTTTTGCGGACTTATGTAGCAAGCGCACCAGTCCCTTTATTTCCGCTGATTCAGCAGGACGCGCACCGGGAGGTGGGGCGTGAGTAGGGCGGTGTTTCTATGTTGCCTCGTTCTTGCCTGCTGTGGTGTCAAATTCGACCCCGGCCTTAAATCCACGCGCTATAACGAAGTAACTGAAGTCCATGGCATGGGTTTGGTCAGCCGCAAATATGGGGCTGTACGGAATGCTTCCCCGAATCCAGATTACACCATCTTCTTCCAAGGCACTGCTAATCACATTCCAATCCGCAGTCATACGGATGGGAAAGATGCCATCAAACTCTGCCGCCACCTGCAAGCGAGGGGTAAAGAAACTTGCCACTACATAATCAGAAGCGTCGGCTTCTTCGATACCCCTTGGCGAAACCGCCACATAGGCACGACCAAATTTTGTATTAGCGGGAGTTTTGCCGGTATTCTTGAGCTTCAAATCAATCATCAGCACCGCTTCGTTCTCACCGTATTTGCGCGCATCCATCACGGTAAGCGACACGCCATGATGATTCAAGAATGGGCGAGTTTGGAAGTAGGCAAATTTCTCAGTGATCTTGACAGCATCTTCCGCCGCTTTAGTGGCGGCACTCGTTTGATTGAGCGCCCTTTCGGTTGCCTTGAGAGTTCGGGCGACAAAGTAAACACCAGCGCTAGTTACAACCAACATCCAGAAAGACGACCACGCCATCCATTCTTGCGCTTGGAGGTCGCGATGGTCCTTTGCCTGGGTGTATTCGGAGGCACTCGACTGACTGATTGGGGG
>JBBSDJ010000183.1:0-5003 GCA_038249555.1 Caulobacterales bacterium
GCCTTCGCCGATCACGACGCGGCCCTTGAATTCGACCTCGTTGAAGGCCGAACGCATCGCGTCCACGGCGGCGGCATCGGCCTTTTTCTCGTCTCCCCGGCCCACTTCCTTCGAAGCCGAGATCGCGGCGAGTTCCGTGACCCGCACCATCGCATCGGCGAGGCTCGGCGTCAGAACGTTGTTTTTCATATGTTTTTCTCCACGGACGGGAATTCGGGACAGTTAACTCTTGGACGAAGCAATTAGCTTGCCGCTTCGATGCGGATGAGGCGCGGGTCCTCTACGGAAACCGACAGTTTCGCAATCCGGTTAACAGCAGCCTGCATCTGTGCGCGGGGGCAGCGGTGGGTAACGACGGCGACGGGGCTGGCGCCGCTTTCGTCGGCGGAATCCTGCAGCAGCTTGTCGACCGAGACGCCTTCCTCGGCCAGCGCTTCGGTCAGCGCGGCGAGCGTGCCCGGCTTGTCGGCGAGACGTACACGGAGGAAGAACGGCGCAATCTCGGCGGCATCGCCGCTGACGAAGGGCTGCGCGACATGGTGCTGCGCGCGGCCGAAGGCGTTGCGGATGGCGGGGCGGAAGAGTTTCGCAACGTCGCCCATCACGGCGCTGGCGGTCGGGCCGGAGCCGGCGCCGGGGCCGGTGAGCACGACGGCGCCGAGCGGGTCGCCTTCGATGCGCACCGCGTTCAGCGAGCCATCGACTCGGGCCAGCGCATGCGCATGAGGCAGGGCCATCGGCTCGACGCGGCAAACGACGCCTGCCTTGGTGAGCACGCCTTCGGCGATCAGCTTGATGCGGAAGCCGAGACGGTCTGCGAGGCGAAGATCGAGCAGGCCGATTTCCTCGATGCCGCGCACTTCGACCTTGGAGAAATCGAGGTCTGCCGAGAAGGCAATGGCCGAGAGGATGGCGGCCTTGTGGGCGGCGTCCATGCCGGAGACGTCGAGCGTCGGGTCGGCCTCGGCATATCCGCGCTTCTGCGCTTCGGCGAGCACTTCCTCGTAGGCGCGGCCGGTCTCGAGCATGGTGCTCGTGATGAAATTGCAGGTGCCGTTGAGGATGCCGGAGACACGCTTGACTTCGGTGCCGACGAGGCTGTCGCGCAGTACACGGACGACCGGGATGCCGCCTGCGACGGCGGCTTCGAAAAGGAGGTCCACGTGCTTTTCGGCAGCGAGGGCTGCGAGCGCGATGCCGTGCTTGGCGATCAGCGCCTTGTTGGCGGTGACGACATGCTTGCCGGCCTTGAGGGCGGATTCCACGGCGAACTTTGCCGGGCCATCGGAGCCGCCGATGAGTTCGACGAACACGTCCACATTGGGGTCTTCGGCGAGGGTCGCGGCGTCATCGAACCAGGGGTAGCTGTCGGTGTTGACCGGGCGGTTGCGGCTCTGCGAGCGGGCGCTCACACCTGCTATTTCGACCCGCCCCGGCAGCCGCAGGCGGTCCTGGCGCTGCACCAGCTCGATCAGCCCGGCGCCGACATGGCCCAGCCCTGCAATCCCAATTCTCAACGGCCCCACGGGGTGCCCCTTACGCTACGGTTTGGAGGGGGCAATAGCCGGTTTGGGGGTCCTGCGGAAGCCCTGAGGGCGGGTTTACCCGGCAAGGGTGCATGCGCCCGCAAAAGCCCCCCACCCCTGCCCCCCTCCCGCAGGCGGGAGAGGGGTTCAAGGGAAGGTTACTCCGCCGCCACCGGCTTGATTTCCTTGACGCCGTGGGCGGCGAGGAATTTGCGGATGTTGCGGCCAGCCTGGCGGATGCGCTGCTCGTTTTCGACGAGGGCGATGCGGACATAGTCGTCGCCATGCTCGCCGAAGCCGGCGCCGGGGGCGACGGCGACGTGGGCTTCGTTGATCAGCTGGATCGAGAATTCGAGGCTGCCGAGATGGCGGAGTTTCTCCGGGATCGGCGCCCAGGCGAACATTGAGGCCTTCGGGCTCGGCACCGGCCAGCCGGCGCGCGTGAAGCTTTCGACCAGCGCATCGCGCCGTGTACGGTAGATCCTGCGGATATCGTCCACACAGTCCTGCGGGCCATCGAGCGCGGCGACAGCGGCGACCTGGATCGGCGTATAGGCGCCGTAATCGAGATAGGATTTCACGCGGGCGAGCGCGGCGATCAGCTTCTCGTTGCCGGCGACGAATCCGACGCGCCAGCCGGCCATCGAATAGGTTTTCGACATGGTGGTGAACTCAACCGCGATATCCTTTGCGCCGTCCACCTGCAGGATCGAGGGGGTCGGCTCGTCGAAGTAGATTTCGTTATAGGCGAGGTCCGACAGGATCCAGAGATCGTGTTTCTTCGCGAACTTCACGGCTTCCTTATAGAAGTCGAGATCGCAGACGGCGGCGGTCGGGTTCGACGGGAAGCAGAGCACCATGGCGGTTGGCGGCGGCACGGAGTATTTCACCGCGCGGCCGAGGTTCGAGAGGTATTGTTCCGGCGTATGCGCCGGCACGCCGCGGATCGAGGCGCCGGCGATGATGAAGCCGAAATGGTGCAGCGGATAGGACGGATCCGGCGCGAGGATCACGTCGCCCGGCGCGCTGATCGCCTGGGCGAGGTTGGCAAAGCCTTCCTTCGAGCCGAGCGTGACGATGACCTCCCGGTCCTTGTCCAGCTTCACGTCGAAGCGGCGCTTGTAATAGTCGGTCAACGCGCGGCGCAGGCCGGGGATGCCGCGGGAGGCGGAATAGCCGTTGACGTCCGGCCTGCGGGCGGTCTCGACCAGCTTGTCGACGATATGCTTGGGCGTCGGCAGGTCCGGATTGCCCATGCCGAGGTCGATAATGTCGGCGCCTTTGGCGCGCAGGGCCGCCTTGGTCCGGTTAACCTGTTCGAAGACGTAAGGCGGCAGCCGCCGGATCTTGTGGAAATCTGTACTGATCATTGGGAGATCACGCCTTCGGTCACGCGCGGCACGTTGAAACTCGCCCGGATCGCCGCAATCTCGGTCTCTGTAAAGAACTCGCCGGGGGGCAGGCCGGGCTCGAATGCACCCTGGATTTCCGCCACCACGGCCGCGATTTCCGCCGCGCCGGCCGCCGGGGCCTGGGCCCGCGCATCTGCCGCGAATGCCGCCTGGATCACCGCGATTTCCTCTCCCGAGGCCGCCAGCCCCTCGCCAGGCTTCCAATTTGCGTCCACGGTGGGGATATCGGCGATCGCCGGATAGCCCTCACCCCGGATCTCGGTCCGGCGCGCTTCATACCATTCCGGCGCATCGTTAAGGGCGCCGCGCACCTTCGAAAACGAAGAGGTACACGCAGATGCCAGCAAAAGCGGCACGCCGCACAGGAGAATCGCCGTGTTTTTCATGGTTAATCTCATTAAATCACAAACATTGTGATGGATAGATGAGCCCAAGAAACAGGGCAAAACTAGGACCTATGAGCAGCGCCAACCCACCAACCTCGGGTCAGGAACCGCTTGCGGCGCTTATGGCGGCGCAGGACCCGATGCGCTGGCAGATCCTGATGACGACGCTGGCGCTCGCCAATACGGAGTCCCAGGCCCTGATGGCCGAGGTGATGACCGGTTCCGGCCCCCTCTCCACGGTCACCAAGGGCGACCCGATGGGCGCCTCCGACGCGTTCCGCGAAGTCGGCCAGAGCCTCGCCATGAACCCGATGGCGATGATGCAGGCGAACCTTGAACTGATGCAGGGCTGGATGAAGCTCTGGCAGGAGATGGTGTCCGAGACGATCTCGCAGGAATCCCCGAAGGAAAAGGACAAGCGGTTCTCGGACCCCGAATGGCAGGTGAACCCCGCCTTCAAGTTCATCCGCAAGGCCTATGACGTGAATTCGAAGTGGATGAACAGCCTCGCGGACCGCGCGACCGGCATGGACCCGGCGGTGCAGCTGCGCGCGCGGTTTTTCATGCAGCTGCTGACCGAGAGCCTCTCGCCCACCAACTTCCTCGGCACCAACCCGCAGGCGCTACGCACCTTTATCGAAAGCGGCGGCGAAAGCGTGCTCGCCGGCCTGCGCATGGCGCGCGAGGATGTCCGCAAGGGCAATGGCAAGCTCTACATCTCGCAGACCGACGAGACGCCCTTCGAAGTCGGCGTCAACATCGCCACCGCCCCCGGCGAAGTTGTCTTCCGCAACGACCTGCTTGAGCTGATCCAGTACGCGCCGACCCAGCCGCAGGCCTATGCCAAGCCGCTGCTGATCTTCCCGCCGTGGATTAACAAGTTCTACATTCTCGACCTGCGTGCCGAGAACTCGATGATCCGCTGGCTGGTCGACCGCGGCCTCACGGTCTTCGTCGTCTCCTGGCGTTCCGCCGACAAGGTGACGAAGGATTACGACTGGGACGACTACGTCAAGAAGGGCATCTATGCCGCCGTCGAAGCCGCGCTGCAAGCGTCCGGCGCGAAACAGCTGAACGCCGTCGGCTACTGCATCGGCGGCACGCTGCTCACCTCTGCGCTCGCCCACATGGCAGCCACCGGCTATGACAAGATTTCCGCCGCCACTTTCTTCGCCTCGCAGTCCGACTTCGAACTCGCCGGCGACCTGAAAGTGTTCACCGATGGTCCGGGCCGGGACTATGTCTATGGCCTGATTGACGAACACGGCGGCATCATGCCCGGCAAGGACATGTATGAGACCTTCAACTGGCTGCGCCCAATCGATCTCGTGTGGCGCTATGTCGTGGACATGTACATGCTCGGCAAGCCGCCGCGCCCGTTTGACCTGCTATACTGGAACGCCGACCAGACCAATATTCCCGGCCCTGTCCACCGGCGCTATCTCAAGGAATGCTATTCCGAGAACCGTCTGGCGAAGGGAGAATATACCGTACTCGGAGTAAATATCAATCCGGCCAATATCAAGATCCCGGTGATGCTGCAGGCCTCTAAGGACGATCACATCGTGCCTTACGAGAGCGTCTTCCGCACTGCGAAACTGTATGGCGGCGACGCCACCTTCTTGCTCTCCGGCTCGGGCCATATCGCCGGCGTGGTGAACCATCCGGATGCAAAGAAA
>JBBSDJ010000184.1:0-4929 GCA_038249555.1 Caulobacterales bacterium
CACGCCGCTGGGCGTGTATCGCAAGAGCCACATCCCCGATGGTCCCGGCTATCAGGAAAAATTCTACTTCCGCCCCGGCGACACGGGCTTTCGTACCTGGTCGACTCTCAAGGGCCGTATCGGAGTCGGCATCTGCTGGGATCAATGGTTTCCGGAAGCCGCCCGCGCCATGGCGCTGATGGGCGCAGATGCGCTGCTCTACCCCACTGCCATCGGCGCCGAGCCGCAGGATGCGGGCCTCGACACGGCGGACCGCTGGCGCCGGGGCATGCAGGGCCACGCCGTAGCCAACGTGATCCCCGTCGTCGCCGCGAACCGCGTGGGCGATGAAGGCGGACAAATCTTCTACGGCACCAGTTTCATCACCGACGAGACCGGCGAGATCGTGACGGATCTCGGCCGCACGGAAGAAGGCATCCTGATTGCTACTTTCGACCTCGACAAGATCGACCAGGCCCGCGCCGCCTGGGGCTTCTTCCGCGACCGCCGAAGCGACCTCTACGACATCCTGATCTAGGCGAGCGGCGTCAGCCCTTCGCGCGATCGGCCGCACCGGTATCATTCGCGGCCATGCTGGCACGCTCTCCCACGCGGGCGAAGAACGTGCCCGGAGCTGGCACCAGGCCCATGCCTCGGCGCGTCTTGCGGCGTTCCTGTTTGCGTTGATCCGCAATACGCACCATGCCGCGCCCGGCTTGTTTCACGGCGTATAGTTCGAGGTCCGCCTGCTTCATCATCGCCTCAAGGCCCATGTGGTCATCGCAGAAGGCAACCCCGACACTGGCATCGATCGTCACGACCTGATCTTCAAACAGCACCGGCTGGCGGTTGGCATTCAGGTAATCTCCGGCGAGATTAATGATCTCCATCCGGCTGAGCGAACTGTAGCAGAGGATCAGGAATTCATCACCGCCGAGGCGGAACACATCGCCCTTGCCCTTGAAGGTCGCGCGCAGCCGCTCGCCCACGGCCACCAGAACCGCGTCGCCGGCCGCGTGGCCCAGCCGGTCGTTGACCGGCTTGAATTCGTCAAGGTCGATCGCAATCGCCGCGCCGTAGCGGCGCGCCGGTTCACGCACTTCCAGATCCATAAGGGCCGTCAACAGGCGGCGGTTCCCGAGACCCGTGAGCATGTCATTGTTGGCCCAGAGCTCTGCTTCCTTGGCGCGCCCGCCGAGGATTGCGCTGAGGTGCGCCAGTGTGAACGCAAAGGAGAGCGGCACGACGAAATGGTTGATCGGCATGTAGGGCGTGATGTTGACGAGGCGAAGGTACATCCAGATCGTTGCGAGGAAGCACGGAGCCCAGGCGGCGAGCAGGCTCCGCGCGCCGGGCACGCGCCGGAAGGTCAGCCAGCTGAGCCCCGCGATCTGGATTATCGGGCCCAGCCCCATGCCAATCAGGTAGCTCAGCCGCGCCAGCCATTGCGGCAGCCATAGGCTGATACCCGTCAGCGCGGCAAATCCGGCAACAGTCAGGAACACCACGCAAAGGCGCGGGGCGAGGTTGCGCATGTCGAGAAAGCGCGTGATGAAAAGTGTGCCGAACGCGATCAGCAGCGCCTGCGAGGCATAGATGAGCGAGTTGAGGTTTACGGCGAGACCGGATGCGAAGAGCGCCCTGACCAGTCCGGAAGACAACAGGATGTATGCCGCTGCTGCGAGGCTGAAACATAAATAGGCGCGGTAGGCCCCACGTGATGCACCGAACGACGTCGACGCCGAATAGAGCGCAAAGGCGAGCGCGGTCCCGGCAATCAGGCTCCAGATCAGGGTGTCGCGTGTGATGGCATGCGAAAACCGGCTCTCCGACACGATCCGCATTGGAAAGAAGAGAACCGAGTTGCTCCGGACACGCACATAATAGTCCCGTGTCTCGGCAGGCGCCAGCGTCATCTGGAATGTGGGATAGGCGGTGGCCACTGCGACGCCGGATACGGGCGTTGCAGATCCCGCCGTGCTGACGCGCAGCGCTCCGCCCGGCAGCATCTCGAACAGGTCCACGCGCTCCAGGTAGGAGAAATGGATAACGAACTTCGCAGCCCGCGGTTCGCTGGACGAGTTGGTCAGCCGGTAGCGGATCCATACGTCGCCGTCATTCCACTTGTATTGTGGCACCTTGGCGGTAGGCCGCGCGAAGGGCAGCGGCGTGGCCCCGGAAATGACCGCCTTGGGATCAAGTGAGGGATCGGCCTGCGGCGCGATCTCGGTGGTGATGGCGACCGCGCTGGACCGTTCCAGCGTTGCAAGATCAAAAGCCGGCGGTGCGGCCATCGCGGGCGGCGCGCACCAAAGCGCCGCCAGTAGAAGAGCCAATGCCTGCGCCCCGCGCCGACGCGCGAGGCTCAGGAGAGATGCCGGTATATTGCCCACGCAGTCTTATAAGGACAGGAGGTAAACTCCGGGTTGATCGGCGCAGTCAAAAGATCAGCGCTCAGCCCTGCGTGACAGATGCGCTGGTGAACCTGGCCGACTGCTGCATCAACCGGGCGGCCCGGCGCTGCATTTCCGGATCGCCGGACCGCCCGTCGCGCAATGCCGCGATCAACTGGCACGTCGCCCCTTCGGCGCTCATCGCGGCCACCTCCGCCAGTTCGTCGCGCGCCCGTTCGCCCTCCAGGATCAGCGCCTGGTCCAGCGCGTCGAGGCGCTCCAGAAGCTTCTCCCGGCGCAGCCAGTCGCCCGCCGCCACCGCCTGCGCCACGCGGCCCAGCTGCTCGCGCCGCGCTTCGAGGCGTTCGATATGTCCGTAGATGCCCCGGGCGGGACAAATGGGGTTGAAGATGCTCATCCTGGCCTCCTGCGCCGCCCGCCGCGGCCTGGATGCCCGGAGGTGCTATTAGCAGCTCCGGGATGCCATGAGAGTGGTTAACAGTGCGTTAAGGCGCGTCTTTGAGCGAGCTCATGAAGCCCGCCTGTCGTGCGATGGCGCGGGTTATCTGCGCGGCTCGGAATGCATCGGACCAGATCTCGATGTCCCCGGCATAGCCGCGCACGAACACGGTCGCGCCCGCTTCCTGGCTGACCTCCGCGAGAACGCCGAGATGCGGCACCACCGGATCGCTGAGGTCCAGCCGGTCGCGGATGAAGCTGCCACGCGAATAGATCAGCCGCAGGTCGTCCAAATCCTCCGCGCTCGCCGCCATGGCCTCCAGAATACGGGGCAGGGCGGTGTCGAGCGCGAGCACCCGCACGCGCCCCGCCTCGTTCAGTTCGAACAACACGTCCACCTTCGCCGGCGCCGCCTTCAGCCAGACGACGGCCCGGCGCACCTCGGCTGGCACGGCCAACCGGTAATCGCGCTTCAAAGGCACGGACATCAGGTCCGTACTGTCCGGACTGGAATCAAGAATGGAGGATTTCGACCAGTTTGCCATGGCCAGACAGGCGCATCGACTCCGGAATTTGTCAAATATTTACCATAAATTCAGTGCTTGTTGACACTTATCACTTAAATCCGATAGAGCATCTTCTAGCTGCTGCAGGAGTCGTTTGCATGTCCCGGATGTCAAATAGGGTTGCCCTCACCGTCCGTCTCGATCCCGAGGACAAGGACTTTTTCGCCGAGCACGCCGAGCGTTGCGGCATCGAGCCGAGCGTGGCCGCCCGCCAGATCCTCGAACTTTACGTCCAGCGCCTGCGCGACGGCGGCGATTGGATCGACGCCCTCCACGAGCTCAAATCCGCCTGGAACGTGCCGAAACGCGCCGCCTGAAAGCCTACAGGATGCGGCCCGGCGACAGGTGGCTCGCCGCCGAGACGATCGCGTCGGCGTCAATCTGGAAGTGCCGGTAAAGATCGCGGATGGTGCCGGTCTGGCCGAAATGCTCGACCCCCAGCGGCGTCACCGCGTGGCCCTTCACCCCGCCGATCCAGGCCAGCGTCGCCGGATGGCCATCGGTCACCGTGATCAGCTGGCAATGCGGCGGCACCCCTTCCATCAAGCGTTCGATCTGGCTTTTTGCCTGCCTCTGTCCCCGCGCGCGGGCGCGCCGCGCAGCGGTCCAGCCGGAATTCAGTCTGTCTGCGGAGGTTACGGCCAGCACACCGATATCGCGCCGCCCCTCGCCGATCCGCGCGGCCGCCTTGATCGCCTCAGGTGCAATCACACCCTGATAGGCAATCACCACCTCGCAGTTCGGCCCTGGCTGGCGCAGCCAGTAGCCGCCATCGATCACGCCTTGCCGGAAGGCGGCGTCGTCGCGCTTCCAGACGCGCACCTGTTCCAGCGGCCGGGTCGACAATCGTAGGTACACGGAGCCACCCGTCTCGTCGCGCAGCCAGGTGCGCTCATCGGGGTCACCGTCGCCGTCGCGCTGCAGATAGTCGAGGCTCCAGTCCATGATGATCGAGAGTTCGTCGAGGAAGGCCGGCTCGAACGAGACCAGCCCGTCCTGGCTCATGCCGATCAGCTGCGCGCCGATGGACTGGTGCGCCCCGCCTTCCGGCGCCAGCGTCACGCCGCTCGGCGTGCCCGCGATGATGAAGCGCGCATCCTGGTAACAGGCGTAATTCAGCGCATCGAGCCCGCGCGCGATGAACGGATCATACACCGTGCCGATGGGAATCAGCCGCTCACCGAACAGCGAATGCGACAGCCCCGCCGCGCCGAGCAGCAGGAACAGGTTCATCTCCGCAATGCCCAGCTCGATATGCTGGCCTTCCGGCGAGAAGCTCCATTTCTGCGCCGAGGGAATCTTCTCGTCCCGGAACGTGTCGGCCACCGCCTCGCGCGCAAACAGACCGCGCCGGTTCACCCAGGCGCCAAGGTTTGTCGAGACCGTCACGTCTGGCGAGGTCGTCAGTATACGGCGCGAAAGTTCTGTGTCTTCCCGCGCATGCGCATCAAGGATCTTGCCGAAGCCGGCCTGCGTCGAGAGCATCTCATCATCGAGAAACACCGGGCCGGGAGAGGGCACCGCCGGAGACG
>JBBSDJ010000185.1:0-4892 GCA_038249555.1 Caulobacterales bacterium
CGACGTATCTCTGTCCCTCGGCCGCGGCGAAGTTGTCGTCCTGCTTGGACCCAACGGGGCCGGCAAGACCACCTTTTTCTTCATTATCATGGGGTTGATCGGCGCCGATTCCGGCTCGATCTCCATCGACGGCGAGGATGTTACCCGCCTGCCGATGTACCAGCGCGCACGGCTCGGCGTCGGATACCTGCCCCAGGAGGCCTCGATTTTCCGGGGCATGAGTGTGGAAGAAAACGTCATGGCCGTTGCGGAGCTTGTCGAGAAAGACAGCGCCGCCTGCCAGGCACAGGTCGACAGCCTGCTCAGTGAACTGCATGTGGAACACCTTCGCAAGCAGCCGGCGACGTCCCTTTCGGGCGGCGAACGGCGGCGGGTGGAGATTGCACGTGCGCTCGCATCCCGTCCGAGCTTCATGCTACTGGACGAACCGTTCACCGGCATTGACCCGCTCGCCATTTCCGACATTTCAGACCTTGTCCGCTTCCTCAAGCAGCGCGGCCTCGGCGTTCTGATCACGGACCACCAGGTTCGCGAGACGCTGCAGATCGTGGACCGGGCCTATGTGATGTATGATGGCGCCGTCCTCTTTGATGGCACGCCGGAAGACGTGCTCAAGAATGATGACGTCCGCAGGGTTTATCTGGGTGAGCAGTTCGCCGCTTGATCTCAGGGGGCGCGGCTTATGGCCATGAAACATTCACTCGACATGCGCCAGGGCCAGTCCCTGGTGATGACGCCGCAACTGCAGCAGGCGATCAAACTCCTTCAGCTTTCGAACCAGGAACTCGCCGAATTCGTCGAGGCCGAGCTTGAGCGCAATCCGCTGCTCGTGAAGGTCGAAGGCGACGCAACACCGGCGGCGGAAGCCGTCGAGGCGCAGCGCACCGACGCGCGCGAACAGGGCGAGGCGGCCACCCAGAGCGAGGCGCGCGACCAGCTCGATGCACCCGGCGAAGATGTCTACGAGCCCGGCACGGGGTCCGACGCCGCCATGCCCGCGAACGCGTCAGGCCCGTCGGCGACGACCGACTGGTCGAGCGCCGGAAGTGGTCAGTCCTCGGAAGATTTTGACTATACCGCGAACCTTTCCAGCGATGTGACGCTGGCCGAACATCTGCACATGCAGCTGAATTTCGCCGGCCTTTCGAGCGCCGACCGGCTGATCGCCGCGCGCCTGATCGACGAGACGGACGAGACCGGCTACCTGCGCACGCCGCTCGAGGATATCGCGAAATCGCTCGGCGCCGACATCGCGAATGTCGAGGCCGTGCTCGGCGTCTGCCAGGGCTTTGACCCGACCGGCGTGATGGCACGCTCGATTCCCGAATGCCTTGCCCTGCAGCTGCGCGACCGCGGCCGGCTGGATCCGGCGATGCAGGCGATGCTCGACAATCTGGGCCTCGTGGCCAAGCATGACATCAAGATGCTGATGGATGTCTGCGGCGTCGACAAGGCCGACATCCAGGACATGCTGCTGGAACTGCGCCAGCTGTCGCCGAAGCCCGGCGCGGGCTTTTCCAGCGACACGACCGTGGCGGTGGCGCCGGATGTGTATGTCCGCGAGTTGCCGAACGGCATGTACGCGGTGGAACTCAATTCCGAAACGCTGCCGCGCGTGCTGATGGACAAGGCCTATTATGCCGAAGTCACGGCGCTGCCGATGCGCGACAAGGAGAAGGAATTCATCTCCGAATGTGCTGCCTCTGCGACCTGGCTGATCAAGTCGCTCGACCAGCGGGCGCGCACGATCCTGAAGGTGGCGAGCGAGATCGTCCGCCAGCAGGACGGGTTCTTTGCGCATGGCGTGGCGCATCTGCGGCCTCTCAATCTCAAGCAGGTGGCCGACGCGATCGAGATGCACGAATCGACGGTCAGCCGCGTGACGACCAACAAGTACATGGCGACGCCGCGCGGCCTGTTTGAGCTCAAGTATTTCTTCTCCGCCTCGATCCCCGCCACCGGCGGCGGCGAGGCGCATTCGGCCGAAGCCGTCCGTCACCGGATCAAGCAACTGATCGAGGATGAACAGCCGGATGACGTCCTGTCCGACGATCAGATCGTCGAGATCCTCACCGGCTTCGGTATCGACATCGCCCGCCGCACGGTCGCGAAGTATCGCGAAAGCCTGCATATTCCTTCTAGCGTCCAACGCCGGCGGATGGGCAAGGCGGGCTGATCCATCTATTGCCTCGCCCCACCCTAACCTTCCCCGCAAGCGGGGAGGGGACAGGTTGCGCCGTGTTGCGAGGTAGCGTCTCCCCACAATGCGACGTGGCCCCTCCTTGGAACAGGGAGGGCTTATGGTGCGGCGACGTTGTTGTTTGGGACTTTTTTTCAGGTGGGTTCATGCAGGGAGTATAACTCCGTGCACGGAGGTGTGGCGTAAGGATTTGCGGCGTATTTTACAAGCGCTTGATCTGGCTGGATTTTTTTGGGGCAGGGTGGTTTTGTAGGCGCAAGCGCGGGCATCCAGCCTCGCTGGCCCTATCCAAGCTGCTTCATCCGTCTGCAATCAATGCACACGCGATGTCGAATCTTTCTCGTTCATTCTCATTTTTTATCGCTCAGGGACGGTTCGTTATCGTCCCGTATCGCTGCTGCACATTCAATTGCCCGCTCATCCCCGCGCAGGCGGGGATCGGGATTGGACTGATCGGACCTGTCAGGCCTTCTGCGTTTCGATGGCGCCGTGGCAGTGTTTGTACTTCTTGCCAGAGCCGCAGGGGCAGGCGGAGTTGCGCGGGGTGTTGGACCAGTCGTCTTCGGCCTGGGGCAGTTCGACGGGGGCCTCTTCGGGGGCCATTTCATTGACGCCGGTGTCGGGGTCGAGCTTGGTCTCGTGGGCAACGGGAGGCTTCGGCGGGGCGGGCATCGCGGCGACCGGGACCGGGCGGCGCTGGGGCTCCGGCGCGGCCTGGACGCGGATGTGCATCAGCGAGCGGGTGACCGTGATGCGCAGCTCGCCGAGCAACGTGTCGAACAGGTTGAAGGCTTCGCGCTTGAACTCGTTCAGCGGGTCGCGCTGGCCATAGGAGCGCAGGTGGATGACCGAGCGCAGCTGGTCGATCAGCTGCAGATGGTCGCGCCAGCGCAGGTCGAGCACCTGCAGCAGCAACTGTTTCTCGATGCGGCGCATCTGCTGGTCGCCGACGGCTTTCGTCAGGTTGCCGTAATGGGTGTTAACCGCGTTGCGGATACGCTCGGCGATTTCCTCGTTGGCGACGCCCTCTTCGGCGGCCCAGTCCTTGACCGGTAGGTCGACCGCGAGGTCGCCGCGCAGGCTTTCGGCGAGGCCTTCGATGTCCCATTGCTCCGCATACGCCTTTTCCGGCATCGTGCGGGTGACGAGGGCGTCGATCACGGTTTCGCGCATGTCGATGATCGTGTCGGATACGTCGTCGGAGCGCAAGAAGTCGAGGCGCTGCTCGAAGATTGCCTTGCGCTGGTCGTTGATCACGTCGTCATACTTGAGGACGTTCTTGCGGATCTCGAAGTTGCGTTCCTCGATCTTTTTCTGTGAGGTTTCCATCGCCTTGTTCATCCAGGGATGGGTGATGCCCTCATCTTCCTTGATGCCCAGGCGGCGCATCACGGCGTCCATCCGGTCGGCCGCAAAGATGCGCATCAGGTCGTCTTCGATCGAGATGTAGAATTTCGACTTGCCGGGGTCGCCCTGACGGCCGGTACGGCCACGCAGCTGGTTATCGATACGGCGGGATTCGTGGCGCTCCGTGCCCAGAACATAGAGGCCCCCGGCGTCGAGGGCCTGCTTCTTCTTGATTTCGACATCGGCGCGGATCTGCGCGGCGAGCAGCGAGACTTCGCCATCCGAAAGGATGCGGCCGAGGCCTTTTTCCTTTTCGGCGCGCTCGGCCGCGAGACGCATGTCAGGGTTGCCGCCGAGCTGGATGTCGGTGCCGCGGCCGGCCATGTTGGTGGCGACCGTGACGGCGCCGGGCACGCCGGCATTGGCAACGATGAAGGCTTCCTGCTCGTGATAGCGCGCGTTCAGCACCTTGTGGGGAATGCGCTGCGCGGTGAGCAGGTTGGAGAGGAGTTCGGATTTTTCGATCGAGGCGGTGCCGAGGAGGAGCGGTTGGCCCTTGGCATGGGCTTCCTTCACTTCCTTGACGATCTCGGCATATTTCGCCTTGGCGGTGCGGTAGACGACGTCGTCCTCGTCCAGGCGCAGGACCGGTTTGTTCGTGGGCAGATCGATGACGGAGAGCTTGTAGATGTCGGCAAACTCGTCGGCCTCGGTCAGCGCTGTGCCGGTCATGCCGGCGAGCTTCTTGTAGAGGCGGAAATAGTTCTGGAAGGTGATCGAGGCGAGGGTGACGTTCTCGGGCTTGATGTCGACGCGCTCTTTCGCCTCGATGGCCTGGTGCAGGCCCTCGGAGAGGCGGCGGCCTTCCATCATGCGGCCGTTGAACTCGTCGATCAGCATCACCTGACCGTCTTTGACGATGTAGTCCTTGTCGCGGCTGTAGAGCTTGTGGGCGCGCAGGGCCTGGTTCGAGTGGTGGACGAGCGAGATGTTGCCCGGCTCCCAGAGCGAGCCTTCGAGAAGGCCAAGCTCGACCATCCAGGCTTCCATCTTCTCGGTGCCGGTTTCGGAGAAGACGACCGAGCGCTGCTTTTCGTCATGGTCGAAGTCGGACGGCTCGAGGCGCGGGATCAGGCTGTCGATCTTGATGTAGAGGTCGGAGCGGTCATCGGTCGGGCCGGAGATGATCAGCGGGGTGCGGGCCTCGTCGATCAGGATCGAGTCGACTTCGTCGACGATCGCGAAATGGTGGCCGCGCTGGGCCATCTGCTCCAGCGAGTATTTCATGTTGTCGCGCAGATAGTCGAAGCCGAACTCGTTGTTCGTGCCGTAGGTGATGTCGGCG
>JBBSDJ010000186.1:0-4838 GCA_038249555.1 Caulobacterales bacterium
CGGCAGCAGTTCAACGACTGTGCCTTCGAATTCGATGAGTTCTTCTTTCGACATGCCTTCTCCAGCTGACCGGCCATTCCGGCCAAGACTTCGCATTGCTGGGCTGCGCCATACAGGCTTGCAGGGATTCCGGCAAGCGCGCGGGGGAGTCCTTGGTTACCGGGGGCGCCTAGCGCACCGGCAGGGGCACGCCGGACTTGAGGCTGCACTGGCCCGCAAAGCCCGGGAAAGCGCCGTTGGTGTCGACATTCGACTCGGCAAAGCCGTCGCTGATGACCAGGCGGGCGGTGATCGTGGTGGCGGTCGCGGCAAGCAGTTCGGGGGTTAACGGCAGGGTCAGGCTGACGGCGGCGCCGTCTGCATCGGTGAGCACGGCCTCGCCGTCAAAAGAGATACCCGAGACGACATAGCGGGCGGGCCCGGCGACGGCATAGTCCCCAAGCTGGCGGGCCGGGGCGACGACTTCCAGGGTCTTGGCGCCCGTGTCGCAGTGCAGCGCGAACTTCGGCGGGGCGAGGCCCGTGATGGCATCCTGCGGGCCAACATCGAGCACCGAGATGCCAGTTTCGCTGTCGAGCAGTTCGAGCCCGTCCGCCGTGGGCGCGAAGGCGGGTTCGGCCGCTTCGGGCGTCATGTCCTCGGTCACCGCTTCGGCGGCGGGCGCTTCGAGGGCCGGGGTGAGGTTGCGGCCTTCGCAGGCGGCAAGTGCGGCGAGACTGGCGGCCAGAAGGAATGACACTCTCATCGCGTTTCGCCTTTCATGCGCCGGGTGACCTGCCCTGCCCGGCATGCAGCGCGCAGATCAGGGTGAACAATCGCCGGGCTGTCGGATGGTCGATCTCGATCTTGCCCGCGAGCCGCTCCTTGAGCAGTTCCGAGCCTTCATTGTGGATGCCGCGCCGGGCCATGTCGATGGCTTCGATCTGGTGCGGCGTCTGTGTACGGATGGCTTCGTAATAGCTGTCGCAGATCATGAAGTAGTCGCGGATCACGCCCCGGAAGGGGCCGAGCGAGAGGATGAAGGTGTGCACGTCCTCCGCCGCCTCGGTGCGCACGGCGAGAATGAGGCGGCGCTCCGCCTGGCTGAGCGAGAGGACATAGGGGCCGCGTTCCTGGCCGGCGACCGCGAAGCTGTTTTCCTCGATCAGGTCGAAGATCGCAACGCGCCGCTCGTGCTCGGCGTCCGGACCGGAGGCGCCGAGCGTGTCGTCATCTATATGGACCGCGATGAGGCGATCAGTGCCCATCGCTCCCGCCCCGGTTCGTGCGGATGGACACCGAGCGCGCATGCGCTGGCAGGCGTTCGGCCTCGGCGAGGCGCAGCGCGGCGGGCGCCAGCACTTCCAGCCCTTTCGGGCCGGCGCGCTGCACGCTCATGCGCTTGAGAAAATCATACAGTCCAAGTCCGGACGAAAAGCGCGCGGCGCGGCTGGTCGGCAGGACGTGGTTGGAGCCGGTGACATAGTCGCCCAGCGCTTCCGGCGTATGGTGGCCGAGGAAGACCGCGCCCGCATGGCGGATCAGCGGCAGGAGGCCGTCCGGATCATCGACGCAAAGCTCAAGGTGCTCGGCGGCGATGCGGTTGGCGACATCGGCCGCCTGCAGACGGTCCCGTACAAGGATGATCGCGCCGTGGCTGCGCCAGGAGTCGCGCGCGCGCTCGCCGGTCGCCAGCGTTTTCAACTGGCTTTCCACAGCCTTTTCCACAGCCTTGCCCACAACCTCATCCACAGTGATGAGGATAGACTGGCTGGAGGGGTCATGCTCGGCCTGGCTGAGCAGGTCGGCTGCTATCCAGTCCGGATTGGCGGTGGCATCGGCGATGATGAGGATTTCCGAAGGCCCGGCAATCGTGTCGATGCCGACCCGGCCGAAGACCTGGCGCTTGGCTTCGGCGACCCAGGCGTTGCCGGGGCCGACGATCTTGTCCACCGGCGCCAACGCGCCGGCCCCGAAGGCCATCGCGCCGACGGCCTGCGCGCCGCCGATAGGGTAGTATTCGTCCACGCCGGCCTTGAGGGCGGCGTACGCGACTGCGTTGGAGAGCTCGCCCTTCGGCGCCGGGGCGACCATGACGATGCGCTCCACGCCTGCAATCCGTGCCGGGACGATATTCATCAGCACCGAGGACGGATAGCTCGCGCGGCCGCCGGGGACGTAGACGCCGACCGAGTCGAGCGAGGTCCAGCGCCAGCCAAGCTCGATGCCGGCATCGTCCGTGAAGCGATGATCGGCGGGGCGCTGCGCGCCGTGATAGGCGGCGATCCGGTCATGCGCGAAATCGATGGCCGCGCGCAGGTCCGCCGGACAGGTGGCGGCCAGCTCATGCAGGTTCACATTGTCGGATTCGAGGGTCGAGGGGTCGATCTGCAGGCCGTCATACTTGGCGGTATAGTCGGCCACCGCCGCCCCGCCGCGCTTTTTCACGTCGGCCAGGATGTCCTTGACCACATCGAACACGTCATCCCCCTGCCCGCGATCTTCCGCGAGGAAGCGCGTCAGGACCTCATCAAACTGAGGCTTGGTGGCGTCAAAGTGGCGGGCCATGGGGCGGGCATTTCCGGGGGCTTGATTGTAGCCACGCTACATGGACCGGGGCTGGCAGGCTGGCAAGGTGGCGGATTGGTGTAGCCGGTGCATTCCAGCCTTCGGCCTGATGCAGCCTACTTCTTTCGCCGCTCGTGGCTCGGCACATGCCGCGTGGGCCATACGTAGTCGCTGTCGAGCAAGGTAGCGTCGAGGGCTTCGACTGTCAGGACGATCTCGCCGTCGCCGGCGAACAGGAGGACGATCTTGCCGCCGGGCGGCTCGGCCACATCGGCCACGAAGTCGGCGCTCAGCAGGGAGAGGATCAGCTCGGGGTCGGCCTTGGTGATGCCGCGCGTCTTGACGCCAAGCACGCCGTCAAACGCCAGCAGCGTACGCACGCGCTCGCCGGGCTGGCCCTTGCGGGTGGGGGCGGTTTCCCAGCGGTAGCGGTTCAGCTCGATTGAGAAGCGGCGCTTACGCTTTTCGTAGTTGAGGTTGCCCGCCTTCACCACCGCGTCCTGGACGGCCGCGGCGATTATCTTAAGGTCGTCACCCTCCTCGGCGAGAAGGCGCAGCGGTTTTTGATCGGTCATTCAGCCCTGCCGTGGTTACTCGTCTTCGCCAGATCGGCGTTCGATCTTCGCGCCGCAAGCCCCCAGCTTGGCTTCGAGCCGCTCGAAGCCGCGGTCCAGATGGTAGATCCGGTTCACGACCGTTTCACCCTGCGCCGCGAGTCCGGCGATGACCAGCGAAACCGAGGCGCGTAGGTCCGTCGCCATGACGGGCGCGGCCGTCAGGTGGTCGACGCCCTTCACGACGGCCTCCTGCCCGCGCACCGTGATGTCCGCGCCAAGGCGCGAGAGCTCAGGAGCATGCATGAAACGGTTCTCGAAGATCGTCTCGCGGATGATGCTGGTGCCTTCCGCGGTGCACATCAGGGCCATGAACTGGGCCTGCAGGTCGGTGGGGAAGCCGGGGTGCGGCTGGGTCGAGAGGCTGACGGCTTTAAGAGCTGAGCCGTTGCGGCGGATACGCAGGGTTGAGGCGGCTTCGTCGGCGTCCACGGTGACGCCCGCTTCGCGCAGCTTCGAGATCATCGCGCCGAGCGCGCCGACGGGGCAGCCGTCGAGTGTCACGTCGCCGCCGGCCGAGGCGGCGGCCATGGCGTAGGTGCCGGCTTCGATCCGGTCCGGCATCACCGGATAGGTGGTGCCCTTGAGGGCTTCGACGCCCTTGATGCGGATGATCGGGGTGCCGGCGCCGGTGATGTTCGCGCCCATCGTGTTCAGGCAGTTGGCGAGGTCTTCGATCTCGGGCTCACGCGCAGCATTCTCGAGGATCGTCTCGCCCTTGGCGAGCGTAGCGGTCAGCATCGCGTGTTCGGTGGCGCCGACGGAGACGGTCGAAAAGTTGATGTGTGCGCCTTTAAGGCCGTGGATGGCGGCGGCCTTCACATAACCGCCCTCGACGCGCAGGTCCGCGCCCATGGCTTCCAGCGCCTTCAGGTGCAGGTCCACGGGGCGCGCGCCGATGGCGCAGCCGCCGGGTAGCGACACGGTCGCATGGCCCGAGCGGGCGATCAGGGGGCCGAGCACATTGAAGCTCGCCCGCATCTTCCGCACCTGTTCATAGGGCGCGATAGTGGATTTGAGCTCCGCCGCATTGAGATGGCAGGTCGAGGAGCCCTTCGGCCAGTAGACCTCGACGCCCAGCGTCTCCAGCAGCTGCGCGAGGAAGCGCGTGTCTGCCAGGTTCGGCATGTTGGTGAGTTCCACCGGCTGATCGGTCAGCAGGCAGGTGACCATCAGCTTCAACGCCGAGTTCTTGGCGCCGGAGACGTGGATGCGGCCGTGGAGCGGTGTGCCGCCCATGATGTGAAGTCTGTCCATGGGCGCGAGATATACTGTGCTTCGCGGCTTTGTCAGGACCGGAATGTGCGCGGAACTTGCTATTTACGTCCCCGGGCAGCCCTTCGACTCGCTGGCAGGTCAACGGGCCGGCCGGAAACTCCGGGCGCGCTAGGGCTTGTCAGCCTTTTTGGGGGCATCTGCCGGAGCGGGATCCTTGCGGGCGGCGGCCTTCCGGCGTTTCAGGTTGGCCCGTAGGGCCTCGGCCTGGCGGGCGGTACGGTCTTCATTCGACGAGCGGGGTGTCTTATAGGTCATGATGGCGCCTAAACTCTCTTTTCATCCGATATCGCTTAGGCTAAAGCCCCGAAACGAAACCGGCAATGCCGCCTTAGCTCAGGGGTAGAGCGCGTCATTGGTAATGACGAGGTCGACAGTTCAATTCTGTCAGGTGGCACCATC
>JBBSDJ010000187.1:0-4749 GCA_038249555.1 Caulobacterales bacterium
ACGTTCAACGATGTCGACATGTCCGCCATCATGGACCTGCGCAAGAAACACCAGGATGCGTTCGTCGCCCGCCACGGCATCAAGCTCGGCTTCATGAGCTTCTTCGTGAGGGCGGTCACCAGCGCGCTGAAGGATGTTCCGGCCGTCAACGCCGAGATCGACGGCCAGGACGTCATCTACAAGAACTACTATGACATCGGCGTCGCCGTCGGCACCGACAAGGGCCTCGTGGTCCCGGTTGTTCGGGGTACGGATGAAATGTCCCTCGCCGATATCGAGAAAGCCATCGCCGCTCTCGGCAAGAAGGCGCGCGACGGCCAGCTGACCATCGGCGACCTGCAGGGCGGCACCTTCACCATCTCCAATGGCGGCATCTACGGCTCGCTGATGTCCACGCCGATCCTCAACCCGCCCCAGTCCGGCGTGCTCGGCATGCACCGGATCGAGGACCGCCCGATCGTGCGCAATGGCCAGATCGTCATCAAGCCGATGATGTATCTCGCCCTCAGCTACGACCACCGTATCGTCGACGGCAAGGAAGCAGTCACCTTCCTCGTCCGCGTCAAGGACGCGCTCGAAGATCCGGAACGGATGCTGCTGGAAGTCTAGGCTGGCCAGGCGGCGGGCACAGGCTGCCCGCTGCCGCCGATCAGTCCTTCTTGCGCACGAACAGTTCGTTGCCTTCGAACCAGAGGTCGGTGCGCTCCTCGTTCGTGAAGAAGAAATTGCGTTGCACCGTCCCGTTTCTGTAGCGCAGCTCCAGCGTCCAGCCGTCGATGAAATAGTCGCCTTCCAGGTCATCATCAGTCACGCCGGTCGTCCGTGTGCCCCCGCCGCTGAACACGCCGCCCGCCGAAGTCGACGAGCTCGAGCCCTTGTCATCGCCGACAACCATGCCGAACGATCCATCCGAACCGCCGGAGCCACCGCCCGCGCCGCTTGATCGCCAGCGCTGGAAGGTGCCGTCGAGGTTCAGCTTCAGGCCCCAGTTCGACCAGGCCGCGTATTCACCGATCGTCGCGCTCGAGGCCCATTCGAAGGTGTTGTGAAGGCGTTCGCCGCGCTTGCCCTTCACCCTCAGCATCTGTCCGGGAGGGGTGTCGAAACCATCACCGAAATTGACGAGATAACTTTTGCCGCTGCGTTTCCATATGCCCCAGTTTTCGGGGTTGGCGCGGCGGTCGGCGCGCGCGTCAAACGCATCGAGCGCGGCATCCGGCACGCCGTCGCGCGCCGTTCCATCCTTAAGCAGGAGGTAGGTCCGGTCGCGGTACTGCAGTCCCGTCACTTCCCAGGTCTGGGTCCAGGAATAGAGCACGCCTTCCACATCTGCGTCGGTGATCGCCGCGCCGGCGGGCAGCGGGCTCGACTTGGCGGCGGGAAGGGGGGCCGTCGCTGTTCGTGGTGCTGGTGCGGCCGGCTCCGTGGCTGCCGGCGCGGAGGCGGGTTGCACGCACGCTTCGGCCAGAATCTGGCTCGCCGGTTCGGCATAGGCCTGCACAAGGTCGACATCCTGGGGAAGGATCAGCTCAGCGAAGCGCTTTGATCCGTCCGCCCGCGCGCAGGCAAGCGCCATCACGAACCGGGCCGAAGCGCCGGATCCGGTCATTCCAACGGCCATGACCGCGCCGTCCGCGGCGGGCTTGGTGTCGCCATAGTCAATTGAGCCCAGGCCATCCACGCCGCGTTTCTTGCGGGCGTCGAGCCAGTCTTCAAGCCTGCGCGGGTCGGCGTCTGCCGGATAGAGACGCAGCTCCACGGCCGTGCCCTCGCCGGCAGAATACACACTGCGCGCGTCGCCGGCCGTCTTGGTCCAGCCTTTCGGGGCCGCTGGGTCTGCGGCCGCGACCGCCACCAGGCCAAGCGCCGCAACACAGGTGGCGAACATTGCGCGCATCATGGGGCGGGCTCTCCGGGTGCTTGTCCGGAAACTCTAACGCGCGCCCCGCGGGCTTCAAGTTACAGGTTTGTGCCGGTCAGCGCCGGACCGTCTGGAGTTTCGCCTTCGGATCAGGTCCGCGCAGCCGTCCATCCCCGCATCATCGCGGCCTGGAACACCGGGGCAGGCGGGGTAAATCCGGCCGCCGCGATCAACGCCTCCAGCTCCGATGGTCCGTGTACGCCGAATACGCGCCCGAAGCTGCTGACCCAGCCCGCGCGCATCTCCTCCGGCACGCCGCTCTGGCGCATGAGGCCCAGCCACAGGTCCAGCGCTTCCGGGAAGGTGGCCGCCTGCCGGTCGGCGCAAAGGTCCAGATTGAAGAGCAGCCCGCCCGGCTTCAGCCGCGCGGCGATGTCCCCGAAGAAGGACTGGCGCGCGCTGATCTCCGTCAGGAAATGCGAGACCAGCAGGCTGGTGGCGGCGTCGTGCGCTTCCAGAGGCGCCCCCGAGACATAGTCGGCCAGGAAGGTGCAGCGCTCCGCAAAGCCTTCCGCTTCGGCATGGCGCCGGGCGACATTCAGCATCGGCGCCGACGGATCGATCAGGGTGAAGTGCCAGCCGGGAAAGCGCGCGGCGAGATAGCGCGCTTCGGCGCCTGTTCCCGCGCCGGCCATCAGGATCCGCGCGTCGGCGGGCAGACCCCCGAACCGGATCTCGATCAGCAGGTGAACGGCTTCCTTGATGGGCTGCAGCGCCGCGAACTGCTTGTCATAGGCTTTGGCGCGTTCAGCGTCGAAATGCGTCGAGATGGGGGAAGGGACGGCCGCCATGGAGTTCTCCAATTGTGTTATAGTGTAACACCACCCTTTAGCCTTTCTGCCAATACACTTTCCTGTGCGGCGGCTCATTCCGGGGCGGCGCCTCTTGCAATTGTGCGGCATGGCCCGACCTATGGGACCAGCGACGCATCCCCGGGAGAAAAGCGCGATGGCCGACAAGGAATATGAACCGCCCAAGGTCTGGACCTGGAACAAGGAAAGCGCCGGACGCTTCGCGGCGATCAATCGCCCGATCGCCGGTCCGACGCATGACAAGGACATGCCGGTCGGCAAACATCCGCTGCAGCTCTATTCGCTCGGAACGCCGAACGGCGTGAAAGTCACCATCCTGCTCGAGGAGCTTCTGGCCAAGGGCCACAAGGGCGCCGAGTATGATGCCTGGCTGATCAACATCATGGAGGGCACGCAATTCTCCTCCGGCTTCGTCGCCGCCAACCCCAACTCCAAGATCCCGGCGCTGATGGACTATTCGGTCAGCCCGCCGCAGCGCGTCTTCGAGTCCGCCTCGATCCTGCTCTATCTCGCCGAAAAGTTTGGTGAGTTCCTGCCGAAGGATCCGCGCAAGCGCACCGAGGCGATCTCCTGGCTCTTCTGGCAGATGGGGTCCGCGCCGCTGCTCGGCGGCGGCTTCGGCCACTTCTATGCCTACGCGCCGATCAAGATCGAATACGCCATCGACCGCTACGCGATGGAAGTGAAGCGCCAGCTCGACGTGCTCGACCGCCACCTGGCGGAAAACGAGTACATGGCGGGCGACGAATACTCGATCGCCGACATGGCGATCTGGCCCTGGTACGGCGCGGTTGTGCTCGGCGTCGTCTATAACGCCGGCGAGTTCCTCTCGGTCCACGAGTACAAGAATGTCCTGCGCTGGACCAAACAGATCGGCGAACGCCCCGCGGTCAAGCGCGGCCGGATGGTCAACTCGACCAATGGCAAGCCCGAGAACCAGCTGCGCGAACGCCACGACGCCAGCGATTTCGAGACGAAAACGCAGGACAAGCTCGAAGCGAAGGCCTGACGCTCGAGGCTGCGGCGAGGCGCCCCGTCCCTTGCGCGGGGCGCGCCGCCTATATAACCCGTCAGAACGGCAAAAGAGGCGGCAGCCCCATGACGACTTATACCAGCGACGAGCGCCGCCATTCGGCCGAGACGGCGACTTCGATGACGGATGTGCGCTACGAAATCGACCGGATCGACCGGTTGCTGGTCGAGATCATCGCCGAGCGCCAGTCCTTCATGGACGCCGCCGCCCGCATCAAGGGCGACCGGAACATCGTGCACGACCGCGCCCGGATCGAGGATGTCGTTACCAAGGTGAAAGCCGAATGCCCGAAGCATGGTCTGTCACCGGCCATCGCCGAGCCGGTCTGGCGCACGATGATCGACCGTTGCATCGCCTATGAATTCGCGAGCTATGACGCGCTGCGCTTGCCCGCCAAGGTCAAGTCGTAGGCTGCCCGGGCGGCCGCTTCCAGGGCTTCGCCCAATGCGTCCTTGACGTCTCCCAGCAGGACCGCCGCATGGGCTGTGCTTGGCGCAGCTTCGCTGCGGCCCGCCTTTTCGGCGCGCTCGCAGGCGGCCGCAAGTTTCAGCGCGCCGATGCCGAGGCTGGCGCCTTTCAGCGTATGCGCGGCGTCGGACCATTCGCGCGCCTCCAGCCGCGGGTCCAGCAGCCGCGACCAGAGCTGCGCCTGGTGCTGGAAGATCTCGATCACTTCGACGGCAAGATCATGGTCGCCGCCGGTCATGGCTGAGAGATGGTCGAGGTCCATCACCGGAAGGGAAGGGCGCGGGTCGGTCATCCGGGGGTCTCCTGTGCCCCGAAAGCGTGGACGAGGGCCATTAGCATCCTGTTAACGATGCGAATGGCGCAAAAAATTCACGTTTTATCGGTTGTCGGAAAACTTCAATTCTGCTACTTCTCCTATCGAGGCTTAAGGATGAGCCTCATCCGTTAGCCGCGCCCGAACACTGGCCACTCACTGGGGACTGAGCGATGACCGACCTGCTCATCTTGATCCGTAA
>JBBSDJ010000188.1:0-4723 GCA_038249555.1 Caulobacterales bacterium
ACCAATCCCGGCACGATCAACGGCGCCGCCTCGCAGGCCCGCCAGGGCTGGTTGGTCAACCAGGTCCCGGGCAGCCCCTTCTTCGGCCAGCGCTACGGCACGGCCGAGAACCCCTTCCCGATCGGTGCACCGATCGGATATGTCAGCGAAACGGTGACCTCGTTCGGAAACGGAAACCCGGTCAAAGGGTTCGGCTCAACCGACAACCGGGTGTCCGGCTACAAGGACTGGGGTTTCAACACGCGGGCCACCTACACGCTGAACGACTATGTCGAGGTTGTCGGCGGGGTCCAGTATACGGGGTACAAGGACTTTTCGGACGAGGCTTTCGGTGTTCGCGACCAGACACTGACCTCGATCGGCACCTACGGCGACCTGCGCCTCAGCCTGCCGGTGCTTGACGGATTGTCGTCCTCCCTCGCGGCCCGGCAGGATTTCAATGATCCGTTTGAAGATGAGTTTGTCTGGAAAGCCAGCGTGCGTCAGGATTTCGGAGGCGGCATCTATGCGCGCGCCGCTGGCGGCACGTCCTATTCGGCGCCCAAGATCGACGAAATCGGTGTCTATGGCTCCAACGCTCAGGTCAACCCGGGCCTCGAAGCCCAGTCCGTCGAGGCCCTGAACGCCGGCGTCGGGATTGATGGCGACATCTTCGGCGGCACCTACAATATCGAGCTTGGCTATTTCCAGACCGATATCCTCAACCAGTTCGGTGAACGCGCAATCGGGGCCGTGTGCGCCCAGTACGCGGCAGGCGGGCCCAACGCGCCGGCCACCGGCGCGCTGGCGCTCGACACGATCAACGCCAACCGGCGCAGCATCGTGCCGCCGGACGCATTCTGTGCAACGGCCGCCAGCCTGGACCTCAACAGCGGCAGCACCGTTGCCGTCAACCTGAACGCCGTGCAGGCCATTGAAGGGTTCACTGTTGATCTATCGGTCGACCTCGACAAGTGGGCCGCTGACGTCACCTTCACCGCGATGGACTCGCTTGAGCCGAACCCTGTTTTCGGTCTTTCGCAAATCCGCGAAGGCACTGGCCAGGTTCTGGCAGGTACCGTGGTCCCCGGCCCGGCTGGTAGCAGCGAGCTGCGCCAGTCCGGCGAGCGTCCGGAATGGTCGCTGTCGGGACTGATCACGTATGAACCGACCGATCGCCTCGTGCTGGCACTCAACCCGCGCCTCCAGGGCCCGGAATATTCCTATGCCGGCGGAACAGCCGCCCGCCTTGTGGATGCCAACGGTGAGCGCTCGATCCCTGACCAGAATTTCGGCGAGTATTTCGTGCTCAACGGCTCGGTCCAGTACTTCCTCGGCGACGATAACCAGCACCGGTTCCTGGTGCGCGGCGTCAACCTGCTCAACGAAGACTATTTCGAGCGGGGCTCGGCCGGTTCCTTCCAGTCGCTCAACCGTTCCGTCGTGCGCAACGAGACAGGCGTCAACAACGCCGAAAATTACACGACCTACGGATGGAACGGCAAGCCGCAGTCCTTCTGGATCCAGTACGAGTATTCCTTCTAGGTCATCCCCGCTTCCGGGCGGCGCGTTCTTCCTGCGCCGCCCGGACTTTTCTTCCTTATCCGACTGAAGCCAGCAAGCTGAGGGGCGCCATGCCGATGCTGAACGATTTTTCCCGTCGCCGGTTCATGTTGACCAGTGGAGCCCTGATCGGCCTGTCGCTGCTCGACCAGAAAGCTCTTGCGTCCGCAAACGGAGGCTACTTCTCACTCGGCGTCGCATCCGGTTCTCCGCGCCCGGACCAGGTCATTCTCTGGACCCGCCTCGCACCCGATCCCCTGAACGGCGGCGGCATGGCGCCGGAGCCCGCGAAGGTCCGCGTCCGGCTGGCCCGCGATCCGGGGCTCAAGGACGTCATGATTGACGAGATGGTCACCGCCGCGCCATCCGAGGCGCATTCGGTGCACTTCACCGCCCGCGGGCTCGAGCCTGGACGCGAGTACTGGTACCAGTTTTCCTACGGCACCGACGAGAGCCCGATAGGCCGTACACGGACTACGGACCCGAAAGCCGGTCAGGCCCGGATTGCACTCGCCTACTGCCAGCACTACGAAGCGGGATATTACGCAGCCTACCGGGACATGGCGGAATGGCTACCCGACTGCGTTCTCCATACTGGCGACTATATCTATGAAGGCGGCGTCGGCACGCTCGGTGCGCAGATGCGCGCCGTCGGCGGCGGCGAGCGGCGGCTGTTCGAGACAGTGCGCCAGCACAATGGTCCCGAGATCGTCACGCTCTGGGACTACCGGAACCGTCACGCCCTTTACCGGTCGGACCGGGACCTTCAGTCGGCCCATGCGGCCGCGCCCTGGATCGTCGCGTTCGACGATCACGAGATCGACAACAACTGGGCTGGCAACACGCCCCAGGACCCCGAGAAGCAGACCCAGACCGAATTCCTCGTCCGCAAGCTGGCGGCCCTTCAGGCCTATTACGAGCACATGCCGATCGAGAAGCCGCCGGTCATCTCCGGCCTCAATGCGGGTCTCCAGATCTACGGTGCCTACCGGATGGGCCCGGCCCAGGTCCACATGCTCGACACGCGCCAATTCCGCTCCGATCAGCCCTGCGGGGACGGCCGCAAGGCCTATTGCGAGGAGGCCCTTTCGCCGAAGCGAACAATGCTCGGCAAGGACCAGGAGACATGGCTGAAACGCACCTTGAAACAGTCAGACGCGGCATACAACGTCCTGGCCACCCAGGTCTGGTTCACGCCCTACCGATACAACGAATCGCCTGAGGACGCGGCCCTGAACCTGGACAGCTGGGACGGTTATCCGGTTGCCCGGCAAGCGTTCTCCGACCTGCTGGCGGATGATGTGTCCAACCCCGTCTTTCTGACCGGAGACTGGCATACCGCCATGGCCTCCACGGTCTATCAGCGGCCCTTTGATCCGGCATCAAAACGCATCGGCCACGAACTGGTCGGCGGGCCGATTTCTTCCGGCTGCCCATGGGCGCGGGACATGGAGCAGGCCAGAGCGGCCAATCCGCATGTCGCCCACCTCAATGGCCGCCAGCGCGGATACCTCAGGACGACTTATACAGGCGATACGTGTACTGCAGAGTTCCGGGTCGTCGAAGATGTGGGCCGCCAGGATTCGCCTGTCGTGACCGATATAGAATTGCGCACGAAGGATCTCTGATCCGCCGCCACCTGTCTCCTCCACCGGAAAGAAAAACCCATGTGCCGAATCGTCCTCTCCGCCAGCCTTCTGGCAATCGCCTCGTACGCGGCGCCCGCTTCCGCCCATGAACGGGCGGTCGAATTCCCGAACACGGACGATGGCAGCATCGTGCTGGCCGCAGACCTGCACACACACTCTGTCTTCTCGGATGGTCAGGTCTGGCCCTCGATCCGGGTCGAGGAGGCTCACCGCGACGGTCTGGAAGTTCTCGCAATCACCGAGCACCTCGAACACCAGCCGAAGAAGGCGGATATTCCGCACCCGGATCGTAACCGCTCCTACGATGTTGCCGTGGAGTCGCTGGTCTCCCAGGGTTATGAAGGCCTGCTGGTCATCAACGGCGCGGAAGTCAGCCGCGACCAGCCTCACGGACACATCAATGCAATCTTCCTGAACGATGCAAATGCGCTTCTGGTCAGCAGCCCGCGCGCGGCGATCGAGGCCGCCAACAAGCAGGGCGCTTTCGTTTTCCTGAACCATCCGAACTGGATACCCCAGGCCCCGGACGGCATCGCACGCCTGACGGATTATCACCGGGACCTTATTCGCGACGGACTTCTTCACGGCGTCGAGGTCGCCAACGGCACGCTCGACGGACATTCCGAACACGCCCTGCAGATCGCGCTCGACAACAACCTGACGATACTGGGCACTTCAGATATACATGGCCTCGTCGACTGGACGCACGATGCCGGGCATGGCGGCCACCGTCCCATGACCCTCATCCTTGCGCGGGAACGCTCCGAGGCGTCCATGAAGGCCGCCCTGTTCGAAGGGCGCACGGTCGCCTGGCACAATGACGACCTGATCGGCAAGCCGGAACATGTCCGCTCCGTCGTCGCGGCCTGTCTGAAAATCGAGGCCGGCGCCTTCCCGGGCAAGACGAGCGTGCTGCCGGTAACGATCCACAACGCCTGCCCGGTGAACTTCACGCTGCGCAACACGAGCGAGGAAACCTTCCAGAACGTCAGCGATCTGGTTCGCATCGAGCGCGGCGGCGAAACCAAACTTTCGGTGCGCATGGGCGAAGTGACCGAACAGGTAAATCTGCGCTTCGAGGTTCTCAATACCCAGGTTGGCTTCCGCAAGTCTCTGGACCTCGAACTGTCAGCGCCCGTCGCGGCGGCGCCGCTCGAAGCTATTGTCCGCTGACGCTACCTCAACCGCCTCTGCAAGCTCGGCCTGATCCGGAGAAATCCGAGATAGGCCTTCTCAAGCACCCAGAGCAACACAGGCAGGCGGGCGAGTTCGCCGAGCGGGCGTAGCAAGGGAATTGCACGCCACATCGCGGCAAAGGCGGCGGCGCCGGACACGATCGGCTCCCCGCGTTCCTGCGCATGAAAGCGGGCAAGCAGCCGGGCCTTGTCAATCGGGCACTCGACGGCTCCGGTGCTGATGTCCTCGAAACGAATTGCGCCGCGCCGGTCGAGACGGCGGAAGAGGGCGATCTCCCGCCTGCACAGCGGACATCCCCCATCGAACCAGACCGTGAGAGCAGCCGGCGCAGCAGG
>JBBSDJ010000189.1:0-4664 GCA_038249555.1 Caulobacterales bacterium
GGCAGGGGAATCGCATGTGACGATTTGCATTTGCACTTGAAGCGGATTCTTTTGTCTGGCGGCAGAGGAGAGCCGCCATGGAAAGTCCGGCAAGATTGCTGACGTCGCTTGAAGACCCGCGTGGTGCCAACATTGTGCACCGGCTGGGAGACATCATTTTGATTGCGGTTGCTTCGGCGCTTTGCGGCGGGGCGACGTGTGTGGCCTATGCGCAGTTTGCGCAGTCGAAGAAATCCATTCTGGAGAAGCTGTTAGGCCCGTTCACGGCGCCCAGCCATGACACGTTCTCGCGCCTGTTCCGGCTGCTGGACCCGGAGGCGTTCGGCCGGTGCTTTGCCCAGTTCTCGGCGGCCTTTGCCGACAGCCTTGACGGGGTGGTTGCGATTGATGGCAAGGCGTTGCGCCGGGCACACGAGACCGGCATGGCGACATCGCCGCCCCTGATGGTCACGGCCTGGGCGGCGACCGCACGCCTCGCCCTCGCCGGCGTGATGCCGGACCCAGCCAAAGGCGGCAATGAGGTAACTGCGGCGCTCGCCGTTCTCGACCTGCTGGACCTGAAGGGCACGGTCGTCACCGCCGATGCGCTGCACACCCATCGCCGGATGGCGGGCAAGATCCTGGAGCGCGGCGGCGACTATGCGCTGTGCCTGAAGGGCAACCAGATGAAGATGAAGCAGGATGCCGAAGCGGTGCTGGCGGACGCGCGCAAGGTGGAAACCGCCCGGTCAGGCGCGCTAGCGCATGGGCGGCAGGAAGAGCGCAGCCTGCGGATTGTCAAAGCCCCGGATTTTGCCGCAAAGCATGACTTTCCCGGCGTCGCCGCCATCGCCGAAGTGACCACACGGCGCGGCAAGGCCAAACCCAAAACACGCCTCTTCCTGCTCTCCCGCCTGATGAAAGCCGATGACGCCCTGAAGGTCGTCCGCGCCCACTGGAGCATCGAAAACAATCTCCACTGGACCCTCGATGTCGTGTTCCGGGAAGACGATCTGCGCGGACGAAAAGACAACGCCCCCGCCAACATCGCCCTCATAAACCGCGCCGCCCTCAACATCATCAACGCTATCGACGATCCCAAAACCTCAAAGCGACAAAGGCTCATGAGATGTGCATGGGAAGACGACTATCTCGAAAAGGCCTTCGCCTACATGCGATAGCCCTGCCCCGCATGCGGGGAGGGGACCTGTTGCATGTTGGGGAGAAGTGGGGCGCGCGATCCCCGCCTTGGCGGGGATGAGCGGTTGAGAATGAGGCTAAGCGGCTTTCCGCTTGGCCTTGCGCACTTCGTACTTGTTGAGGGCGTGCAGGTAGGCCTTGGCGCTGGCGACCAAGGTGTCCGGGTCAGAGGAGCGGCCGGTGGCCATGATGCCGTCGCCGTTGAGACGCACCGACACGGTCGCCTGCGCGTCCGTCCCGCCGGTCACGGCATGCACCTGGTAGAGTTCCAGCACGGCCTGGTGCGGCACGATCAGGCGGATGGCGTTGAACACGGCGTCCACCGGGCCATTGCCGCGCGCGATGGCGTACTTGTCCTCGCCGTCGACCACGAGATCGATTTCTGCCGTCTGCGGACCATCCGTGCCAGCGACGACGCGCAGGCGCTTGAATGCGATCCGTTCGCCTTCGGCCGCGAGCTGCTCGTCCACCAGCGCGATGATGTCGTCATCGAAGACGTGCTTCTTGCGGTCAGCGAGATCCTTGAAGCGTTTGAACGCATCGTTCAGCGCCTCGCCCTCGATGAAATAGCCCATCGATTCCAGCTTTTCGCGGAAGGCATTGCGGCCCGACAGCTTGCCCATCACCAGCGAAGTTTTCGCGACGCCGACATCTTCCGGCTTCATGATCTCGTAGGTTTCGGAGTTCTTCAGCATGCCGTCCTGGTGGATGCCGCTCTCGTGCGCGAAGGCGTTCTTGCCGACGATGGCCTTGTTATACTGAACCGGGAAGCCCGTAATGCGGCTCACCATCGCCGAGGCGCGGGCGAGGTAGCTCGTGTCGATCGCGGTCTCATAGGGCAGCGTATCGCCGCGTACCTTCATGGCCATGACGACTTCTTCCAGCGCCGCGTTGCCCGCGCGCTCGCCGAGACCATTGATCGTGCACTCGATCTGGCGGGCGCCGTTGGACATGCCGGCCAGCGAGTTGGCGACGGCGAGGCCGAGGTCGTTATGGCAGTGCGTGGACCAGATCACCTTGTCCGAGTTCGGAATGTTTTCGATCAGCCTGCGGATCAGGGCGCCATACTCTTCGGGATGAGAATAGCCGACCGTATCCGGCACGTTGATCGTTGTGGCGCCGGACATGATCGCCGCGTCGATGCACTTGCACAGGAAGTCGAACTCGGTGCGGGTGGCATCTTCGGCGCTCCATTCGACATCGTCCACAAGGTTGCGGGCCTGGGCCACCGAACGGCCGACGGCTTCCAGCACGGCGTTCGGGCCCATCTTCAGCTTGTGCTTCATGTGCACCGGGCTGGTGGAGATGAAGGTGTGAATGCGCGGACGCGCCGCCTTGCGCACGGCTTCACCGCACCGCTCGATATCGGCCGGAGTAGAGCGCGCGAGGCCGCAGATCACGGCCCGCGTCGACTGCGCGGCAATGGCGCTGACAGCGGCGAAGTCGCCTTCCGAGGCGGCCGGAAAGCCGGCCTCGATGATGTCGACGCCCATCTCCTCGAGCAGGCTTCCGAGCTCGAGTTTTTCATTATGCGTCATCGAGGCGCCGGGCGATTGCTCGCCGTCACGCATGGTGGTGTCGAAGATGAAGATGCGGGGCTTCGTCGCGGGTTTCGCGGTGGATTTCGAGGTCATGGGGTGGCGGCTCTGCGATGGGTTCTGGGGAAGGGGTCTACGCTATCTTAGCATCCCCTGGCCGCGCGTGCGCCCCTCAGGTGGAGGCGACCGGCTCCGGCCAGGGGCCGGTAAGCAGCAGAAGAAGGGGCAAGAGTTTGCGCATGAGCGCTTTATTCGCCGCGTTTCTGCCCACTGTCAATCGTGCCGGGTGCCGGTTCGGGAATATCTTGCCAGGCTCTGCGTGCCCGGCGGACTACAAAAATCGTGACGCCGGCATAAAGCGTGAGAGCCACCGCGCCGAACGCAATGGCGGTCACCGGGTTGCCCTCAAAGGCCGAAACCACCGTTTTCCAGCCGATGGCCACCAGCGCGATCTTGGGCAGGATGCCGAGGGCCATGCCGATCCAGTAGTCCCGGAACTTCGCCGCGCTGGCGCCGAACACCATGTTGACGATCAGGAACGGGCCGGCCGGCACCGTCCGCACCACGGCGCTGGCGACCAGGGCGTTGCGGCCGATCAGTCCCGACAGCTTCTGCGCGCGCGGTCCGGCATAGCGGCGCACCGCCGCCTCGCCGCCCGCCCGGCCGATCCAGAACGTGAGCGCGCCGGACAGCATATTGGCAATCCAGCCGTAAACGGCGCCCATCAGAGGGCCGAACACTGCCACCGCTGCCGCGATCAGGGCAAACTGGGGGACACCGAGGAAGGCTGCCACGCAGAAAACGGCGACGACGGCTGGAAGGCCCCAGGGGCTTTCCGAGAGGTCCCGCAGCCAGGCTTCGGCCTGTTCCAGTCCCGGCAGATGGCCAAGTTTCCCGAGGGCGAAGACCGACAGCACAACGGCCAGCAGGCCCAGCCCGATATACAGGGCACGGCGGGAAGCCGGGGCCGGAGCAGGGGCGGTTGTCTCATGCGTCATCGCGGCTTCAGGTGCGACAGCCGGCGCCCGGCGTCAATCTCGCGCAGGCAGGACGCCGGTCAGGCGTCGGCCAGCATCGCCTCGCTCATCGCCCAGAGCTTTTCGGCTTTTGCATCGTCGGCAATCCAGGGCCGGGCATGTTCCCAGCGCTGGCTGTCTGCGGTGGCCAGCTTGGCCACGTCGCAATCTTCGCAATAGACGCCGCCCTTGCCGGCCAGCTTGGGCGAGGTGGCGGCCCAGACCGAGGTCGAGGCGCCCTGCTCGGGCGTCTTGAACATGGCCTGCACCATCGGCGGGATCGTTCCGTCCGGCGCCTTCCAGCCCAGGGCGACCATTTCTTCTTCCGGCAGGTGGCGCTGCAGCGGCGTGAAGATGCCGCCCGGGTGCACCGAGAAAGCGCGCACGCCAACGTCGCGGCCGAGCAGGTCGACACCCAGCGCAAACAACGCATTGGCGGACTTGGCCTGGCCGTAGGCCTCCCATTTGTCATAGGTGCGTGTGGTGTAATGCGGATCGTCCCAGATCACGTCGGAGCGGACATGGCCGACCGAGGACAGCGCCACCACGCGCGCGCCGTCAGCGGCCTGCAGCGCCGGGGCGAGTTTCAGGGCGAGCGCCATGTGGCCGAGATGGTTGGTGCCGAACTGGCTTTCCCAACCCTTGCCGACACGGGCGAGCGGCGGGGCCATGATGCCGGCATTGTTGATCAGGATGTTCAGGCCGCGTCCGGTATCGAGATAGTCGTCTGCAAAGTGGCGCACGCTGGCGAGATCACCGAGGTCCATTGCGGCGATCTCTATATCGCCCGCAACGCTCGCCAGCGCAGCCGCCGCCGCATCGGCCCGTCGCGCCGGAACGGTGACGCGTGCGCCGGCGCCGGCGAGGGCGCGTACGGTTTCGAGGCCGATGCCGGAATAGCCGCCGGTGACGATGATGTTCTGGCCGGAGA
>JBBSDJ010000190.1:0-4638 GCA_038249555.1 Caulobacterales bacterium
CCGGTTTCATCGGGTGCGAACCGTTTGTTGAAGGCGTCGCCAAGGCGATCGCCGGCATCGAGGACAACGGCCTCGCCAATGTCCGTCTGTGGCCGGATGATGCACGTCTGCTTCTGGACGCTTTCGCGCCGGCCTCCATCGCGCGGGTCTTCATCCTCTTCCCCGACCCTTGGCCGAAGCGGCGCCAGCAGAAGCGCCGCCTCGTGCAGCCGGATGTCGTGGCAGGCCTTGCCCGCATCCTTGCCCCCGGCGGGCGCCTGCGCTTTGCCACCGATGTCGCCAGCTATGCCGACGAGGCCCTGCTCGCCTTTCTGGGGAATGACGCCTTCGAATGGACCGCTGCGCGCGCCGATGACTGGCGCTGTCCGCCCGCGGATCATGTCACGACCCGCTACGAGACCAAGAAACTCGGCGATTGTGCCCCGATCTGGTACGATTTCCTGCGCATCTGAGCCTGTGGAGAATATTGACATTTCGCATCATTTGTGGCCTTTTTGATCGCATCGAAACCGGTCGGTCTGAATATCAAGACCCCGTCAGACCGACGGCAATGACTTTCCCTCCTCCGCTTTCGATGGGCACCGGCATGGCGCATCCCGCGCTTGTCGCGGCCCGGAACGGTAAAGGAAGGCCAGTATGGCAACCGGAAAAGTAAAGTGGTTCAACGACCAAAAAGGCTTCGGCTTCATCAAGCCGGATGAGGGCGGTGCGGACGTTTTCGTTCACATTTCCGCCGTTGAGCGTTCGGGCCTGCGCACGCTCGCCGAGAACCAGTCCATCCAGTATGAACTGCACAAGGACGAACGCCGCGGCAAAACCTCGGCTGTGGACCTCAAGGTCCTCTAAGTCATTCGCCCCTTGAGGGTGAAGATGCGGCGGCCCGGGCAACCTGGCCGCCGTTTCTGTTTGCCTCAGCAACCCCCTCGACAGACCGACCAATCGCGACTATCTAGCCGCCAAGTCGAAATATATCGGCGGCGGGTCCGGAAACGGGTCCGCCGTTTTTCTTTATCCGGATTTGCCCCGCTTCTCATGATCGCCGTCTCGGAACAGGAACGCCGCCTGCTGGACATCATCCGCCCCGTTGCGGATCGTCTCGGCATGGAAGTCGTGCGCCTGCGCGTCTCGGGCGGCCGCCGGCCCCACCTGCAGGTGATGGCCGAGAAGGCTGGCGGGGCGCCGACCGATGTCGAGGACTGCGCCCGCCTCAGCCGCGCCATGGGCCCTGTCCTGGAAGAGGCCGACCCGATCTCGGAGGCCTACATTCTTGAGGTGTCCACCCCCGGCATCGACCG
Organism: Caulobacterales bacterium; assembly: GCA_038249555.1. Lineage (GTDB taxonomy): Bacteria > Pseudomonadota > Alphaproteobacteria > Caulobacterales > Hyphomonadaceae > Hyphomonas. Next base: position 1,296 of record JBBSDJ010000190.1, read on the forward strand.
GCCGCTGACCCGCCCCGGTGACTTCGGCCGCTGGATCGGCCACGCCGCCCGGATCGAACTCGCCCGCCCGATCGATGGCCGCCGCCGGTTCACCGGCACGATCGTGTCGGAAGGGGAGGACGGGGTGCATATCGAGATCGACGACGAGACCGAACTGGTCGCCGGCGTCCACGAGATGAGCCGCGCCACCCTCGTGCTCACCGATGAACTGATCGAGGCCGCCCGCGCCGCCGGCAATCTGCCGCCGCAGCCGGACGAAGACGAAGACCTGCTCGCCGATTTCGAGATCGACGAGTCCGAAGACGACACAGATGAAGAAGAGACAGGAGATCTCCAATGACCACCGTAGGCGTGTCCGCCAACCGTCTTGAAATCCTGCAGATCGCGAAAGCGGTCGCGGAAGAGAAATCGATCGACCAGCGCATCGTGATCGAAGCGATGCAGGAAGCCATCGAAAAGGCCGCCAAGGCCAAGTACGGCCAGGAGCACGACATCCGTGCCCGGATCGACCCCGCGACCGGCGAACAGACGCTGTGGCGCGTGCAGACGGTCGTCGCCGAGGAAAACTTCGAAGACGAAGCCAAGCAGCTGCGCCTCGCCGAAGCCAAGAAGATCGACGCCTCGCTCGAAATCGGCAGCGAACTGAAGGAAGAGCTTCCGCCCTTCGACTTCGGCCGCGTCGCTGCCCAGACCGCCAAGCAGGTGATCACGCAGAAAGTGCGCGACGCCGAGCGGGAGCGTCAGTACAATGAGTACAAGGACCGTGTCGGCGAAGTCATCAACGGCATCGTCAAGCGCGTCGAGTATGGCCACGTGATCGTCGATCTCGGCCGCGCCGAAGGCATCATCCGCCGCAATGACGGTATCCCGCGCGAGAACTTCCAGCCGAACGACCGCGTCCGCGCCTATCTCTACAAGGTCAGCCGCGAGCTGAAGGGCCCGCAGATCTTCCTGTCGCGCGCCGCGCCGGACTTCATGCGCAAGCTGTTCGCCCAGGAAGTGCCGGAAGTCTACGAAGGCGTCATCCAGATCAAGGCCTGCGCCCGCGACCCGGGCTCGCGCGCCAAGATCGGCGTGATCTCGAACGACAGCTCCATTGACCCCGTCGGCGCCTGCGTCGGTATGCGCGGCGCGCGCGTGCAGGCGGTTGTCGGCGAGCTTTCAGGCGAGAAGATCGACATCATCCCGTGGAACTATGACGCCGCCACGTTCATCGTGAACGCGCTGCAGCCGGCCGAAGTCTCGAAAGTCGTGCTCGACGAAGACGAGCGCCGCGTCGAGGTTGTCGTTGCCGACGACCAGTTCCCGCTCGCCATCGGCCGCCGCGGCCAGAACGTGCGCCTCGCCTCGCAGCTGACCGGCTGGCAGATCGACCTGATCACCGAGTCGGCAGACTCCGAACGCTACCAGAAGGAGTTCCAGCTGCGCACGGACCTCTTCATGAAAGCTCTGGATGCGGACGAAACCCTCGCCCAGCTCCTCGCTTCCGAAGGCTTCGAATCGGTTGAGGAGATCGCCTTCGTTGCGCCTGAAGACTTCATCACCATCGAAGGCTTCGACAAGGACGTGGCCGAAGAGCTGCAGGAACGCGCCCGCGAATTCCTGGACCGCGTCGCCGTCGAGAACGACACCAAGCGCCGCGAACTCGGCGTCGAGGATGACGTGATGGAACTCGACAGCATGACGCCGTCCTTCGCCGTGAAGCTCGGCGAGCAGGGCGTCAAGACGGTGGAAGATGTCGCCGGCCTCGTGCCGGACGACATCACCGGCTACCGCGAGCCCGGTCCGGATGGCAAACCCGTCTGGGTCGAAGGCATCCTGAAGAAGGGCGAAATGCGAAAGGACGACGCCCAGATGTTCATCATGAAGGCGCGCGTCATCGCGGGCTGGATCGAACAGGAAGCTGTCGATGCCCTGATCGCCCAGCAAGCCGGCGATGAGGAAGCCCCGGAGCTGACCGAAGAGGAGCGAGCGCTCCTCGCCCTCGGTGAGCTTGGCAACAATGACGACGACGAGGAAAGCCTCGCAGAGGAACTCGGCATCGACCTCGCAGACCTGCAGATGGAGGGCGGCGATGAAGAAGCCGTACCCGAGCAGTGAACCGGGTCTGATCCCCGAAAATGATGATGGCGACGACGGCGATGCTTCGGCATCGCCGGAGCGTCAGTGCGCGGTCACCCGCGAGCGCCTCCCGAAGGAGGCGATGATCCGCTTTGTTCTGTCTCCGGACAATATTGTCACGCCGGACGTCGCCGACCGCCTGCCGGGCAGGGGCGTGTGGGTTGGGGCGGAGCGCCGCCATGTCGATACGGCGGCCGCCAAGGGCGCTTTCGCGCGCGGCTTCAAGAGTGCGGTGACGGTTCCGGAAGGACTTTCGGATCTGACCGAACGCCTCCTCGTGAAACGCTGCGTGGAACTTCTCGGCCTCGCCCGCAAGGCAGGCCTAGCCATCCAGGGCCACGACCAGGTGCGCGACGCCCTGCGCGGCAAGGAACCCGCCTTTCTCCTCGAAGCCAGTGACGGCGCAGAGGATGGGCGCAACAAGGTGTATTTTCTCGCCAAAGCCATATATAGCGACGTGAAAGTAGCCGGAGCGCTCAGCTCGCAGGAATTGGGCATGGCTTTCGGACGCGACCGTGTGATACACGGCCTCGTCCGCCGGGGCGCTATCGCGAAGAACTGGGAAGTCGCCTATCGGCGCCTCACCGGATTTCGCGCTGCTCCCGAACTTGACTGGTTCCCTGAACCGGATCGGTAACGGAATCTGCCGGGACGCATGGGCGTCCGGGCTCAGAATATGATATGTAGGACGAATGAGCGATAACAACGATCAAGGCAATTCCGGTGGGCGCAAGCCGCTGACAGTCGTGCGCAAGTCCGCCGGCACAGTGAAGCAGAGCTTCAGCCACGGCCGCTCCAAACAGGTAGTGGTCGAGACGAAAAAACGCCGCCCGGTCACGGCTGGCGGTGCGCCTGCGGCTGGACAAGCTGCGGACTCGCCAACCCCTGTCTCGGAATCGATGGAGGCGAAGCTTGTCGCGCTCGCCTCGAAGCTGGGCATCACGGTGGCCGAGCTGAAGGCCCGCCAGAAAGTTCTCGAGCGCCGCAAGACCGAAGAGTCCGCGCGCGCCGAAGACCAGCAGAAGGAAAAGGCGTCCCAGGACCGTCTGCGCACCGAACAGGAGCGCAAGGCCCAGGAAGGCCGCGACCGCGACGGCGCTGAAGCGCGCCGCAAGGCCGAGGAAGAAGCCCGCAAGATCGCTGAAGCCGCGCCGAAAGAGCCGGTGGTGGATCGTCCGACCAAGGTGCGCCCGCGCGCTGACGCGGCGTCGCCTGCGGCCGC
>JBBSDJ010000191.1:0-4624 GCA_038249555.1 Caulobacterales bacterium
CAAACCAAAAACGTCCTGTCGCGCGAAGCGCTCGAGAAGACAAAAAAAGGCCTGATCCTCGTCAACTGCGCCCGCGGCGGCCTCGTTGACGAGGCGGCGGTACGAGACCTTCTCGAAAGCGGTCACCTCGCTGGCGCGGCGTTTGACGTGTTCGCGGTCGAGCCTGCCAAGGAAAACGTGCTGTTCGGCGCGAAAAACTTCGTCGCTACACCTCACCTGGGTGCGGCCACCGTCGAGGCCCAGGAAAACGTTGCCCTGCAGGTTGCCGAGCAGATGGCGGACTATATTCTCACCGGTGCCGTCACCAACGCGCTCAACATGCCGTCCGTGACGGCCGAGGAAGCGCCGCGCCTGAAGCCTTTTGCCGCGCTCGCCGAAAAGCTCGGATCGTTTGCAGGTCAAATCTCCGACTACGGATATGATGAGGTCGTCATCGAATATGAGGGCGAGGTCGCAGACCTCAACCGCAAGCCTTTGACCGCCGCGCTCCTCTCCGGCCTGCTGCGCGCGTCGCGCGGCGATGTGAACATGGTGTCGGCCCCGGCCATGCTCGCCGAGAGCGGCGTGAAGCTGACCGAGACCAAGACCGAGTCCAGTCCGGTCTATGACAGCCTGATCCGCATCAAGGTGAAAACCAAGGCTACGAAAAATTCGCCGGAAGGCGGCTGGCGCACGCTGGCCGGCGCGCTGATCGGCGGCAAGCCGCGGATCGTCGAAGTCAAGGGGATGGCGCTGGAGGGCGACTTCTCGCCGTTCACGCTTTACGTCAACAATATCGACAAGCCGGGCTTCATCGGCGCGCTGGGCCAGATGCTCGGCGAGGCGAAGGTCAACATCGCGACCTTCCACCTCGGCCGCCAGGCCGCTGGCGGAGAGGCCATTGCGCTCGTCGGCATCGACTCAATGCCGCCTGCCGCCGTGCTCGAAAAACTCGATGCACTGCCGCAGGTTCGCTACGCGAAAGTGCTGAGCTTCTGATCCTTGGCCGGGCGGCAAACGCCGCCCGGCTTCCTACCTGCTGGTCTCAACAGCAAAGCGGGCCGACATGGCCCGTGATGCAGCAGTTCGCGACGCTGGCGGCGTAGCGGGGGATGACATGGATCAGCAATGGCATTCCAGAAGTAATCGGAAAGCGCGTTGCGCAGGCCGCCCCGCGCTGGGTTCGCCTTCCCGCGCAGCCTGAACCGGCTTGACGAAGCGCGCGCATAAGCGCGAGTCCCCATGAAACAGTATTGATGAAGGAGCGTCCATGCGCCGTCTCATAGCTTTGCTGGCCTTGGCCGCCGTGCCCGCCGCCACTGCCTCTGCCCAGCTGGTCGAGGAAGTTCGCGTGGGCCTGACCCAGCACAATATCTGCGTGCTGGACTGCGACAACGCGCATAAGGAGCAGGGGCCGAACGTCAGTGGCGAGATCGTCTTTGCCTCGCCGGACGTCCTCGACGTGATCGGGAGTCCGCGCCCCTATGTGGTGGCGAGCGCCAACCTCGGCGGCGACACCAGCTTTGGCGGCGCGGGGCTGCACTGGAACTGGGACTTCGCCGACGGCTGGTCGTTCGAGCCCGGCTTCGGCTATGTCATCCATGACGGCGAGTTGTCGTTCCCGTTTCCGCAGGGCGACCCGCGCAATGATGTCATCTCTGAGTCGAAAGTCTTCCTCGGCTCACGCGACCTTTTCCGTACCAGCCTCGCCCTCAACCGCGACCTCGGGGACAAATGGGGCGCGCAGCTGATGTTCGAGCATCTCAGCCACGGCCAGATCCTCGGCAAGGGCCGCAACCAGGGCATCGACAATATCGGCGTCCGGGTGATCTACCGCCTCGGCGAATAGGCCCGCATCTGCCCCTTGCATTTCGCAGCCAATTCCTGCCCTTGTCGCCGCGGCTGTAAACGGAGCGGAACATGGCAGGTGTCGTCGTTGTAGGCGCCCAGTGGGGCGACGAGGGCAAGGGCAAGATCGTGGACTGGCTGTCGGCGCGCGCCGATGTCGTCGTCCGCTTCCAGGGCGGCCACAATGCCGGCCACACGCTCGTCATTGACGGCAAGGTGTTCAAGCTGGCGCTGCTGCCGTCCGGCCTCGTGCGCGGCGGCAAGCTGTCGGTGATCGGCAACGGCGTGGTGGTCGATCCCTGGCACCTCCTGACCGAGATCGAAGGCATCCGCGCGCAGGGCGTCGAGGTCTCCCCGCAGAGCCTCGTGCTGGCCGACAATGCCTCGCTGATCCTGCCTTGGCACAAGGATATCGATGCGGCGCGGGAAGGGGCCCTTGGCGCCGCCCAGATCGGCACCACCAAGCGCGGCATCGGCCCGGCCTATGAGGACCGGGTTGGCCGCCGCGCCATCCGGGTGGCCGACCTTGCCGACCCCGCCGCGCTGGACATGAAAATCGAGCGGCTGCTGGCCCATCACCGCCCGCTGCGGATCGGCCTCGACCTGCCGGAGCCGGATGGTGCGGCGCTGAAGGCGGAGCTTCTGAAGATCGCGCCGCAGGTTCTGGCCTATGCGCAGCCGGTGTGGAAGCTGCTGGACGAGCAGGTCCGCAAGGGCCGGCGCATCCTGTTCGAAGGCGCGCAGGGCGTGATGCTCGATGTCGACCATGGTACCTATCCGTTCGTCACCTCGTCCTCCGTTGTCGCGGGCAATGCCAGCGCCGGATCGGGCGTCGGCCCGGGCGCCATCTCCTACGTCCTCGGCCTCGCCAAGGCGTACACGACGCGGGTCGGCTCCGGCCCGTTTCCGACCGAGCAGCAGAACGAGATCGGCCAGCGCCTCGGCACGGTCGGCCACGAGTTCGGCACCAATACCGGGCGTCCGCGCCGGTGCGGCTGGTTCGACAGCGTCATGGTGCGCCAGGCCTGCGCCACATCGGGCGTCAACGGCCTCGCGCTGACCAAGCTCGACGTGCTGGACGGCTTTGACGAGATCAAGGTCTGCACGGCGTACAGGCTGGGCGGCAAGCTGATCGACTATTTCCCGGCGGGCCTGACCGACCAGGCGGCGGTCGAGCCGGTGTATGAGACGCTCAAGGGCTGGAGCGGCTCGACGCGCGGGGCGCGCAGCTGGGCGGACCTGCCGGCCGAGGCGGTGGTGTATGTTCGCCGTCTGGAGGAGCTGGTCGGCAAGCCGTGCGCGCTGGTCTCGACCTCGCCGGAGCGGGAGGACGTGATCCTGATGCGGGACCCGTTTGAGGGCTGACGGCGATGCTCCGTACGGGGAGGATGAACGCGCCTAGGTAATTGTCCGGATGCCGCCCGCCGCGTCGCGGTTGCAGGGTTGGGGCCAATCCCCAACGGAGCCTGGCCGATGTCGCATACCCCGCACGAACTTGCAGAAGAATTTCCGGAATCGGCCGAGCGCCTGCGCGCGCTGAAGGCGTCTAGCGCGCATTTTGCAAAGCTGTGTGACGAATACCACGACGTGAACCGGCAGATCCACCGGATGGAGACCAATGTCGAGCCAGCGAGCGAGGCGGTCGAGGCGGTGATGCGGCGCAAGCGCATGATGCTGAAGGACGAGATCTATGCCGGACTGAAGGCCGATTCCAGCGAGACGGAGCCCGCACATGGCAAATCTGACGATTGACCCCCTGGCGATCGCCGCGCTGGTAGGGTTTGGCACCCTGCTGATCGTGATGGCCAGCATCACGATCTGGATCCTCCGCCAGTCGGGCAAGTCGTCCGGCGAGAAATAAAGCGCAGCTTAGCAAGCCGTAGTTTTGGCGCAGCCATTTTATCCGGGAACGGACGGAAAGTGTTGCGCAAGGGGAAACTTGCGCAACACGATGTGGCCCGCTTCAAGGGGCGGGGCAGTTTCCCGACCATTGGACATAGATGCCGAACACCTCGTTCGAGGGCGCGGTGTAGTCCACCAGCAGGGGCTTTCCGGCGGCGGCGGCGCGCTCCAGCGTGTCGAGAATGCGCGTCCATTTCAGGGTTTCAGCGGCGGTGGGCAGCGGCAGGGGCGAACCCGGCGGCACATAGCGGATCTTGTCGGCCTCGAAATTGAACAAGCGGTCGCCTTCGGCCGTGATCAGCGTGAAGGCCGTGGAGAAGTTCGCTGGCGACTGGGTGTTGTAGGTCTGGTGGCGGATGCAACCGGCAAGACGTTCCCGGGTTATGGTGGCGGCTTCCGGCGGCTTGGTCAGCTTTTCGATGGGGATTTTCGGCATGACCGGTTTGATCACGGGGGCCGAGCCGGCGCCCTGGGCGGCGGCGGGCAGGGCGGCAAGCCCGGTGGCGGCGGCGAGCGCGAGGCAAGCAAGTGCAAATCTCATGGCAGTGTCCCTCTGGTGTTTGCGCCCCCCGGCGTCGTCGCAGTGTAGCTGAGACGCGCGGAAGGGGAAGGGGGCGCTGGCGGCCCTTGCCGGGGCGGGCCGGCGGGCCTAGACCGCGCCGCCAGCGGGAGGACGAGGCATGGCCGAGGTGTTCGATTGCGTGACTTGCGGCGCGTGCTGTTTCAGCAAGAACCCGCGTTATCTCGTGCTGCTGCCCGAAGACGCCGGGCGGCGCCTGCCGCCGGACAGCCTCTTCGAACATGAGGGGCGCACCTATGTGGACTATAGCTGCGGCCACTGCGTGCACCTGCAGCTGGGCGAGGGCCGCGCCGTGTGCGCCGTCTACGAGGAGCG
>JBBSDJ010000192.1:0-4610 GCA_038249555.1 Caulobacterales bacterium
TGAAAGCCCTCGGCGAAGCCCTCGCCGTCGGCGGCACCCCGGGCTTCTTCATCGGCGAACAACACATCGAAGGCGCCAACACGGCCGCAATCGAAGCGGCCATCAAGGATGCGCTGAAGAGCTAGTGTTGGTGTTCGGCCACTACGTCTTGCTTCGGCGCCGAACGTCCGTTCGCCCGGGGCGGGTCCTTGGGCGGGAGGAAAGGATGATGCCGGGCAAGCCGCTCCAAACGCGGTGGTCAGAACCCCAACCGGCACCCTTTGACAGAGTTCCTGTGGCCAAGTTGCCCGAACCTCGGCATTCTGCAGCGCAATTCGTTCGACGCTGAGAGGGCTTATGTCAGGCTTGTTTGGATCCCCACACTTTGACGATGCGGTCGTCGGCCGGCTGAAGCGCTCGGGCGGAACTTGGCGGGGGACGCTTGAGGTGGGCGAAACACCCGGCGTGCCGCTAAATCTTTTCGGCTCCGACCGGGAGCCTGATGCTGCGGCATTGGCAGCGGCGCGCCAGATCCGTGCAATGTTCGGCGGCTGGCGTCCATCGATCCAGCAAGCGTTGTTTGATCATTACACCCCCTATGGCGAGGCGGTTGCCGCGGAAGACGGCGGTGCACGAGGGACGCAGATGCCTGCCCTTCAAACGGCAGAACAGGTCTGGAACCACGTGACTTTGCAGTCGGTAGCGGTTGTAAAAATGAGCGGCGTTGTAACGACCGAACTCGTCTACGCTGCGGCATGGGATGATGATCATATGCTGGGCGCAAGATTCCAGTCGGGTAAATTGGTTGAGTTGTGCGGAAGCGTATAGACCGCTCAGAATACACGAACCCTGAGATCGAGCTTGGCCTGAAAGAAAAGAACGGCTGCCTTGATAGCCTTGGCGGGCATTGGCTGCGTTCCATCATGCGCCGCCGTTCGGCGAACGTTTTCCAATCCAGAACTATATGACCAAGCTCAGCTTGTGACCGGAACTGCGCCTGCGCCGGTTTGCCCCGGCCTTCTGGTCACCGTCCGATCCAACATCAATTCAAACCCAGGTTCCGTGGAAGCCGAGGGGCCAGGCGCGGTCGCCGCGCCAGATGCAGACCGGGCCGTCGCTGACCCGGGCGGCATCGAAGACGCAGATGTCGGTGGTGCCGGTCTTGAGGTTCAGCACGGGTCCGATGAGCCAGCTGTCGGCTTCGCCCTGCTTGCCGGGCTTCGGCACGAACAGGAACTCCTCGACCATGCGCGCGCCCCCGAAATCGAACGTGTCGGTGGTTCCGGTTTCCCAATCGTGGACGCTGACAGCCGACAGGCCGGGCCGGGTCGCGGGCTGACCTGTCATCAGCGCGGTGAGGCGGCGAGGCAGGCCATGCCGGCGAGGGTCAACCTGCGGGAAGTCTCCGTCGAGGCCTGTCTCGATCAACCGGGCATCCCCCGATGGCGGAATGACGATCTGCGTCAGGTCGCTCTGGAACCGAGCTTCGCGGCCTTTCCAGACCCCGCGGATTTCGTCGGCGCCGCCGCCGACACCCAGCACCGGCTCCTTGTAGAGGGCGGCGTCGATGCGGATCGTGCCGTCGGCGTCCTCCCAGGCAGCGCCCGTGTGATAGAAGGCGCGTGCCGGACCCTGTGCCCAACGGCGGTTGGAGAAGTCGTTCTTGTCGACGATCAGGAACTGGAAGCCTTCTTCGGGCCGCCATTCAAACCCGTTCACCACAGGAGGCCGAAACGCTTCGTTGATCCAGGGCTGGACCAGGATGATGAGGTGGCGATCCGTCATCGCCCAGTCATGGATATAGGCCGCCTTGCCGATATTCAGCAGGCCGAAGGACTGAAGACCGCCGTCTGCGGCGATACGATACACACCGACATTCCGGCCGTTGATCGCAAGGTTCCAGACCGTACCATCCGGCTCCCGCTTCGGATGGGCGAGGAACGGCATCCCCGCCAGATCATCGCTCCAATCCTTTACGCCGTGGGTTTCAAGCGTTGCTGCATCCAGGGCGATGGCCGATCCGCCCTCCCAGAGGGCATAGAGTTTGCCGTCGATCACGATCACGGACGTGTTGGCCGCATTCACGTCATCGGCGCTGGTCACCGGAAAGTCCGGGTGTCCCACCGTGCCGAAGCCAGGCGCCATGAACTTGCCTTGGGCCTGTTCGATCACGCGCTTGTTGGTTTGCACGAAGCGGCCGGAATGCACCGCCTTGCCGTCGGCAATCGCAATGCGCTGGATCATGCCGTCGCCGTCAAACCAATGGCTGGCGAAGTCGTCCTTGCCATAGCGGAACTGCGCCGGCCCGTTGCGGTAGAGGGTGCCTTCGAGGCCTTCCGGCACCTTGCCGAACAACAGCCGCATCGGCGCGGGATCGAACCCGCCCGCCGGCGCGGAGGAGTAGCCGAGGTGCCAGTCCGGCATCGCCGGGGTGCCGGCAAAGGCGGGAGACAGGCCAAGACCGAAAACGGCGGTACCGGCAGCGCTGGTCGTCAGGAAGTGGCGGCGAGACAAGGTCATGTCGGGCTCCTCAAATCGAAATCGGATAAGGCTCAGTTCACCGAAATGACCTGGACAGCGCCGTCTTCGGTCACTTCGAACCGGGCGTCGTCCCACTTGGCGGGTCCAAACCGGCCCATGGCATTGTTCGAGAACGCGAAGGGCTCGGTCGGCATGCCGAACGGGTTGCTGTTCATCTCGCCGTCGCCGTTCACGTCGTGAAAGAGCTTGATGCCGTATTCGCCGGGCGCCAGCCCCTCGACGGTCACACTGACGGTCGCGGCGTTGACCTCGACAGCGGCTCCGGCAACCGCCTGGCCGCCCTCATAGCTGGCGGCATCATAGACGCCGAGGCGGATCTCGCCGGTCTGCTTCTGGATGTTGTCGAGCGTCACGGTCAGGGGGCCGGCCAGCGCCGCGGGGGCCAGAAGGGTCAGGCAAAGGGCGGTGGCGATCAGGGATTTGCGGGTCATTTCGGTCTCCGTTGTTGGGGTCAGCGGCCGTCTGCCTGCTGCGAGACCGAACATGGCAAGCTCCCCGGTTGCCCGCACCCGCATCTTCACGAACGGGCGTGTTTCCTTCGTGAAATGGCGCCGATGCCGTTCACGAAGCGCCAATGACAACGCGTTTTCAGCCCGCGAAGCACCGGCGGGCGAACCCTTGAAAGGACATCAACCCTGCGAAAACGAGGTCCAAGCCGGGTTGCCCCGTTTTGGCGATCTAGTCGTCGTCCCCGACGCCCCCGCGGAGGGCTTTGACCTCGCCGCGCTTCTTCTTGGACGTGATCCGGCGGCGGACGCTCCCGGCGGTGGGCTTGGTCTTGATGCGGCGCTTCGGGGCGACGGAGGCCTTGAGGATCATCTCGGCGAGCCGGGCGCGGGCGGCCTGCCGGTTCTGCAGCTGGCTGCGGTGTTCGCTCGCCTCCAGCATCAGACGGCCGTCTGCCGTGATCCGGCTGCCATAGAGCTTCTGGAAGCGTTCCTTGATGGCCGCCGGGAGTGACGAGGCGCCCACCTGCCACGTGAGCTGCACCGCCGATGACACCTTGTTCACGTTCTGCCCGCCGGGCCCGGACGAACGCACGAACGCTTCGCTGATCTCCCAGGCCGGGAGGGTCAGGGTGCCGGAAATGCGCAGATCGCCAAACTCGCTCATCGGGGAAACCTGAAGGACCTGTTCAGCCAAAGTTCAGACGCGGGGGCAGACATTCGGCCCCAAGAAACCGGTGTTTGCGCGCTTAGTCCAGCTTGCGTGCCGGCGCCAGGTACAGTCGATCCCGAAAGGCCCGTGTTACCATGACCCTTCTGAAGACCTTCACCCGCTTCATGGCCGCTGCAACGGCGGCAAGCTTCATCCTCGCGCCCGTGGCGCATGCAGACCGGGATGACCGGCGCGGCAAGGACCGCGGCGGCTGGGACCGGTATGACGATGATGATGACGATCACCGCCGCCGCCGTGGGAGCGATTACCGGGAACATCGCCGCGATGACTGGCGTGACGACCGGCGCGACTATCGCCGCGAGCACTACCGCGACGATTACCGCCGCCACACACCGGTCGTCGTCTACCGGCCGTCCTACAACTACTATCCCCGCAGCTCCGTGACCGTGACCTACGGCCACTCCTACGGCCCGTACTACTATTCCGGCTACCGGCCGCGCTACGATGTCGGCCACTACTACAGCTATGGCCCGCGCCGCACGGTCTACATCAACGATTACAGCCATTACGGCCTCTACGATCCGCCGCGCGGCTATCACTGGGTGCGCGACAATGACCGGGGCGATGCCATCCTGGCCTCGGTTGCGACCGGCGCCATCCTCGGCCTCGTGATCGGCGCCATTGCCACCGACTGACCACACAAGCCTCTATCGACCCCTTTTGAGGCTCACTCGCGCCCGGGCTGCCCTGCAAAGGCACCCGGGTGTATTTTTATGCAAATGCCATAATCCATGCAGCGATCGCCGCGATGTTAACTTCACATTGGCGCAAATCATGCTTAGGTCCGAACTGCACCGGATGGTCCGGAGCAAAGGCCGTGCATACCGCACGCGTGAAAGGAGGTGATCCATGTCGAGTGAGAAACCAGGTGAGGCCATTGGGTCTGTGTCCTACGGTGTCTGGCTGGAGCA
>JBBSDJ010000193.1:0-4582 GCA_038249555.1 Caulobacterales bacterium
ATGCGTTCCGGCCGGTCGCGCAGCGAGCGCTCGGGGCGTTCCCAATCCGGCTTGGCCTTGCGGTCGCTGGCGCGGTCATCGACATCGCGCAACTCTTCCGGCGCCGAGCGGCCCTCGCGCTTCGCCCGCACGAAAGCGGCTGCAACGGCTTCGGCGCCGTGCTGGGCAAGGAGTTGTTCGACGAGCTGTTTCTCGTGCGCGTTCGACGGCGCGCTGATCGCAGTGTCGGAGAGGAGGCGGGCGTCGTCCTGGCGGGCGATCTCGTCGGCCGAAGGCGGCTTGCCCCACGTCGCGGAAATCTTGGCATCGCCCAGCAGGCGCTCGACGCGGCGGCGGGCCTTGGGCGCGACCAACAGCGCACTGACACCCTTGCGGCCCGCGCGGCCCGTGCGGCCGGAGCGGTGGAGCAGGGTGGCGGGATCGCGCGGCAGGTCCGCATGGATCACGAGGCCGAGATTCTGCAGGTCAAGGCCGCGGGCGGCGACGTCGGTGGCGATACAGACGCGGGCACGGCCATCGCGCAGCGCCTGCAGCGCGTTGGAGCGTTCCTTCTGGCTGAGCTCGCCGGACAGGGCGACGACCGGGAATCCGCGGTTGCCCATCCGGCTCATCAGCTTGTTCACGGCGGCGCGGGTGGAGCAGAAGACCAGCGCGCTTTCGGAATCCGAATGGCGCACGATGTTGACGATGGCGTTCTCTTCATCGCCCGGCGCAACCAGCAGCGCCTTGTATTCAATGTCGACGTGCTGGCTCTTCTCGGCGTCGGTGGTCACGCGCGCGGCGTTCTTCTGGTAACGCGCGGCAAGCGCGGCGATACCTTTCGGCACGGTGGCCGAGAACATCAGTGTACGGCGCTCTTCGGGCGTACCCTCGAGGATCAGTTCAAGTTCCTCGCGAAAGCCCATGTCGAGCATCTCGTCGGCCTCGTCCAGCACCACGACGCGTACGCCGCCGGTGACCAGCGAGCCGCGCTTGATATGGTCGGCCAGGCGGCCCGGTGTACCGATGACGATATGCGCGCCGCGTTCTAGCGCGCGCCGTTCATCGCGCATGTCCATGCCGCCGACGCAGGTGGCGAGGCGGGCGCCGGCAATGCCGTACAGCCAGGCGAGTTCACGGGCGACCTGCACGGCGAGTTCGCGCGTCGGCGCCACGATCAGCGCGAGAGGAGCGGACGCAGGTGCGAGCGTGTCTTCGCCGGACAGGAGAGCGTCCGCCATGGCGAGGCCAAAGGCGACGGTCTTGCCGGAGCCGGTCTGGGCGGAGACGAGCAGGTCCTTGTCGGACAGGTGCGGCACCAGGACGGCAGACTGGACCTGTGTGAGATCAGTATATCCGCGTGCGGAAAGTGCGCCGGCGAGTGCGGCGGGGAGCGTGTCGGGGAGATTCATAAAACGGCTTTCGGGCGATAAGGGGGCCTATTGGCACGTTTGGAGGCTTGCGGCTATGGCCAACCTGCCGTTGCGGCGGGCCTCGCGGTCCTGGAATTAGGGAATTATCCCTAGATGAGACGCTCGCCCGGATGTGTAAACCAAGGCGCATGAACTCCGACTGGATCCCCTTCGCCGCGCGCGCCGTGCCCCGCTACACCAGCTACCCGACTGCGGCGGACTTCACCGGCGCCGTCAGCGAGAGCGACGCAGGCGCCTGGGCCGCGACCGTTGCGCGGGGCAAACCGCTCTCCGTTTACCTTCACATCCCCTTCTGCGAGACGCTTTGCTGGTACTGCGGGTGCGCCACCAGTGTGCCGAACGGGTACCGCCGCGTCGGCGAGTACGCCGCGCGCCTGAAGGCGGAGATCGATGTCTGGGCCCGCGCGCTCGGACCGCATGGCGGCATCGGCCACCTCCATTTCGGGGGCGGCTCGCCCAACGCGCTGCAGGCGGACGATTTTGCCGCACTCATCGAGGCGCTCCGAGGCCGTATCGGCATCCGCCCCGGCGCCGAAATCGCCGTGGAGCTTGATCCGCGCACGATGCATGACGGCCAGGTGGAGGCCTTCGCCGCGGCCGGCGTGACGCGGGCGAGCCTTGGCGTGCAGACGCTGGCGCCGGCGGTGCAGACGGCGGTCAACCGGATCCAGCCGCCGGACATGGTGGCGGGCCTCGTCGCTTCCCTGAAAGCGGCAGGCGTCGCCGCGATCAACATGGACCTGATGTACGGCCTGCCGCACCAGACCACCGAAGATGTCGTCGCCGCCGCGCAATTCGCAGCGGAGCAGGGCGCAGCGCGCATCTCCGTCTTCGGCTACGCGCACCTGCCCTGGTTCGCGAAACACCAGAAGGCGATCGACGAGGCCGCGCTGCCAGATCTGATCGAGCGGCTGGAGCAGGCAGGCGCAGCGGCGGACGCACTCGTGGCCGCAGGTTACCTCCCCATCGGTCTTGACCACTACGCGCGCGCAGATGACGCGCTGGCTGTTGCCTATCGGGAAGGGCGGCTGCGCCGGAACTTCCAGGGGTATACGGACGATCCGTGTGAAACGCTGATCGGAATGGGCGCGACCTCCATCTCGCAATTCCGCGAAGGCTTCGTGCAGAACCTGAAAGACCGAAAGGCGTGGAGCGAGGCGATTGCCGCCGGGGCCCTGCCGGTGGAGCGCGGCATTGCCTTGACCCCGGACGACCGCCTGCGTGCCCGCGCCATCGAACGCCTGATGTGTGACCTCGCCGTGGACGCGGCAGAGGTGTGCCGCGAAATGGACGCGCCGGAGAGCAGCCTTGGCGATGCGCTGGACCGCGCGCGGGCCTTGCAGTCCGCCGGCCTGTGCACCGTGAGCGGAACGCGCATCGACGTGCCGGACGCCGCGCGCCTCTTCCTGCGCACCGTCGCCCAATGCTTCGACGCGCGCACCACTGCCGCGCCGCAGCAGCGGCACGCGAAAGCAGTCTAGGCTTTCAGCACTTTCGCATGATGGGCGATGTGTTCGTCCATGAAGGTCGCGATGAAATAATAGTCGTGGCCATAGCCGTCGCGTAGCCGGTAATCGAGGCGCTGGCCTTCCTTTTCGCACGCGTCGATGAAGATCTGTGGCTTCATCTGCGGCTCCAGGAATTGGTCCGCCGTCCCGGTGTCCACGAGGATTAGCGCTTTCGACGCGCCTTCCTTCACCATTTCGGTCGCATCATACTGCTCCCAGGCAATCGAGGGCGGGCCGAGATAGGCCGTAAACGCTTTCTCGCCCCAGGGCACACGGGCCGGCGACGTGATCGGCGAGAAAGCGGAGCAGGATTTGTACGTCTCCGGATGTTTCAGGTGCAGCGTGATCGCCCCATGCCCGCCCATTGAGTGACCGAAAATACCTTGCCGAGCCATATCGGCGGGAAAGTTCTCGGTGATCAGGCCGGGCAGTTCATCGGTGATGTACTGATCCATCTTGTAGTGCTTGTCCCACGGCGCCTGGGTGGCGGAGAGGTAGAAGCCCGCGCCCTGGCCAAGGTCATAGGCATCATCATTCGGCACGCCCGGCCCACGTGGGCTGGTGTCTGGCGCGATGATCATCACCCCGTGGCGCGCCGCATGCTCCTGCACGCCGGATTTCTCCATCATGTTCGCCCAGGTGCAGGTCAGCCCCGACAGGTACCACAGAACCGGCACCGGCCCGTGCGCGGCCTGCGGCGGCGCATAGACCGCAAAGCGCATCGTGCAGCCCAGCAGCGCGCTCTCATGATCGTGCACGGACAATGTGCCGCCAAAGGATTTCCAGGAGGAGACGGGGGTCAGGGTCATCGAACTATTCCTTTGAACTTGCGGTAGGGCGCGGCCTTGGAAAGGATACAGCGAAGCCGTCCTCGACATAGCCTTCATCCGGCTCGTTATGCGGCGTGCCCGCTTCGATATAGTAGGGGAGGCCGGGCCAGCGCGCCTCGGCTTCCGTTTTTAGGTCCGCCGTCAGTCCGCGCTCCATATGCGCGACGAGCGCCTTCGACCATGGCGCCAGCGAGACAACCCGGTTGCCACCTTCCACCGCCCGGTCGATCACCCAGCGGATGGCGGGCGAGCCCACGGGGGAGAGGTCCACCGGCGCCTCGCCGCGCCAGCTCATCCTGGCAAAGCCGCAATGCACTCGATCTCGAGCCCCGCGCCGAAGGCGAGACCGCTGACGCCCACGGTAGAGCGCGCCGGTTTCGGGTCCGGCACGGCGGCGGCATAGGCGGCGTTCATCTCGGCATAGTCTGCCATGTCGCCGAGAAAGACTGTGCACTTCACGAGGTCCGAAAGGTCCGCGCCATACGCCGCCAGCGTGCGCTCATAGTTGCGAAAAATCTGCGTGGTCTCCGCGCCCGTTCCTCCGGGCACCAGCGCATTGGTCGCCGGATCAATACCGAGTTCGCCGGAGAGGTAGACCATGTGGCCGACGCGCACGGCGCGCGAGAAGGGCAGGGTCTGCCCGCTGATCGGCTGACCGGTATTGTGCGAGACATCCGGCATTAGAACGGCCTCGTCGACATCGACCGAGACGCAGGCAGGGAGCAGGAGGGCGGCGGCAAGCGCCAACAAAATGGAAATGCGTTTCATGCCGCAGCCCTCCCTCAACTCACTTGCGGTGCAGCGCACAGAGCTTGTTGCCGTCCGGGTCGCG
>JBBSDJ010000194.1:0-4565 GCA_038249555.1 Caulobacterales bacterium
ATGTATTCCGTACCCGTCAGGAAGGTCGCGGCGAGGACGCCTGCAAAGGCCGCCACACCGGCAAATTTCAGGGCCGAACTGCCGGTCATTGCGCCAGTGACGAATTGGCCGATGCCATAGAGGCCGAGCACCATGGGCACGGACCAGTAGAAGCCCTCAATGCCCTCACCGGTGAAGAAGACGCGGGCCATAAGGCCGGCGAAATAGACAAACAGGAAGAACCCTGACGTCGTCCAGAGGACGCCCTGGACGCGGTTTCCGGTGGAGGCCCCGCCCGGCTTGCCGCGCATGGCCGAGACCAGCAGGAACTGACCGATGCCGCCGGCAAGGCCGATGCCGAGCCACATGATCCAGTAAGCCGACGGCGCGAGGCCGAAGGCGCCGGTGGCGATCAGGTAATGTCCAACATAAGCGAGGGTGACGAGCACGCCCCACATAACGAGGAACCGCCCGCCGAGCAGCGGCGCGTTCTGGCCGGCTTCAGCAAGGTCACGGACGTAGGCGAGGTCACTCGAGAGGGTTCCGGGGGCGGCCATTCTGTATCTCCTATAAAGTGCTTTGAATTTCAAAGTATTTGATACGTTGCTGCGTGTCAAGCGGGACGCCGGTTGCGAAATGACCGTGAACCTGAAATACAACTTCTGTTTGTATTTTAAGGTATAGATATGCACAGATTGAAATCGGATGCAGAAATCCAACCCCTGCCCAACGGGTTTGAGCTGACGGAACTCAATCCGGAATTCCTGCAAAATCCGCATCCGATGCTCGACCGGCTGAGGCAGGAAGCGCCGCGCCACATTCACGCGCATGCGCATTTCCCGGACGCGCCCAAAGGGCTGTATCTCACGCAGATCGAGGATGTCCGCGCGATCTTCGCTGATGGCAGCTACCAGCGCGATCCGCGCGCGACGCCGCCCGGCTCTCTCGCCCGCGCGTTTGCGCCCGCCGCCGTGATGCAGGACGGGCCGCACGGGAACCTGCTTTACCTTGACGGGGCGCAGCACCGGCGCGTGCGCAGCCTCGTCTCGCGGGCCTTCACGCCCAAATCGATCCTGGCGAAGCGGGCGGAAATCGAGGCGATTGCCACACGGCTGCTGGCGGAGGCGGCACAGAAGCCTGACTTTGATTTCATCTCCGAATATGCCGCTCCCTTCCCCATCTATGTCATCGGCGACATGCTGGGCCTGCCGCGATCCGATATGCCGCAATTCCGGCAATGGTCCGAAGATCTGATCTTTGTGTTCAATCCACTGCGCTCGCCGGATGAGGACCGCCGGCAATTGGAGGCTTTTGCCGGGCTGGACACTTACTTCGCCGATGCGATTACGCAGCGGCGCGTGCGGCCCACTGAAGATTTGCTGTCGGCCATCGTGCATGCGGAAAGCGAGAGCGAATCCAAGCTCATCGACACTGAAATCTCGACGCTGCTGCTTCTGATCCTGCTCGCCGGGAACCTCACCACGGCCGATGTGCTCGGCAATGGTGTGCATGCCCTGCTCGGCCATCCGTCAGAATGGGCCGCGCTGGTGGCTGACCCGGACCTTGCTGTTCCGGGTACGGAAGAAATGCTGCGCCATGGCCCGCCGGTGGCGATTGCCGCGCGCTACGTGCCGGAGGACCGGGAGATACTCGGCTGCCCGGTAAAGCATGGCGCCGCCGTGGTGCTGTCCCTGCTCGCCGCCAACCGCGATCCCGCAGCGTTCGATGACCCGCATGCTTTCCGGCTTCAAAGAGGGCGGCGCGACCATGTCTCCTTCGGCGGCGGCGCGCATGCCTGCCTGGGCGCGCCGCTCGTGCGCCTTGAGATCGAGGCCACGCTGCGGACGCTCGCAACGCACTATCCCGGAACGCGGCTCGCCGCACCGGCCTTGCGCGACCGGCCGACGATCGGCTTCGTCGGCTTCCGGGAACTGCGTCTCTCATTGCGCTGAACGCTCTACGCATTCTAGCAAGGTGGGCTTTCGCCTGAATTCAGCCCCGGGAAGTCCTGCGCCAGCTTGCCAGCGCCCAAAAAGCGCAGTATACTACGTAAATGTTCACTCACATTGAGCGCTCGCTTCCCGCTGTTCTGCCTGCCACCAGCCCTTCGCTGTCGGGGTTTGGCATGGCGTTGCCTGAGTCCTCTCTCGCCTCGTCCGAGATTGACCGGCGCTTGGGCAAAGATGAGGGCTGGCTGGAGCGGGCCTGCGGTGTGGCCAGCCGGCCGGTCGCGTGCCTTGGCGAAACGCAGGAGCGGATGGGCGCGGCAGCAGCCCGCGCGGCACTCGCCGACGCCGGCCTCACATTGGCAGATGTTGATCTCCTTTTATTCGGCGCGGCGGTCGGCCGTCAGCCGATTCCGGCAACCGCCCCTCTGGTGAAGCGTGAACTCGGCGGCGCAGACCTCAGCTTTCCAGCGTATGATGTGAACGCGACCTGCCTCAGCGCGCTCGTCGCGCTGGACGTGGCCAGCCTCCACATCGCTGCCGGCCGTGCGCGCCACGTCCTTGTCGTGACTGCAGAAATCGCGTCCCGCGCGCTGCCTTGGCATGATGCGCCAGAAACGGCGGGCCTGTTCGGCGACGGCGCCGCAGCGGTCGTGGTGAGCGCGGGGAGCGCTGCCAAAGCGGGCGGCGCACGTTTCGGGGGTTTCTACATGGAAACCTTCGCGGAGGGCTATGACGCCTGCACGCTGGCCTCGGGCGGAACAGGCATCGATTTCCATACCGATCCTGAAGCGTTCTCGCGCAGCGCTTATTTCCGTATGGACGGCAAGGCGCTCTACCGGATCACCGCCGCCGCGCTTCCCGGATTTCTTGACCGGCTTCTCGAGATGTCAGGCCTGAAGCGCCGGGACATCGACCTCGTCGTGCCGCATCAGGCCAGCCCGCATGCCTTGACGCACATCATCCGGCGCGGGGGCTTTGCGGCCGGCCAGGTGTTTGACCGTGTGCGGACGATCGGCAACCAGGTGGCCGCGTCGATCCCGGTCGCCTTGTGCCTCGCCCGCGACGAGGGGCTGATCCGCCCCGGCATGCGCGTGCTCCTGATCGGGACATCTGCCGGCGTGTCGCTCGCCGGGGCGCTTCTGGAGACCTGAGCCAGTGCCCGCCATAGCCATCACGGGCGCCACCGGTTTTCTCGGCGGCGCGATCTGTCGCCGCCTGCTGGCCGAGGGCCAGCCGGTTGTGGCACTGGGGCGCGACCGCAGAAAGTTGGCGGCGCTACAAGCACTGGGAGCCTGCACCGTAGAGAGCGACCTGGCGGATGGCCCGCCCGCTCTTGCCGGAGAGATAAAGGCTGTCGTGCATTGCGCGGCACTGTCTTCAGCCTGGGGACCGCACGCCGCGTTTCAGGCGGCGAATGTGCGCGGCACGGAATCCGCCCTCTCTCTGGCGAGAACTGCAGGCGCAAAACGCTTCGTCCACATCTCGACACCGAGTCTCTACTTCCGCTTTCGCGACCAGCCGGGCATGACAGAAGACGAAGTGCTTCCGCCGCCGGTAAATGACTATGCCGCCACCAAGCGCATCGCCGAAGAACTCGTCCGCACAGAGGCGGCGCTTGATTGCATCATCCTTCGGCCGAGGGGAATTTATGGCGCGGGCGACACTGCCTTGCTGCCGCGCCTCCTGCGCGCCGCGACGGCAGGACCGCTGCCGCTCGTCCGCGGCGGGCAGGCCGAGACAGACCTGACGTACGTCGACGACGTCGTGGACGCTGTGCTTGCGGCGCTGGCGGCTCCCCTAAACCTCGCAGAACGCGTGTTCAATATTTCCGGTGGTGAGCCCTTGCCGGTCCGGCGCATTGCGGAAGCTGCCGGGCTGCGCGCCGGCACAACGGTTCGGTGGCGGAAGGTGCCAGCCACCGCCCTTCTTGGGACGGCGCGAATTCTCGAGGCTGCGGCCTATCTTCAACCTGCGCGGCCGGAACCCCGGGTAACTGCATATGGCGCCGGCCTGTTTGCCTTCACGCAGACTCTCGACCTCACCGCCGCGCGGCGCCAGCTGGCCTGGACGCCGAAGATCCGCTTCGAAGAGGGGCTTTCCCGCACGTTTGGAGCGCATCCATGATCAGCGGGCTATCCTTCCCCAACAGCGCGACCGTGCGCGTACCAGAGCGGTTGGTGCTGCGGGGCGGGCGCTGGACGCCGATCGACCTCGCCGTGCGATATGGCCGCTTTCTGCATCCGCGCGAAGGTACCTGCCTGATCGACACGGGATATTCCGCGCGCGTCACCCGGGGTGCGCGCTCCCTTCCCCTGACGGTCTATGCAGGCATCCTGCGGCCGAAACTTGCACCGGCGGCTTTGCCGCAAGCTGTGCCCGGTGTGAACACCATCCTGCTGACCCATCTGCATGCGGATCATGTTTCTGCGCTGCGGGACTATCCCGGCGCCCGTCTTGTGGGCGACAGAGCCGCGCTGGACCATTTCCTGGCGGCCGGCGCTTTCGGACGGACGCGGCACGGCGTGTTCCGCGAGCTTTTACCTGATGACTTCCGCGCACGGCTCACACCCCTTGAGTCTCTTGCCGAAACGGCCGCGCCCTTCGGGCTTGGCCCGGCCCGGGATGTTTTCGGCGACG
>JBBSDJ010000195.1:0-4527 GCA_038249555.1 Caulobacterales bacterium
TCACCAGGTTGCGCCTCGGGATCTGGCAATTCCCGTTCCTCGGGTCTTGCGGCATCGCGGGCCACGTAGCGCGCATGCGCGGTCAGCGCGCCTCCGCCGCCTCCCGCATGATTGAAGTAGTGGATCTTGACGACGGCCTGCTGGCGAAGGTCAGCCGCGCCACCCGAGCCCAGTCCGCCAGCGTTCCGACTTGTCTCACCCTCACGCCCGGCGCGGCGCGGCGGTGCCTTGCTGCCGGCTCGGCCGCCCTGCTCTAGCCGGCGGGCTCGCCCGGTCTGTCCCTCGAGCAGGTCCTTGTCATCCCGCGTCAGCTGGCGCTGACCGCGCATGCCGAAAGTGTCAGCCCTGTTCGCCGGTGACGCGAGCCGCGAAGAGATGAGCAACTGGTCCAGACTGCGTGCGCTCATCGTTCACCTGCTTCCAAACAGTGCAAACGCTCCGCCGAGGGACGGCTCAGCGGCACAGGTCGCGGCGCGACCTGCAGGCCGTCCTACGACCCGCAAAAACCTCCGCGCCGACCGGCGTCTCGCGTGACCGAAGGTCACGCTTTTATCTTGCCCTCCAACCTGCATACGGCCCTCCATACCCCAGAGCCTAGCACGTACACGGATCGGAAGATTCTGCCTTCACCTCGCAGGCGACATCGAACTGCTCGCGGGATCAGGGAACCTTGCGCCAGGTCCCTTCGATATCCGCTGCCGATGTGACGCCCCAATAGCGTCCGTCGAAGCTCAATGCATCATCACCCAGCAGGAAGACTTCGCCGTCCCCGAGTGTCACGCAGCCTGACCATTGAGGCAAAGCGAGGCCCGCCGAATCCATTTCAGAGACAGCGGCAACACGCACGTCATTGATCAGGATCTGACCCTTCGCGGAACACACCCGGTCGCCTCCAATCGCTGCGATCCTTTTCAGGAAACGGTCGCCAGCGGCCTTCATATGACCTTCGTCGACATAGGCGAGGTCCACTGCATGAACTGGGATTGTCACGGCCGTACCGCGCTCAACTTGCCCATCGCCGCGCACATAGAAACCGGGCTCCAGAGAGGCCGAAGGGTTGTAGAGGACGAGCCCATGGCTGATCAGGGCGGCAAAGCCGAGCGCGGCAACCGCGAGGCCAGCCACGCCAAGACTCGCGCGTGTGGAGAATAACCGAGGCCTCATAGCACGGGTGCGTCGCAAGTCCCGGGCCATTCCCCTCCCCCGCAAACCGCCATCTCATGGAGCGCTTGCTCTTGGCCGTACCGCTTGAAGCGGGCCGAAGGCTAACTGTTAGCTAGACTTAGCCAAGCTAATATAGTATTCAGGCGTTATGACCACTGTAAACATGCTGGATGCGAAATCGAACCTCTCCCGATTGGTGGAAGCTATCGAGAGTGGGGCGGAGCGTGAAATCATCATCGCTCGTAACGGCAAGCCTGCTGCGCGCCTTGTACCGATCCATACGTCGCCGGTCGGCATGCGTATTGGCGTCGCCAGGGGAAAATTCACGACGCCTGAGCCGGATCCGGAACTGGACGCCGAAGCGGCTGCACTGTTCGGCAGCGCGCTTTCGTGAACCTCTTGCTCGATACGCATATTGCGATCTGGGCGGTCGAGGATAATCCCCGTCTGCCTAAAGCTGCGCGTGCACTGATCCTTGATCCCGCCGCCACGCTTTACGTGGGCGTCGTCAGCCTCTGGGAAATCGCCATCAAGCACGCACTGGACCGCGGTCCAGAGTCCATGCCGATGTCGCCAGCAAGTGCGCTGGGCTTCTTCGAAGCTGCGGGTTTCGTCATGGTGCCGGTCACCGGCGCCCATGTCCTGACGCTTGCGACCCTTCCCCGGCATCACGACGACCCGTTCGACCGGCTTCTGGTCGCAACGGCTCTGACTGAGCCTTACCGGTTCGTGACGCATGACACGCGCCTTGCTGCGTATGGTCCGATCGTGACTGTGGTCTGATGGCTATCGCCCGAAGCCGGACTTTCATGAGTGGAGAGAGCGAAGCTCTCCTTTTGCCGGAGAGCGTTGCGTTCGGAATAGGCGTCGAACTCCTCATCGTGCGCTCTGGTGACGTGTTGACGATATATCCGGCCCGGATGACGACCACAACGATGCAGGAGCGCCTTGCGGCGCTGCCCGCACCGTCTGAGATCGAACTCCGCGAGACTGGGCCACTGACGGACAGGGAGCTGCGTTAGCCTTCTCCTGCGCCTGCTCCTCCATCGATATTGATGTATGTTATGCCAGTTTACAGATTCTCGATAACTTGACATAACATTACTCAATATGGACCTCCGCCTCAATCCCTATGCCCCGGGCGCTGGCGCGCCGCCGCCGGAACTCGCCGGGCGTGACAGTCTGATCGATAACGCAAGTATTGCGCTCGACCGGATCCGCGCAGGACGCGCTGCCAGAAGCCTCATCCTTGTTGGCCTGCGCGGCGTCGGGAAAACGGTGCTGCTCAACCGGATCCGCAATGATGCGCAGGCGGCAGGACATTTCACCATCTGGATTGAAGTACCCGAAGACAGGTCACTGCCCGGCGTCCTTGCGCCCGCCTTGCGGGCCGGCCTTTTGAAACTGGACCGGATGGCGGGCGCGGCGAGCAGCGCGGGCAAAGCGTTGCGGGCGCTAGCCGGGTTCATCGGCGCGATGAAAGTCAAATATGGGGATGTGGAAGTCGGCCTCGATATCGATAGTGAAGCGGGCCTTGCCGATACTGGCGACCTTGATGCAGATCTCGCCGACCTCCTCGAAGCTGCCGGTGAAGCCGCCCGCGATCGCAAGACCTCCCTCGTACTCTTCCTCGACGAACTCCAGTACGTACCCGAAGCGCAGTTTGCGGCACTGATTTCTGCGCTACATCGCTGCGCGCAGCGCCAGCTTCCGGTCACGCTTGTCGGAGCGGGTCTGCCCCAGTTGATCGGCCTGTCCGGCCGCGCCAAGAGCTACGCCGAGCGCTTGTTCGAGTTTGTCTCGATTGGAGCGCTCAACTCGGACGCCGCAAAAGATGCTCTCGTCGCCCCTGCCCGCGCCTTGAAAGTTGACTACACGGACGACGCCCTCGCCGAAATCTTCGAACGCACCGAGGGCTATCCATATTTCTTGCAGGAATGGGGCAAGCACGCCTGGGCAACGGCAGATGCGTCGCCGATCGACCTGGACGATGCAAAGCGCGCAACCCTCGATGCGCTGGGTGAGCTTGATGCGAGCTTCTTCCGTGTGAGGCTCGACCGTCTGAGCCCTGCCGAGAAACGCTACCTTCGCGCCATGGCCGAACTTGGCCCGGGACCTCATCGTTCGGGTGACATCGCAGCGATGCTTGACCGTAAGGTCGCGACAGTCGCTCCGATTCGCGCGAGCCTGATCGCCAAGGGCATGATTTACAGCCCCAATCACGGTGACACGGCCTTTACGGTCCCGCTCTTCGACGGGTTCCTGAAGCGGACGCTTCCTCTAGAATAGGGCTGGCTTTCGCACGGGCGGTTTAGGAGCCCAAAGCCGCCCCGGAGGTGTATCTCCGGGGCGGCTCGCGAATGATCTGTGCTCAGCCTATTCCTTCGGGTTCCAGAGGATCACATGGCGGCCTTTCTTGCCTTTGACGGGCGCGAGGTTCGCGTAGATCTTCCGGGGCCCGATCTGCGGGTCTGCGAGGGTGATCGAGACGTATTCCCTACCGCTCGCCTTGGCTTTCCGGAGCCATCCGCCGCCGATTTCGGTCGAGGTTTCACCGGCAAAGATGCGGTAGTCCGGCTGGCCGTCTCCGGCTTTTTCCGCGTTCTTCTCGATGCGGATCGGGCTCGTCAGGTTCATCATCGCGAGGGCGCCTTCAAAGCCCGTCTTGGTCTCAGAGACATATCCGAGTGCGTTGGCCATGGTATAAGTTCCTTCTCTTTGCTTGCCGTCCCGGGGACCCCTTGTCCCCGTCGACGCCGGACCGCCCGGACGGCGCAGGCCGGTCCTGAACCGCCTGCGGGCGAAACGAAGTGAAGCACCGGCCCGCAGAAGAATTTTGCTGCGCGAGGAATGCGCGGAACGCGCAGGGGAAAATTCTTCGGAGGGGCCGGTTTCGGGACCGGGATGCGTCGTCCAGGTCACACGGCAAGAGACGGGGACAAGGGGTCCGGAGCGGGTGCAGGTAAAGGGATGGAACGCGGCTGGCCGGCAATTCCGGATACATGGCGAGATCCGCAGACGAGAGATTTTTTAGGCGCCCTGCCTCGATGAACCCCTTCTGCGGCCACTGATCCGCACACGAACCTGAAACGGAAAAGCCGTCCGGTGCCACGGCACCGGACGGCTCAATCAACCGCCTGAACGGAGACTGACTTCCTCAGGCGGCGTCTGGCTGGTCAAACGCTTCGGCGGAGGGTGCGCTTACGTCTTCTCGCCCCTCGAACAGTCCGGCAATCCGCGCCCAGGCATCCGCGGGCGCTGACCCTGCGCCTTCCACAAGGCGGGTAGGCGGCACCTGCATCCAACCGGGGCGCCAGTCCGGATTGGGGGTGCAGCCTTCACCCGTGATCCGGTTCCCGATGA
>JBBSDJ010000196.1:0-4408 GCA_038249555.1 Caulobacterales bacterium
CTGACCTTCTCGGGCGAAGGCGAGTCCCTGTATGATCCGGATGCGGATCTTGTGACGCTCGTCAAAGGCAAGAACTACTGGAAGCTCAATGACGGCTTCAAGCTCGACTTCTCGGCCAAGTATGCCGGCACCAAGGCGATCGCCGCGGCGCAGGTGGCCTCGCTCGACGAGACCGCCGATCCGGAAGCCATGCTGAACGCCGTGATGGAGAACGTTGTCGTCCACGGCATCGAGCTGTCGCTCGACGATGACGGCATCCTCGACCGCGCGATCAACGCCTATGCCGCCCAGTCGGGCGAAGATCCGGCCGCCCTGCGCAGCCAGCTCTCCGGCATGTTCGCCATGGCCCCGATCTTCGCCGCCGGCACCGGCATCGACCCGGCCGTCGTCACCGAACTTGCGACCGCGCTGTCCAGCTTCGTGACCGAGCCCAAGGTGCTGACCATCTCGCTGGCCCCGAAAGCCCCGATCAAGGCCCAAGCCTTCGTCGATGCGGCATCGGACCCGTCCAAGGCGCTGACCAAGGAAACGCTCGGCTTCTCGGCCGGCAACAAGTAAGGCCTGAAGGCCTCACAGACGATCAGGGCGCGGCGGCTTCGGCTTCCGCGCCCTTTTCTTTGCCGCCGTCCCGGCGCATAGGCTTTTCGCCATGAAACTTGCCTTTTTCGGAGATGTCGTCGGAAAGCCCGGCCGCAGCGCGGTGCTGTCGCACCTGCCGGGCCTGAAGGCGCGCCTGCGGCTCGATTTCGTCGTGGTCAACGGCGAGAACGCCGCCGGCGGCTTCGGCCTCACCAGCCAGATCGCCGAGGAATTCTTCGCTGCCGGGGCCGATTGCCTGACGCTCGGCGACCATGCCTGGGACCAGCGCGAAGCCCTCACCTATATCGAGCGCGAACCGCGCCTCCTGCGCCCGCTGAACTATCCCCCCGCCGCCCGCGCGCCGGGGAAGGGGGCGGAGCTCTTCACCCTGCCGGACGGGCGCCGTGTCGGCGTCATCCAGCTGCAGGGCAATGTCTTCATGCGCCAGTCGCTCGCGTGCCCGTTTGCGGCCGCCGACCTCGCGCTCGACCAGATGCCCCTCGGCGCCGTGGCCGACGCGATCATCGTCGACATGCACTGCGAAGCGACCAGCGAAAAGATGGCGATGGGCCACCACTGCGACGGCCGCGCCAGCCTCGTCGTCGGCAGCCATACCCACGTGCCCACCGCCGACACGATGATCCTCTCCGGCGGCACCGCCTACCAGACCGATGCCGGCATGTGCGGCGATTACGACTCGGTGATCGGCATGCAGAAGGAAGGCTCGCTCTACCGCTTCCAGTCGCAGCTCCCGGGAGAGCGCTACCAGCCCGCCCTCGGCGAAGGCACCCTCTGCGGCACCTATATCGAAACCGACGACCGCACCGGCCTCGCCACAAAGATCGAACCCATCCGCATCGGCGGCCGCCTCAGCCCGCAGGTCCCGGCAGGCTGAGCCCAGGCCGCCGGACGCGCGACGGAATGAGAGCGGAACGTCACGGCGCGATAAAAAATGAGAATCTTTGAGAAAAAATCGTCACTCCGTGGGCATTGGCTGCACACGGATGAAGCAGCTTTTCGGCGGTGGGCAAGGCCAGCAGCCCGCCCTTGCGCCTATAAAAATCACCCCGCCCGAAAAATAAAATCCATCCCACTCAAGCCGTTCTAAAATTCTTCCCCCATCCTTACGCCACACCTCCGCCCACGGAGTTATACTTCGGGGATGATAACACAAGAAATTTCCAAACCCCAAGACCCTCACCTCCCATTTCATGGGAGAGGGGTTAGCGGCGGCGCGCTCCTTAACCCCTCTCCCGCTCCGCGGGAGAGGAGGGGCCGCCGCGAGGACCAGAAATCGCACGCGATTTCCCGAGCGGCGCAAAGCGGTGGGAGGTGAGGGTCTTTGCGCCTAAATACCCCCATCACCCAAGGCGCTTCCCATCCCCCGGGCGCTGCGTTAGAGAGCCCCCCACGCATAAACCGAACAAAACCAAGAGGGTCATCCATGGCCGGCCATAGCAAATGGGCGAACATCCAGCACCGCAAGGGCAAGCAGGACAAGAAGCGCGCCGTGCTCTTCGCGCGCCTCGCCAAGGAGATCACGGTCGCCTCCAAGATGGGCGGGCCGGACCCGGCGATGAACCCGCGCCTGCGCCTCGCGATCACCAACGCCAAGGGCGTCTCGGTGCCGAAGGACAACATCCAGCGCGCCATCGACAAGGGCCAGAGCGCCGGCGGTGCAGACTATGCCGACATCCGCTATGAAGGCGTCGGCCCCGGCGGCGTCGGCATCATCATTGAGGCCTCCACCGACAACAAGAACCGCACCGCCACCGATGTCCGCTCCGCCTTCACCAAGAGCGGCGGCGCGCTCGGCACCACCGGCTCGGTCTCCTTCAATTTCGACCAGCTCGGCGAGATCGAATACCCCTTAAGCGTCGGCTCGCCGGACGAGGTTATGGACGCCGCCATCATGGCCGGCGCGCAGGATGTGGCGTCCGACGAGGAAGGCCACTGGATCTATACCGCGCGCGAAGACTTCGCGGCGGTGACCACCGCACTCGCCGAAGCCTTCGGCAGCAAGGTCGAGCCGAGATCGGCGAAGATCATGTGGAAGCCGAAGGTCAACGTCGCCGTCTCGGGCGACAATGCCGACGCGCTGATGAAGCTGCTCGATGTGCTCGACGAACTCGACGACGTTCAGAACGTCTATGACAATTCGGAACTGTCTGAGGAAGAGATGGCGCGGCTGGCGGGGTAGGCCCAACGTTCACGCCGGGTGGCCGCTGGAGGCTTGCGGCCACGGTCTTTGTTCCGGGTCCGGGAGCTTCCGTTTATCTCGCTCGACAGACCGGTAGTGCAGGGCAGGTTTGATGATCTATGACGTGGCCAAGTTCCTGCATGTTACCGGCGTCGTGATGCTGATGGGGAACATCACGGTCACCGCGATCTGGAAGTTCTTCGCGGACCGCGACGGCCGGCCGGAAATACTCGGTTTTGCGCAGAAACTGGTGACCTATACCGACTGGGCGATGACCGTGTGGGGCGTGATCCTCATCATCGGGGGCGGATACGTCATGGCGATCTCGGCGGGATATACACTGGACCGGGGTTGGCTGCTGTGGAGCCAGGTCCTGTTCGCCCTGTCCGGAATGATCTGGTTGCTCGTGCTCGTCCCGATCCAGATTTAGCAGGCGCGTCTGGCAAAGGCCTTCGCCGGGGGCGATGTCGGCAAAGCGTACCTTGCGCTTTCACGGCGCTGGCTGGCATGGGGCGTGGTGAGCATGGTTCCGCTCGTGATCGTGACATGGCTGATGGTCGCGAAGCCAATCTGAGTATCGAGTCACATCGCAAGGTCGGATAGAGGCCAAAGGCCGAAATCCGACGCGCCCGGGCGCCGCGTTCCGGGATGGCGGATTTCGCTTCGCTCTATCCGCCCTACGAGCCGCGAAGCGGCTCCGCCTTGCAGTCGGGGTGATGCCGGTGCGATTGCCCCGCAGCCGCGCAAGTGCGATGGGAAGCCAAGCCGGAGGAGGCGCGTGTGGAACTCAGGACGGACCGGCTCATCCTGCGCAAGGCGCGCATGCGCGACGTCGCCGAGGTCAATGCTTTCATGGGTCATGCCGGCGCCATGCAACACTGGTCCACACCGCCGCATGCTGACATGGAACAGACCCGCAGATGGCTTCAGGCCAGCATCGATGCGGACCCGGCAGGTGGCGTCAATTTTCTGATCGAGTTCGAAGGGCGGG
Source organism: Caulobacterales bacterium (assembly GCA_038249555.1). Classification (GTDB taxonomy): domain Bacteria; phylum Pseudomonadota; class Alphaproteobacteria; order Caulobacterales; family Hyphomonadaceae; genus Hyphomonas. The sequence goes on from JBBSDJ010000196.1 coordinate 3,771, forward strand.
TCATCGGCGAAGTGGGCTCATATCCCATTCCGCAGTTCGGGTTTATTCTGCACCCGGACTATTGGAAGCGCGGTATCGGCTTTGAAGCGGGCCACGCCGTCATTGACCACCTGTTCGCTACGCGGCCGGTGGATTCGCTGGTCGCGGATGTCGATCCCCGAAACGCGAGCTCCATCGCCTTGTTGATGAAGCTCGGCTTCCTGAAAACCGGCGAGGCGCGCGCAACGCTTTGCGTCGGCGGCGAATGGGTCGACAGTGAATACTATTGCCTGAAGCGCGAGATCTGAAAGCGCCCCGCGTCAGACACCCAATCCCAGGCTCTCCAGGATCGTCTCGGTATCTGCGCCGAGTCTTGGAGGCGGGAGACGCTGGCTGCTGGCGGGGGTTTCGGAGAAGACGACGGGGTGGCGCATCGCGCGGTAGTCTCCGGTTTCGGGGCTGGAGACTTTTTCGAAGAAATCCGTGGCCACGAGATGCGCGTCGGTCAGCACTTCCGGAAGGGTGTTGTAGCGCATCGCGGGGATGTTGGCCTTGTCGAGCAGTTCGAGCCAGTCGTCCGTGGTCCGCGTGGCGGTCACGTCCTCGATCAGGGCATAGAGCGCGCCGGTGTTTTCGGTGCGGGCCTGATAGGTGTTGAA
>JBBSDJ010000197.1:0-4330 GCA_038249555.1 Caulobacterales bacterium
GCGCCAGATGCTGCACGAGATCGGCCGCGAGCCGACCCCGGAAGAACTGGCCGAAAAGCTTGGCCTGCCGCTCGAGAAGATCCGCAAGGTTCTCAAGATCGCGAAAGAGCCGATCTCGCTGGAAACCCCGATCGGCGACGACGAGGATTCAAACCTCGGCGACTTCATCGAGGACAAGATGGCGCTGCTTCCGGTGGACGCGGCCATCCAGTCGAACCTGCGCGAGACGACCACCCGCGTCCTCGCCTCGCTCACCCCGCGTGAGGAACGTGTGCTCCGCATGCGCTTCGGCATCGGCATGAACACCGACCACACGCTCGAAGAAGTCGGCCAGCAATTCTCGGTCACCCGCGAACGCATCCGCCAGATCGAAGCCAAGGCGCTGCGCAAGCTGAAGCACCCGAGCCGGTCGCGGAAGCTGCGAAGCTTCCTGGATACCTGATCCAAATCCAAAGGGCGGCTTTCGGGCCGCCCTTTTTCTTTCTCTGCAATGCAACGAACCGGCGTTCCGTGCGCTTGATCAGCCACGACTGCCGAATTCTCAAATGCTCAGCCCCATCCATCCAGGACCCCGCCCATGCGCGTGAAGATCGACGCTTCACTGTCATACCATTTTGCTCAGCCGGCGGATGTCGTGCTGGCGCTGGAGGCGATCCGGGCGGTGGATCAGGTGATCGTCTCGGACCAGCTGACGCTCTCGCCGATGAGTCCGCTGACGTTGGCGGATGGCCCGGAGCTGATGGGCCGGAGGCAGTGGACGACGGCGGGCGGGGATGTGAACATCCGCTACCAGGCGCTGGTCGATGTCACGCGCGGGCATGTCAACATTGCCGGTCTCTATGTGCCGCCGCGGCGGGACTTGCCGCATGAGGTGATCACCTACCTTATGCCGAGCCGGTATTGCGAGTCCGACAGGCTGGCGCCGTTTGCCGAGACTCAGTTCTCGTCCGGTGCGCAGGGCGGCAACCAGGTGCTGGAGATGGCGGACTGGATCTACCGCAATTTCGAATACGCCCCCGGCGTCAGTGATGCGACGACGACGGCGACGGATACGTTCCTGATGCGGCGCGGGGTTTGCCGGGATTTTGCCCACACGCTGATCAGCTTCTGCCGCGCGGTCGGCATTCCGGCACGGATGGTGTCAGCCTATGCGCCGGGGATCAATCCGCCGGATTTCCATGCGGTTGTCGAAGTCTGGCTCGACAATAGCTGGCATCTGATCGATCCGACGCGCCTCTCGGCCGAGGACAGCCTCGTGCGCATCGCGGTCGGGCGGGATGCGACCGATATCAGCTTCATGACCATCTTCGGCGCCGCCACTCTGGTTGACCAGAGTGTCGCCGTGTCCGTTGTTGCGCTGGAACCGGCGCCTATCTGAACGTGTCGCAGGAGTTCGGGTCGCCGCTCTGGTAGCCGCGCTCCAGCCATTCCATCCGTTGAGCGGCGGTTCCGTGGGTGAAGCCTTCGGGCGTGACCTTGCCGGTCATCCGCTTCTGGATCATGTCATCGCCGATCGCCTGCGCGGTTTTCAGGCCTTCTTCCATGTCGCCCTGACCGAGCGCGACCGAGCCGCCGGAGACGCGTTCGGCCTGGGCGGCCCAGACGCCGGCATAGCAGTCGGCCTGCAGTTCCAGCGCGATGGAATATTGGTTGGCTTCTTCCTGGCTGCGCGCGGCTTGCTGCGCTTCGCGCACTTTTTGCGAGGCGCCGGTCAGCGTCTGCACATGGTGGCCGAACTCGTGCGCGATCACATAGGCGCGGGCAAATTCCGCGCTGGAGGCGCCGAGCTTGGTTTCCATTTCCTGCCAGAACGAGAGGTCGAGATACACGGTCTGGTCCGGCGGGCAGTAGAAGGGACCCATCGCCGCCTGGCCGAAACCGCACCCCGTGTTGGTGCCCTGCTCGTAGAGCACGACGGTGGGCGGCGTGTAACCGGGCAGGGCCTGGACCCAGACATCATTGATGTTGGCGCCGATCACGTCGACGAACAGGCCGGCCTCATCGGCAGGCGTGCCCTCGACGCCGGCCTGCTGCTCACCGGTCACCTGCGAGGCTTCGCCGAGGACGGCCTGCGTCTGCGAGGGGTCGATGCCGAACACGAAGTAGCCGATCAGCGCGATCACCATCACGCCGAGACCGCCGCCGCCGACCGCTGCCGCAGGGCTCATCCCGCGCCGGTCTTCCACATTGCCGCCGCGCCGTCCGCCTTGCCATTTCATGCTGAGCTCTCCCTGGGGCGGACCGGTCCTGGGCCGTTGCCTACCTTCTACAGCCATACCGGCGGGCAGGGCCAGCCTTGCTGGCCGCTGCACTCGCTGGCATCTAGTCAACGACGAAGAAGCGGAGCTGTTCCATGCGCCTCAACCAGGTGACCCTGCCTTGTACCGATTATGCCGCCAGCGTGGCGTGGTGGCAGCGTTTCGGGCTGACTCTGATTGTCGACTCGCCGCCTCGCTATGCGCGGTTCGAGTGCCCCGTGTTCGACGGCGAGGAGCCGGCGACGCTGTCGATCCACCAGGTGGAGGCGCCGCTGACGGCGGACTGGCCGGCCGTGTATTTCGAAGTGAAGGATGTGTTCATGGAGGTCGGTGGGCGCTGCATGGTCGGCATCCACCCGCTGGGCGAGCCCGAGCGCCAGGACTGGCGCTGGACCGAGGCCTGGTTCCGCGATCCCGCCGGCAACCGCGTTTGCCTCTACTCGGCCGGGCAGAACCGGCGGTTCCCGCCCTGGCGGGTTGGGGTGGCGGCGGAGTAGGCGGTTGGGGTCTTGGGGATTGAAAATTTCCTGAGACATCATCCACGAAGTATAACTCCGTGCACGGAGGTGCAGCGGAAGGATTTGAGGAGTATTCTACAAGGGCTTGAGCGCGTTGGGTTTTATTTTTCCGGAAGCGCGGTTTTTGTAGGCGCAAGTCCGGGGTTCTGAGTTCGCCAACCGTCGCCAAGCTGCCTCATCCGGCTGCATTCAATGCACAGGGGATGTCGAATTTTTGTCATTGATTCTCATTTTTTATCGCTCGGTATCGCGGCGTTATCGTCCCGTATCGGCCGTGCGGATGTCTTCGGCGGCGACTTTGCGCTTGGCGGTTTCGCGCGCCGTGTGTTCGCACTTGGCACCCTGGCGTTTGTGGGGCTTGCACAGGAGGCAGCCCGAACGGGTCGATTTCGGACCCTTGCGTTTGAAGTTTGCCATCGCGGCCTCCTGAGCGGACGGGCGATATGGTGTCTTCCGGCTGAACTGCAACTTAATGAGGTTCAGCGCTCTTTCGGGTCCAGCGCGTCGCGCAGGCCGTCGCCGATGAAGTTGAGGCAGAGGAGGGTGACCGACATGGTGACCGCCGGGGCGATCAGCATCCAGGGCTTGTCTTCCATCATGTCGGCGCCGTCGGCGATCAGCACGCCTAGCGAGGTCAGCGGCTCGTTCACGCCGAGGCCGAGGAAGGAGAGGAAGCTTTCGGCGAGGATGACGACCGGGATGGTCAGGGTCACGTAGACCGCGACCGGGCCGATCACGTTCGGCAGGATATGGCGCGTGATGATGCCGGCCTGCGAGACGCCGGCGGCGCGGGCGGCCTCGATGAATTCCTTGTTCTTGATCGACAGCGTCTGGCCGCGCACGATCCGGCTCATGGTCAGCCATTCGATGGCGCCGATGGCGGCGAAGATCAGCACGATGTTCCGTTCAAAGACGGTGAGCAGCAGGATCACGAAGAAGATGAACGGCAGGGCGTAGAGCACGTCGACGATCCGCATCATGAAATTGTCGATGCGCCCGCCGAGATAGCCGGCGACGGCGCCCCAGGTGACGCCGATGACGAGGCTGACGATGGTGGCGACAATGCCGACCATCAGCGAGATGCGCAGGCCGATCAGCAGGCGGGCGAACAGGTCGCGGCCCTGCAGGTCGGTGCCGAGGATGTGCCAGTTCTCGAAGGTCGGCGGGATGGTGCGCAGGTCCGAGATCGTCTCGTGATTGTGCACCCAGACGAAGGGGCCGATGGCAGCGACGAGGACGATGATGCCGAACAGGATCATCGAGACCACGGCGGCCTTGTTGCGCAGGAGGCGCGCGCGGGCGTCGTCCCACAGCGAGCGGCCGCCCTGGATGGCCTGGGTCACCGCTTGGACGCGGCCTGTCGGATCAAGAACCGGATCGAGATGCGCCATCAGTCGTATTTCACCTTCGGATCCAGCATGGCGTAGAGGATGTCGGCCACGAGATTGAGCAGGATGATGAGGCCCGCATAGACAATGATGGCGCCCATCACGAGCGTGTAGTCGCGGTTCAGCGCGCCATCGACGAAGTAGGAGCCGAGGCCGGGCAGGCCGA
>JBBSDJ010000198.1:0-4243 GCA_038249555.1 Caulobacterales bacterium
CCAGACAACACGTGCACCCGCCATGCCCGACCCGATGACCTAGGAACAACGCGAGGCGAAGTGGTGGGCTGATTGGTGTGCCGAGGATTACACTTGGGGTGGCATCGCGAAGAAACCGCTTGAAGATTGATTTTTCGCAGACCGATTGCCGCGCGAGGCAGACTCCGTCCGGGTGTATGGCAAGCCAATTTCGGAGCCCCTGACACCCGCCCGCTGTTGCTGCAAATCACACTCGCCCCGAAATACCTGCGCGCCCGTGCTGGCCGCGTCTGGATGCCGGAGGCGATCGACGCGCTGCTTGATCCGCGCCGCCTGCCAAGGGTTGCGCGCGGGAAGGGGGCCGGTAAGGTCGCCGGACCGCCGAATCCCTGCCAAGTGAGGGCCGCTTGTTCCAGCAACTTTCCGTGCCGTTCCCGGCCGCCGTGCCGGCGGTCCAGCGGCTGATGCGGGTCGCGTCGGACTGGGGCCGCGAAGCCGTCGCCGATCTGGCTTCGCCCGATACCGTCTGGCAGCTTGCCGCCATTCTGGTCGCTGCCGCCATCGGCTATGTCCTGTCCCGCTTCCCGCGCAAGCGCCTGATGGCGGTCGCCGAAGCGCGCGGGCGGATCGACTTCGTGCTCCTCGCCCTCGTCGCCGTCCTGCGCATGCTCTGGCCGGCCTTCACCGTGCTCCTGCTCGTCGGTGTCACCGCCGCCTTCGAAGCTGCCGGGCTCGGCAGCCGCTCGCTGCACATTGCCATCAGCCTGCTCACGGCCTGGATTGCGGTGCAGATCGTCACGGCCAGCATGACGCGCGGCCTCGTCTCGAAAACCGTCGCCTTTTCGCTCTGGGCCTTCGCGGCGCTCTACATCGTCGGTTGGCTCGGCCCCCTCGGCGAAGGGCTCGAATCGGTGGTCGTCCACTTCGGTTCAGCGGAAGTCACACTCCTCCGCCTGCTGACGAGCCTCGGCCTCGCGGCCTTCGCGCTCTGGCTCGGCTGGCTGATCGGCAACCTCGCCCAGTCACAGATGCGCAGCTCGCAGAACCTGCCGCCGTCCGTTGGCGGCCTGCTTGGCCAGACGCTGAAGGGCGTCGCCATCATCATCGCTTTCGTCGTCGCGCTGAACGTCATCGGCGTGAACCTCGGCGCGCTCACCTTCTTCTCCGGCGCCCTCGGCGTCGGCATCGGCTTCGGCCTGCAATCGATCTTCTCTAACTTCATCTCCGGTGTCATCCTGCTGATGGAAAAGACGCTGAAGGTCGGTGATTTCATCGAGCTGCAGGGCGGCCTGTCGGGGCTCGTGAAGGAGATCAACTTCCGCTCCACGGTGCTGACCACCAACGACAATATCGACATCATCGTGCCCAACGAGGCGTTCATCAAGAACCAGCTGATCAACTGGACGCACGCCGATGCCAAGCGCCGCATCCATGTGCCGTTCGGGGTCGCCTATGGCACGGCGAAGGAACTCGTCCAGAAGGCCGGGCTGGAAGCGGCGGCTGCATTGCCCTGGACGTTCGACGATCAGGGCGAGCGCAGCCCGCAGGTCTGGCTTGTCCGCTTCGGCGAGTTCCGTCTCGATTTCGAACTCATCGTCTGGCTGACAGACGAGGCCGTCCTTCGCCCGCAGCGCGTGATGGCGGACTATGTCTGGGAAGTGCACTCGGCGCTGGAGCGGCACGGCATCCATGTGCCGCATCCGCAACGCGACCTGCACCTGAAGACACCGGACGTCCTCAGTGTACGGATTGAGCCGGGCGAAAAGTCCTAGTCGATCGTCTTGGCAAACCGCGCGGCAAACCGGCTCGAGGCCCGGCGGGCATCCTGCCAGGTGGTCAGGCCGGCCTGGCGAATGTCGTGTTCATACCATTTGTATTCGAACGGCTCGGACGCGGCGCCCGAGGCATCATAGGCCACCGCCTGCAGCTTCATGCCGCCGAGGCTGACAGAGCGGAACACGTCGAGGCCGGGCTCGTCCGCGCCTTGCTTGAAGGTCGGTCGCGACGGCTTGGCATCGACAATGGTCACATCAATGCGCGCCACGTCGGCGCCCGCCTTGGCGAGTTCCCGTTCAAGGTCCTCGCGCACGCGCCGGGAGAGATACTCGCCTTCCTTGACGCCGTAATCCTCGGTCAGCGTCTCGGAGAATTCCGGCGCGTAGGAGACGTTGATTTCCGCCGCCATCGCCGCCGGGGCGAGACCAGCCAGAAGGGCAGCCGCCAGAAAATGTCTCATTGCATCGCTCCTGTTCAGGCCGGAAATCCACCGGCGCGTCACGGGAGAGTACCAGTGATCGGCCGGTGGATGAAGTCACACACCCGTGAGGGCGCGTCAGACCGTGTCGACCAGCACCAGCTCGGCCGAGGCAATACCCTCCAGCGTCAGCGTCTCGCCGCCCGAAATGGCTGCGCCGTCGCGGGTCCGCAGGACCGTGCCGTTGAGCGTCACTTCCCCGTCCGCCACGACCAGATAGCCATACCGGCCCTCGGGGAGGGTATAGGTCAGTGTCTCGCCGGCCTTGATCGTCGCGCCAAGCACCTTGGCATCCTGGTTGATCGTCAGGCTCTCGCTCTCGCCGGTGCCTGAGGCCAGCACGGCCCAGTTGCCGGACCGGTCGCCCTTCGGAAACTGGCGCGCGCCCCAGCTCGGCTTGCCGCCACGATTGCGCGGCAGGATCCACAGCTGGAACAGCTCGGTCTTGATGTCCTCGGCATTCCACTCGGAATGCTGGATACCGGAGCCCGCGCTCATCACCTGCACATCTCCTGCCTCGGTGCGGCCAGTATTGCCGAGCGAGTCCTTGTGCGTGATCGCGCCCTTACGGACGTAAGTGATGATCTCCATCGAGTCGTGCCCATGCGGCGGAAAGCCGGTGCGCGGCTCGATCTCGTCATCATTCCAGACGCGCAGGGCGCCGTGCTGGATGCGGGCGGGATCGTAGAATTGCGAGAACGAAAAATGGTAATGGGCGTTGAGCCAGTCATTGCGGAACCGGCCCAGCTTGTCGAACGGACGAATGTCGATCATCGGATGCCTCCATCGGAAGAATTGCTGTTGGCCGTCATATGCGCAGGCAGGCCCCTGCAGAGAAGGGCTCTGCGGCAATGACATTCATGCAAGCGTCGCATGAATGGGACAAACGCCGCGCATAGCGTTACAATTCGCCAGCAGGGTAGGAGGGGCCATGTCAGACGCAGCCGGACATGACGGCCAGATCGCCCTGGGCGAGCCGGACAATACCGGCGCGCCGGCTGGCGTTGGCGCATTGACGGCGAAATTCGTGCACTATCCCGGCAGCCAGCAGCTGATCCTCTGGCTGCCGCAGGATGGATACTCAGGCTACCGCGCCTTCCGAATCCGGGGGCCGGGCGAGAGCCGGGTGGAAGATTCCGAGGTCACCCAGCGCCTCAACGGCCGCGTGCAGATCCTCATCGATACCTATCCGTGGCCACCGGGCGACTACCACGTCGAGATCACGCACGGGGAAGGCTGGTCCCACGAACTCGGCCTGACCAAGCTGGAGGAAGGCGTCACCCCGCCCGCGCCGGAGCCGCCGCCAATGCCGGCATCCGATGGCCAGCCGATCGTCTACCGCGACGGCGCCGGCAAGCTGCTGCCGAATCTCGACCTGGAAATGCGCACGAAAGCGCTCGACCGCCTCACCGCCCGTTTCAGCCGCCGCCTCGAATTCGAGGGCAACTTCCGGGCCGGCACCATCTGGTACATCGAGGGCGACATCCGTCTCAAATTCTATCACGAAATGTGCGGCGGCGGGGTCCACTTCAGTATCGACCTGCCCACCGCCGCGAAATGGGAGTCGGCAACCGGACGCCCGCTGGCCGAGCGCGACGACGTCATCGCCTTCGTCGCCGCCGAGACGCAGCGCCGTCAGGCGCGCAGCTGGAACTACCTAATCCGCGACAACCGCATCGACTTCGTAGACTAGCGACACACCGCCCCTTGCCGCGACTCGCGCACCCCTGCACAACACCCCGATGCCTCCCGCACCCCTCATCAAGGACGCCCGCGCGCTGCTGAAGCGCGTCTATGGCTATGACGCCTTCCGCGGCCTGCAGGAGAATGTGATCGCCGATGTTCTGGCGGGCCGGGACGGCCTCGCCGTGCTGCCCACCGGCGGCGGCAAGTCGCTCTGCTACCAGATCCCGGCGCTGCTGCGGGACGGCTGCGGGATTGTCGTCTCCCCGCTGATCGCCCTGATGGCCGATCAGGTAGACGCGCTGAAACAGGTCGGCGTGCGCGCCG
>JBBSDJ010000199.1:0-4224 GCA_038249555.1 Caulobacterales bacterium
GCGGCAGTCAGGTGTCGCACGATATAAAACCTCGGTTCCGTTCGGATTCGGGCACTTCCTATACCAGCCTCGTCCTTTCCCCCAGTCCTTTCCACGCTCAAAATTGTCGCAGCGCATCGCCGCAGAGGCGAATTCATGCTACATGCAGGGCAACAAAACACCCAGGGAGAATACCCATGTTCCGCGCCCTCATTCTGGCAGCTGCTGCCGCCACCCTCGCCCCGATCGCCGGCGCCCAGGTCACCGTGATTGGCGGCGGCATCGCCCGTGATTGCTATGAAGCGGTCAAATTCAACCTCGGCCGGCCTGCGGACGCCGAAGCGCTGTGCACACGCGCGATCCAGCTCGAAGCGCTGAATGTCCAGAACAAGGCGGCGACATTCACGAATCGCGGCGTGCTGCGCATGCGTCAGGGCGACTATGATGCCGCGCTCGCCGACTACGCGGCCGCCAAGAAGATGCAGCCGGACACCGGCGCAACCTGGCTCAACGAAGGCGCAGCCTATATCTTCAAGAAGGACTTCAACTCGGCGCTGGTGTCACTGGAAAAGGCCATCGAGCTGAATTCCGAAGACCTCTATGCCGCCTATTACAACCGCGCGATTGCCCGGGAGAACACGGGCGATGTGCAGGGCGCCTATTATGACTTCGTGAAATCGAAGGAATTGAACCCCGAGTTCGAGGCGACCGACCGGCAGCTGGCGCGGTTCACTGTCACCACGAATTAACCGCGCCGTTAATATTTTATCCACACCTGCAACTTTCCAAGAGTCGCTGCGTTTAACTCCTGTGATGGCAACAGGAGTGACGAGGATGAAACTGGTTTTGCTCGTGGCAGCGTTTGTGGCTCTGGCAGCCGCAGCCGGGTATTACGGCATGGCGCCGCAGATCGCCGAAGGCTTCAAGCTTCTCACCCTGGTATTCGGCGCGGTGATTATTCTCGGCAGCATCGCCGGTGGGATCCGGGTCTCCGGTCCGCGCCGCGCGCCCAACCTCATCCCTCGCGTCCGCCGTCATACCGCCTGAGCCCTGAACCTTCCCGCTTGCAGCGCGGCGCGGACGGCCACATGTTGCATGGATGACCGATACACCCCTGCCTTTCGATGTGACCGATGCCCTGCCCCTGCTTGCCGATGCGGCCAGGGGCGCTGACGACGCCGATCTCTACATCGAGCGTTCCCGCTCGGAGAGCTTCGTGTTTGACGATGGGCGGCTGAAATCCGCTGCCTACGACACCGACCAGGGCTTCGGCCTGCGCGTAGTCGCCGGCGAATCACAAGGCGCGGGTTACGCCTCGCAGCTCACCCTCGAGGCGATCCGGCGCGCGGCGGGCACGGCCGCCCAAGCGAAGCGCGGCTATTCCGGCAAGCTGGCCGCAGGCCCGCAGCCCACCAACCGCCGCCTCTACCCGCCGATTGATCCGACGCTGAATCCTGCGTTCACCGACAAGACGAGCCTGCTCGCTGAAATCGACGCCTTCGCCCGCGCTGCCGATCCGCGCGTGGTGCAGGTATCGGTGTCGCTGTCCGGTAGCCACACCGAAGTCGACATCCTCCGCCCCGATGGCGCTCAGTTCCACGATGTCCGCCCGCTCGTCAGGCTCAACGTCTCCGTCACGCTCGAGGAAAATGGCCGCCGCGAATCAGCCGGCGCTGGCGCCGGTGGGCGCGCCGCCTACGATGAGTGGATCGAGCCCTCGCGCTGGCAGGCCATGGTGCGCCGCGCGATCCAGAAAGCCGAAGTGAACCTGCATTCAATCCCCGCCCCGGCCGGCGAGATGGAAGTCGTGCTCGGCCCCGGCTGGCCAGCCGTGCTGCTGCACGAAGCGGTCGGGCACGGCCTCGAAGGCGACTTCAACCGCAAGGGCACCAGCGTCTATGCCGGGCGCATCGGCGAACAGGTCGCCGCCAAGGGCGTGACGATCATAGATGATGGCTCGATCGACGCCCGGCGGGGCTCGCTCTCCTTCGACGATGAAGGCACGCCGACCCAGCGCACCGTGCTGATCGAGGACGGTATCCTCAAGGGCTACATGCAGGACCGGATGAACGCCCGCCTGATGGGCATGCAGCCCACCGGCAACGGCCGCCGCGAAAGCTACGAATCCCAGACCATGCCGCGCATGACCAACACCGTGATGCTCGGAGGCAACGACGACCCGAAAGACATCGTCGCCTCGATCAAGCGCGGCCTCTGGGCCGTCGATTTTGGCGGCGGCCAGGTCGACATCACGTCCGGCAACTTCGTCTTCCAGTGCACCGAGGCCTATCTCGTCGAGAACGGGAAGATCGTCGCGCCCGTCAAGAACGCCACGCTGATCGGCCATGGGCCCACCGCGCTTTCCGACGTCACCATGATCGGCAACGATTTCGCGATGGATGACGGCGTCGGCGTGTGCGGCAAGGCCGGACAATCGGTGCCGGTCGGCGTTGGCCAGCCGACGCTGAAAGTCCGCTCACTGACGGTCGGCGGCGCGGGCTGACGCGCCGGCGGCTAGGAGACCGGATACCCGGAGCAGGCAATAAGTTCCTTGGCCGCAAGCCATGCGTTGACACTGTCGGGGTCCATGCCGTTGTCGACCGTGTACCACAAGGGATAAACCACGTTCCGGCGTTCAACCTTGCGGCCACCTTCCATCTTCGGCTCAAACGTCACGGATCCGACGGCGTCGCGCGCGCTCTTGCAGAACACCCGGTGCGTGCAGAGCGGCTGGATGTCTTTCGTGCGTCCGCCGGCATCGACGTTGAAGTGTACGTCACACCGGCCCGATACCTTCATATAGGCTGCAAGCACAGGAAAGGACGGCGTCGGCGGCGCGATGGGCTGGGTCTCCCGGTCTTCCGGCACCCCCGCGTGCGTCTCGGCAAATGCCGCTCCGGACACCGTGAGCACAAGCGCGAGACAAGCCGTTGCGATTCTCACGGATTTCCTCCCGCAACCTCTGCTTTGAACATAACCGCCCCGAGTTAAACCTGCAACCTCTGGCGGCGCGGGCTGGCGCTCTACATCCGGGTCATGACCAGCCGCAGCGATCCGTCGAACGTGGGCTGGGTGCGCAGGTGCCCATGGGCGGCGTCCCACGCCCCGGAGTCCAGATCAGCCGTCAGCCTGCGGACAATGTCGGCTTCCATGTCCGGCCCGAGGAACGACCAGAGCGACTGCGCCGCGCGCACGGCCGGATCGAGGAAGCGTTCCGGCCGGCCGAAGAAAGCCTCGTTGAACCCGTCCGTGCAGTCGAAAGGCACAGGCACCGTCTCGAACGACGTGTCAGGCCCAAGTAGCGCCGCGAGGCGTGCAAACTCCGGCATCCGCTTGCGCTCGGCATTGGCCTGCGGCGGCAGGTATCCGTAAAACCAGAAAGACGCGATCCGGCCAGGATCAAACGTCAGGATGGCGATGCGCCCGCGCGCCACGCGTTTCAGCTCGGCAAGCCCCCGCTCAAGATCCGGCCACTGATGAATTGTCAGCGAGGCCATGACTGCATCGAACGACTTGTCATCGAACGGCAGGGCCTCGGCGGTGCCGATCACGCACGGTGCGGCGCCCGCCGGACGCTGGGCCCGCTGCGCCGCCGACGGTTCCAGCGCCACCACCGTCCGGTCCGCCGGCTCGTAATTACCCGAGCCCGCCCCGACATTCAGCACCGTCTTCGCCTCGCCGAGGGCAACCCGGATCTGCTCCGCAATCCGCGGATCTGGCTGCCGCATCGCGGCGTAGCGAAGGCCCGGCTGGTCATAATCGAAATCGCCCGCAGGTTTTCCCGGTTCCTGCGTCAAGGCCTACTCCGCAACGCCCCGTGCGGCTTCGGCTTCCAGGGCAGACTTGCTGGCCAGGCGTCCGGCTTTGCCATGGCCCAGGTATTTCAGCAGGAAACTGCCCGCGCCGAGCAGGATGCCGAGGATGATCGCAACCACGCCAAGGCTCCAGAACACGTCCGAATAGGTCGCGAGCGCCTTGCCGGGATCGAGCACCTGCCCCGCCACAGTATCGCTCGCGGTGAACTGGGCGATGAGGCCCGCTACATATTGTGCGAAGGCAGACGACAGAAACCAGCCCGCCATCATGAAGCTGACAACCGCTGCCGGTGACAGCTTGGTGATCATCGAGAGACCAACCGGAGACAGGCACAGCTCGCCGGTCGTGTGCAGCAGGTAGGCCAGGACAAGGAAGACCAACGGTACGCGGTAGCTTTCATCCGCGAACTGAACACCCCAGACCAGGACC
>JBBSDJ010000200.1:0-4198 GCA_038249555.1 Caulobacterales bacterium
GGATCCCTGAACACATCCGGCATGCCGCCGATCTCGAAGAACTTTTCCCATTGCTGATCCGAGTACGGAACAAGACCGATATAGCCGTCCAGCGTGGGGTAGGGGCGCCGGTTCGGGTTGACGGAGCGCGTATAGGCGAGCTTGCCCCGGGCCGGAATGAAGGTCTCGCCATAGAGGTTCTCCACCATGTTGAAGAAGGTGAAGCATTCGAGCATCGGCACCTGCACGAACTGGCCCTCGCCGGTTTTCGCCTTGTGGAAGAGGGCGGCGAGCGTCGCATAGGTCGCGAACAGGCCCGCCGTCTTGTCGGCAACGAGGGAGGGCGCGTATTCGGGCCGCCCGCCGGAGCGGATGGCGTTAAGGTCGGCAAATCCGGAGGCGCCCTGGATAAGGTCGTCATAGGCCTGCCGGAATTCGTAAGGGCCGCCTTTGCCGAAACCGGCGCAGTGGACATAGACGATGCCGGGGCGCAGCGCCTTCACTTGCTCATAGCCGAAGCCGAGGCGCTCCATCCCGGCGAGGCGGACATTGTGGAAGAACACGTCAGCGGTCTTCAGGAGCTCCGTCAGCGCCGCCTTGCCCTCGGGCGTCTTGGCGTCGAGCGTCATGGAGCGCTTGTTGCGGTTCAGCGCCATGTAGATCGGGCCGAGATCGCCGGTCGGCGAGCTGCCGGCATAGCGCATCGTGTCGCCCTTTCCGGGCGGCTCGATCTTGATCACTTCGGCGCCGAGATCCGCGAGGATCATCGTCGCGAAAGGGCCCAGCACGACCGTGCTCATGTCGATGATACGCACGCCAGTGAGCGGGCCGGAACGGGGCGCGTCGGTCATGGGCAGTCTCCTCAGGCGATGGCCGGTAAGTGCCCCGCAGGGCCCTTGCAGATCAAGCCTTTCTTCGGGTCAGAGGCCGAGCGCCTGCCGGGCCTCCTCGATATGACCCGTCTTCGCCTTGAAGGCCGACCAGTCATCAGACGCCGCGATGGGATCCCACAGCGCCTCGACCTCCTCGATGACGAGACTGACGGGCGAGGGCTTCTGGAAGTAGCCATGCGACAGCCGCTCGGGCCGCAGCGGCGTGCGAGCGAGCAGCGCGGCCCGCACCGGCGCGAAGGACGGGTGCGCATAGAACGCGGCCTGGGGCGAGGCGGCGGCGCGGGCTTCATCGGCGCAGAACCAGTCGAAGAAAGTCTGCGGCCAACTCGCGCCGCTGTCGGTCATCCAGCCGTAGAAGGCCTGCAGCAGGCCGATGTCCTTTGCCGGATCGCCCAGCGGCGTGAGCCCGAGCAGGGCATGGGTATGGGCGGCAAAGCTGTCGCGATAGGCCGCCTCGTAAGGCGCCAGCGACGCGGCGAGGTCTTCGGCCTCCGCCAGCAGGAGGAGGGCGGAGGCAAGTTGCTGCAACGCCCAGCCGCCCTGCACGGGCTGGCGGCCGAAACGGTAGAGACCGTTCTGGTCGAAATAGGCGGCGGTGAGGTTCGGATCGGACTGGGCCAGGAATCGCCAGGGGCCGAAATCGAAGGTCTCGCCGGTGATGTTGAAATTGTCGGTATTCATCACGCCGTGCACGAAGCCGGCGGCCATCCACTGGCCGATCATCTTGCCGGTGGCGACGGCGATCCGCTCCAGCAGCGCGCAGGCCTTGCGGGACATGTCCGGGTCGTCGGCGTCCGGATGAAATTCGGCGACGCAGTAATTGACGAGGTCCGCCATCGCCTCGCGGTCATCCAGGTAGGCGCAGCGCTGGAACGTACCGAAACGGACATGGCTGTGCGACAGGCGCACCAGCACCGAGGCGCGGGTGGGCGAGGGCTCGTCATTGCGCTCCAGCGACTCGCCGGTCTCGAACAGGCTGAACGCCTTGGACGTGTTGACGCCGAGCGCTTCGAGATAGCTGGCCGCCAGGATTTCCCGCACTCCGCCTTTCAGGGTCAGCCGGCCATCGCCGCGCCGTGACCAGGGCGTCTGGCCGGACCCCTTGGTGCCGAGATCCAGCAGGCGGCCAGCGGTGTCACGCACCTGCGCAAACAGGAAGCCGCGCCCGTCGCCGAGGTCGGGATTGTAGGTGCCGAACTGGTGGCCGTGATAACGCATCGCGAGCGGCTGCGGCAGGTTGGCGGGCAGGGGATCGAAGCGCGCGAAGTGCTGCGCCCAGCTGGAATCGCTGAGGCTGCCGAGGCCTACGGCCTCCGCCCATCGCTGGTTGCGCCAGCGCAACACTTGTTGCGGAAAGTTTGCAGCCTGCACCGGATCGGCAAATTTTCCCGCAAGTTGCAGGAAGGGTGGCCTTTCAGTTCCTTTTTCAGACTTTTGCGTATCTTCTACGTAACCCAAGGGAGTTCGGCCTTCCGTAACGGTATGTGGAGCGTCGAAGGTTCCGATTTAGCATGCAGCACCGCAGCACAGAAGACTACTTGCACTGCGTTGCAGACGCTCAATGATGGTAATTGGTCAAATTCATGACAAGCGGCAAAAGCTTGCGCAGACCGTAACAGTTTCGGGAGGAAACCAATGAAAACTTTCAAGGGAATGCTATTTTACGCGTCGGCCATTGCGCTGAGCAGCTCTTTTGTGGCCCAGGCGCAAGAGGACGGAGACGAACGCAAGCTTGAGACGGTGACCGTCACCGGCTCGCTGATTCAAGGGACACCAGAAGACGCGGCACTGCCCGTCGATGTGCTGACGGCGGAAGACCTCAGGCTGCAAGGCAACCCGTCCGCGCTTGACTTGATCAAGTCGCTGCCGGTCTCCAGCGGCGTGCTCGGCGACACCAACCAGTTCGACGGACGCGCCCAGGGCTCTGAAGGCTCGGGCACGGTCAACCTGCGCGGCCTCGGTGCGTCCCGCACCCTCGTGCTGCTCGACGGCAAACGCCTGGCGTCCAACCCGTTCGCCTTCGCAGGCAGCGGCGCGGTCGACACCAACATCCTGCCGCTGGCCGCAATCGGCCGGATCGAAATCCTGAAAGACGGCGCGGCGGCAACCTACGGCTCTGACGCTGTCGCAGGTGTTGTGAACTTCATCACCCGCACCGACTTCGACGGCTTCGAAGTGGGCGGCGACTACAAGTTCGTGGACGGCTCCGACGGCGATTACACCGTCAACGCTGTCGGCGGCTGGGACACCGATTTCGGAAACTTCCTGCTCGCCGCAGGCTACCAGCACCGCTCGGAGCTGGCGACCACCGAACGCGACTGGGCCATCCGCGATTATCTCGGCAACCCGCAGGGCGGCTGGTCGCTGGTCGGCAATCCGGGCGCCTTTCTTCCTGTAAACGGCGCATTTTCGCCCGCGATTGCTGGTGGCGGTGTCCGCCGTGATCCGGGATGCGGGGTCATCGGAGGCGAACTCCACTTCTCCGGCGCAACACCGGTGTGCGGCTTCCAATTCACGCCGTTCGACAACATCGTGGAAGAAGAGAACCGTTACCAGGTGCTCGGCAAAGCCGATTTCGATCTGAACGAAAAACACAACCTGTCGCTCCAGGCCTTCTATTCGGCCACCGAAGTGCCGCAGATTGCGTTCTCGCCGTCCTTCCCGCCTGTCGGTGGCGCGAGCGGTCCAACGGCAGATGCCTCCATCGTGCCCGGGCAATTCTTCGTTCCAATCACCAACCCTGGCTTTGCCGCGCTGATCGGTCAAAGCCCGGCTTCAGTGCCCGCAGGCACAGCAGGGGCGTTCCTCATTGCGACGCGCCCGCTCGGCTGGGCAGGCAATGCCTTGGCAGGTGGACGCGGCTCCGAACGCAGCTTCAGGGAGTTCGAGCACTATCGCATTTCCGCTGAACTGAAGGGCGAACTCACGGAATCAATCAACTATGCCGCGTCGTTCACAACGGGCTCGCAGGTTGGCCGCCGCACGAACGAAGACACGGTTATCAACCGTTACGCCCTGGCCCTTCGCGGGCTCGGCGGCGCGGGCTGCAATGTGGCCGCGAATACTCCGGGTGCAAACGGATGTCTCTGGTTCAACCCCTTCTCAACCGGGATTCAGACCAACGTCATCACAGGCGCGACGAATCCGAACTTTGTCCCTGGCGCAGCCAACTCCCCAGCCGTCCTCGACTTCATCCTCGAAGACACGTTTACCGAGCAGGAATACAAACTGACGGTAATTGAAGGCGTGCTGAGCGGACAATTGCCGATTGAGCTTGGCGACGGCAACATTGGCTGGGCCTTCGGCGGCCAGTACCGCGAAGAGGA
>JBBSDJ010000201.1:0-4188 GCA_038249555.1 Caulobacterales bacterium
AGAGCCTCGGGCCGTCGGTCGATGTGAACTCGGACGGGGATGCCTGGCGCATCAATTTCCGCCACCAGCCGAACTACAACGACACCGAATTCGATGTCTGGGCAGCCGAGCGCCTCAAGGCGACCGCCTGGCTCGATCCGGTTGGCGAGCGGTTCCAGCGCATCGACTACACCCTGCCGAAGCCCGTGAACGGGCCCTCGGGCGGCAAGCTCACCCGCTACGAGCAGAGCTACCTGCTGAAGACCGAGCCGCGCTGGGGCTTTTCCTATGTCTCCGGCTTCACGATCGATCTGGAGGCCCGCGCCGCCTTCAAGCGCATCGAGCGGCGGTTCGAGGCGAAAGTGACGGACGTCTACTTCTTCTTTGCGAGTACTGACGCCGAGGCGGCGTATGACGCCCGGCGGGCCGAAGCGCTACAGATGGCCTCTGGACCCTCGTCGCCGGGGCGTTAGACTCAGGCACATGACGATTCACATGGTCAAGCTCTGCGTCGGCGCAGACGATATCGATGATCTGGCCGACTGGCAGCAACGCCTCATGAAAAAGCTGCCCAATCCCGTGCACCACACGCGGATGGCGCCGAAACGCGCCGAGGAGATGCTGGATGGCGGCTCGATCTACTGGGTCATCAAGCGCGCAATCCGCGTCCGCCAGCGCATCATCGACATCCGCTCGGTGCCGGACGAGGACGGCAAGACAATGTGCGAACTGGTGTTCGATCCCGAGCTGGTGCGCACCTATGCCCAGCCCAAGCGTCCGTTCCAGGGCTGGCGCTACCTGAAGCCGGGCGAGGCGCCGCGGGACCTGAAGTCCGGCGAGGCAGCAATTGACCTGCCGCCCAGCCTCGACGCCGCCCTCAAGAACGCGGGCGTCTGGTAGCGTCCAGTCGCCCAAACCCGAAGCAGCATTGAAAAATGGCGCGGGGTGGTGGAAACACGGCGCTGCTGATCAACCCGTTTTCCCGAAAGGCCGCGCCTATGCCCCAATTCGACATGATCCTCCTCACGCCGCAGGAGGCCGAAGGCGCCAACGTGATCGAGCACAAGGCCGGCGCGCCCGTCCACGAAGGCGGCGGCGACGAGACCTACCGGTGCGGTGGCTGCAAGACGAAGCTGCTGATCAATGTCTCCCACCGCGACGCCCACGGCGTCATCATCAAGTGCGGCAAGTGCGGCAAGATCAATACCGAGCCGCATCACCACCATCATTGAGTTTTCCGGCCGTCACAGGATGATCGACAAGGCGGCCCCCGGCCTTTAAGGCGGGCCGATGGCTGATTTCCTCTCCCAGTATGGCGGCATGATCCTGTCGCTCATTGCGGTCGGCCTGTTCGCAGGCCTCGTCGCCGGCATGTTCGGAATTGGCGGCGGCGCCGTGATCGTGCCGGTATTATTCTTCCTGTTCGACGGGATGGGGTTCAGCGAAACCGCCATGCACGTGGCGGTGTCCACGTCCCTCGCGACGATCATCCTGACGTCCGCGCGCAGCGTGGCGGCGCACCATGGCCACGGCGCCGTGGACTGGGGGATCATCCGGAGCTGGACGCCGTGGATCATGTTCGGCGCGGCGTGTGGCATCGGGCTTTCGGGACTGATGTCTAAACAGATGCTGCTCGGCCTGTTCGGGACGCTTCTCGTGCTGCTGTCGGCGCAGATGATCTTTGGCCGGCCGAGCTGGAGACTGGCTGACCAGATGCCGACGGGCACAGGGCGGGCCGCGCTCGGGACCGGCATCGGCACGCTGTCGGCCCTGATGGGGATTGGCGGGGGCACGTTCGGCGTCAGCCTGATGACCTTGTTTGCTACCCCGATCCACCGTGCGGTGGCCACGGCAGCCGGCTGGGGCGTTGCGATCGGCCTGCCGGGCGCGATCGCCGCAATTATTGTGGGCTGGAGCCGGGAGGGCTTGCCGCCGCTGTCCCTCGGCTTCGTGAACCTGCCGGCCTTCGCGCTGATCTCGGTGTTCACCGTGCTGATGGCGCCGGTCGGCGCGGCGCTGGCGCACCGTCTGCCTGCGGACAATCTGCGCAAGCTGTTCGGACTGCTGCTCGCGCTCGTCGCGGTCCGGATGGTGTGGCAGGCGTTGGGCCTGTAGCGCCTCAGCCGCGCCAGAAGCGGGGCGTCAGCACCGCGAAGATGACCATGAACTCGAGCCGGCCGAGCAGCATGGTCACCGTGCAGACCCAGGTCGCGAAGTCATTCAGGCTGGCATAGTTCGTGGAGGGGCCGACGACCGGGCCGAGGCCCGGGCCGACATTCGAAACACATGCGGCGGCGGCCGAGATCGCCGACATTGTGTCGAGGCCGCTGAAGGAGAGCAGCGCCGCCGACACCATGAAGGTGACGAGATACAGGAACAGGAAGACCATCACCGACTGCAGCGTGTCTTCATCGACAATACGTCCGGCATAACGGATGGGCGCCTTGCGGTGCGGCTGCACCATGCGCTGCGACCAGGCGCGAATCGCCTTGGCGGTGATCTCCAGACGGAACATCTTGATCCCGCCCGCCGCCGAACCGGCGCAGCCGCCGAGAAAGGTCGCGAACAGGATGAGCGCAATGACGGGATCGCCCCAGGTGTCATACGGCTTGGTCGCAAACCCGGTGCCTGTCATCACGGAGACGACACTGAAGACCGCGTGCGTCGCTTCTTCCCAACGGTCAGGGAGGGTCTCCAGTCCAAGGTGTGTTTCGCGGTAGACGACGATCATCAGTGAAATGATGAAAACAAGCGCCAGGAACAGGCGCGGCTGCGGATCGCGCAGCAGAGGCCCGGCATTGCCTTTAAGAAGCAGGATGGCGAACAGGCTGAACGGCATGGCGGCAATCGCCATGAAGACGATCGCCACATAAATTGCCGGCGTGCCGTTGAACTGCGCGAACGAGGCGTCATAGGTCGAGAAGCCGCCGGCCGCGAGTGTCGACATCGAATGGTTGATCGCATCAAACCAGTCCATGCCCGACATGCCATAAAGCAGCGCGCAGAGCATCGAGAGTGCGACATAGGCAAAGCCGATATAGGCCGCGATATCGCTGACCTTCGGCAGGAACTTTCCCGTCCGGTCCGAGCTTTCGAGGTTGAACAGCTGCATGCCGCCGACGCGCAGCTGCGGCAGGATGGCGACCGCCGTCACGATGATACCCACGCCGCCGATCCAGTGCAGGATGGACCGCCAGAGCAGGAGGCCGCGCGGCATGTTTTCGAGCCCGGTGAAAACCGTCGCGCCAGTGGTGGTCATGCCGGAGACGCTTTCGAAGAAGGAGTCCGTGACGGAGTAACCCGACACCAGGAATGGCAGCGCGCCGACCGCGTTGATGACGACCCAGATGCTGACGGTCAGAAGGAAAGCTTCGCGCTGCCCGATGTTCATGTCGCCGCTACGCGCCATGACCCAGAAGAGGCTGCCGATCAGGGCCGAGATCGCGCCTGCAACCGGAAACACGTGCGCCATGCCGTTCCCGTCCGCGATGTCGATCAGAGCACACGGGATCATCGCCGCTGTGACCAGCAGGATCATTATTCCCAGCGCGTAGATGACCGACCGGAGCTGCATGCGCGGGCACCTTACGCCGCAAACCCTGCAAAGGTGTCAATGCGGCGCCTGGGCAGCGGACCTGCGCAGGTTGACCCAGCGCCAGCACGGCGGGTAGAGCGGCGGAAGTTGTTTCAATTGAAACCCTTTTTCGAGTCGCGCGGATGTTCGATCACCCCTCTTTCGACGCCCATGAGGGCGTGCATGCCTTCCACGACGCGGCGACCGGCCTGAAATGTGTGATTGCAGTGCATTCCACGGCGCTCGGCCCAGCCGCCGGCGGCTGCCGCATGTGGAACTATCCCACGGGCGAGGCAATGCTGACCGATGTCCTGCGCCTCTCGCAGGGCATGAGCTACAAGAACGCGATGGCGGGTATTCCGCTGGGCGGGGGCAAGGCCGTGATCTGGGGCGATCCCAAGTCAGGCAAATCGCCGGAGCTTTTCCGCGCCTTCGGCCGCGCCGTGGAAAGCCTGCAGGGCAGGTATTACACCGCCGAAGATGTCGGCGTGGATGTCTCCGACATGGCAACCGTGCGCGAGGAAACGCGGTTTGTAGCGGGGCTCGATGAGGGCGCTGCGGCGAGTGGTGATCCCTCCCCGGTCACGGCGAAGGGCGTCTATCTCGGGATCCGCGAAGTGGCCAGGCGCCTGTTC
>JBBSDJ010000202.1:0-4162 GCA_038249555.1 Caulobacterales bacterium
GACCGAAGCCTGATCGATGGATAAAAGAATTCTCTAAAGAAACACATCCGTCGTGATCGTTTTGGACATCTCGCGATGTCCGCAAGCCGTCACGCCGCCTGCGTTTCTCTTCCTATCTCTTACGATGTCAAACAGCTGGAAACCGGAGCTTCCGAAGATTGTTGCCGGAGCCCTCAGGTTCCGGCGAAGTGGCGGCTTATACAGCCGGTCTTTTTCCCGTCAACACCCTTTTTGCGCTCTTCTGCAGTTCAGTGGATTAACCACAAAGCCTGCCGTTTTTAGAGCGAACAGAACTCTTAAACCGATTGTCTCGGCCCAAAAATTCAGGCGTTCAGAGGAACCGCACATATAGCCGCTGTTCGGGGGAAAGGGCAAGCCCTTTTCTTCCAAGAGGCGACCATTTGAGGGTCTTCCGCATCGCCCGCCCAAGGGGCCGGCTCAGCGAAGTGCGCGGGATACTCGGGTGCTTCGAAGCCCGCAAGCCCTAAAACACCGAATTGCACAGGTTCAATGATATTTCTGTGTCGGGTCAGAACTGCGCGGAGAGATAAGACTTCATCGCATTCGCCTCGGACTCCGCCTCGGCGATCTTCCATTTCACCAGGTCGCCGATCGATATAACGCCGGTCAGGCGGTCATTGTGGACGACTGGGAGGTGGCGGATCCGGCGATCCGTCATGGTCTGCAGGGCCTCGTCTATGGGCGTAGAAGCATGCACCGTGACGACCGAGCGCGTCATCGCCCCGCTCACCGGCATGTCCAGCGCCTCCGCGCCATGCCTGGCCACCTGGCGCACGATATCGCGTTCCGAAAGCACGCCGATGATCTTGTCATCCAGCCCGAGCGCCACGACGGCGCCGATCTTCTTGTCGTCCAGCAGCTGGGCCGCCTCTCTCAAGGTATGGTCGGCCCGCAGGGTCACCACAACACGGCCCTTGTCGTTCAGGATCTGCTCAACAATCATCGCCCGGACCTCCCGTTCCGCTGGCGCGGTTGCTCATTGAGGAGACTTTGTAAACCAGCGCCTGCGGCAGGATAACACACCCCTGCCCCCGAATCGACTGGCTTCTGAATTGGGGTCAGACCGTCAGGCGCGCCGCAGCTGCATGCGCCACAGCACCATCCGCATGAACAGCGCGCCCCCGACATAACCACCGACATGCGCCTGCCAGGCGATGTTGGCGCCCAGGAGACTGGGTCCGATGAAGGCAAAAACGGCGTTGGCGACCACAAACAGTGAACTGGCGACCAGGAATCGCTGGCTGAGCAGCCAGCGTCCCGGCCCTTCGCGTATCAGCAGGACCGCAGCCAGAAGGCCGCTGATTCCTCCCGATGCACCCACTGCAGGCCCGCCATCGGGAAAGCTAAGGGCGAGGAAGGTCAGGCTACTCGCGACTTGCGCGAAGAGGAAGACGGCCAGCAAAAGCATCGAGGCGGCGGGCTCACGCCCGGGCCAGACGCTACGCATCAGCTCCAGCAAGGGCTTGGCGAGGGCGACCAGGAACGCCGCATTGAGGATCACATGCATCCAGTCCGCGTGGATGAAGGCGCTGGCGACCATCGGCAGGAACGCCTCGAAGGCATTGGAGTAGGGCGGCAAACCAGCCAGGGAGGGCGCCTCGGACGAAGACCAGAAACGCTCTGGAAACAAGGCTCCAAAGTAAAAGACTGCATTCTGAAGCCGCGTCGGCAGCAGGCTGATCAACAGGTGAGCCACGACAAGAACCAAGGCAAATCCAGCTACAGGCCAGGGGGCGTTGATGATCGGCGGCTGGCGGGTCGGCGGTGTCATGTCGGCTCCGGATGGGGCGCTGCCGCGCCGTCTGCCTTATATATAGGAGACACTTGCTCAGGAGCGCACCTTTCAGCCGCCATTGCTTCCTCTCCGCACGGTGCTAGCTCTTGCGGCATGTTGATCCGGATTTTCCTCGCGCTCATGGCGCTGATGTTCATCGCCTTCGGGCTCTATTCATTGCTCAATCCCCTCGGCATGGCGGCCGGCCTGGGTGTCGAGGTGGGCGGCCCCAATGGCGCCTACGAGCTCCGGGGCATCTATGGCGGCGTGAGCCTCGCTGCGGGCCTGCTGTGCGGCGCCGGCGCCCTGCGCGCAGCCCTCCGGCAGCCCGCCCTGTGGTTCCTCGTGGTCTACATGGGCGGCTACGTCTTCGCCCGCGCCGCGGCTCTGCTCCTTGGGCCGCCGCCAACACCGTCCTTCGCCGTTTTCATCGCGTTCGAGGCGATCAGCCTGCTGCTGGCGGCAGCGGCCCTGCGCGCCACTTACAAGTCCTGAAATGAAAGAAGCCCCGCCGTTTCCGGCGGGGCCTCCCGCAATTGAAGTTCAAGCCGCTTAGAACGACTTGCGGATCGTCACGCCATAGGTCGGCGGCGCGCTGGGATAGCCCGAAAGGGTACCGGCCTGGGCGACGCCCGGGAATGCCGTCGTGATGTACTGGTCGTCAAAGATGTTACGACCCCAGAAGGTCACACCCAGTCCGCCTTCGGTCGTGAAACCGGCCGAAGCGTTGATCGTGCTGATTTCCTTCTCGTAGCCGAGCAGGGCATTGTTGTCGGTGCCGATGAAGCCGGTGCCAACCGCATCGAAGTAAGCCACGGGGCTTTCGTACTGCCAGTCGGCCCGAACGAAAGCGGCGAGGTTCTTCACGTCGAAGCTGTAGGTCGCCGAGGTCGATGTCGCTGTCTCCGGTATACCTGAAGGGGTCGTGCCGGAAATGTCGCCGGTCGTGGAGCCGGTGAAGCTGTCATAGACCGGGTCCTGGAACGTACCTGCGAAGGTCAGCATCAGGTTCTCGGTCGCGTTCCACGTCGCATCGACTTCGAGGCCCTGGGTCGACTGCTTGCCGGCGTTGGCCAGCGAGAAACCGACGCCGGTAAAGACGTTGGACTGGAAGCCTTCGATCGATTGATCAAAGAGTGCCACGTTGAACGCGAAGGTATCGAATGCCGCTTTGAGGCCGATTTCGAACACTTCAGCCGTTTCCGGACCTGCGTAGCGAGTGCCCGAGGTCAGGTTCGTTACGCCGAGACCGGCGTTCGTGATCGGCGACGCAGGCGCCGCGAACACTTGTCCGGTGACCGGGTCAACGACTCGCTGGCTTCCGGCCACGAAATCGGTGCCGAAGGGGCGCGAGTCGCGCGACAGGTTCCAGGACGTTGCCTTGAAGCCGGTCGCATACGAGCCGTAGACGTTGAAGTTGTCGTTGACGTCATAGGCAAGGCGCAGAGTGTAGGTCGTGTCGCTGTCGTTCGTCTGGCCATCTTCCACAGCGTTCGGGAACGCGAGGAAGGGCGGCAAGAACTGAAGGGCTGTCAGCGCAGCAAGCGGGTTGCGGGTCTGCGCAGGGGTGTTCGGGTTGAAGTTACGGGCCACACCGAGAGCGCCCTGCTGTATGGCCGCGTAGGCCGCTGGATTGCCCTGGATGAAAGCGCCGACTTGGGCCGGGTTGGTGATGCTGACTCCGTTCTGGGCGAGCAGGGTTTGCAACACCAGGTTATAGCCAACCTGCGTCAGGTTCAGTGCCGAGAACGAATCGGTGTTCGTGGCCGAGCCGAATGCGGACTTTTCATCGTTCGTGTAGTTCACGCCGAGGGTCGCGGTCAGGCGATCCGTGGCATGCCAGTCCACCGTGCCGAAGAACGAGTAGGCTTGGTTGTCCTGGCCGAACGACTCGCGTGGGCCCTGGCCAGCCTGGCCGAAGGTCGTGCCGATCGGCAGTCCGAGCGCACCTTCGATCTGCGAGATCGCGCCGCCGGAAAGGGCGTTCACATAACCGCGGAAATCCGTTCCGAACTGGAAGTCATTCTCGATCGCCACTTTTTCGTCGAAGTAGAAACCGCCGATCATCCAGTCGATCGCGCCATCGCCCGAAGACGTAAGACGGAGTTCCTGGGTGAAGGTTTCGATGTTGGTCGTGTTGGCGTTACGGCCGATCAGGTCAGCGCTCGAGAAGTCCGAGTCAGCGTTCTGTGACAGGTCCGAAGTGCGGAATGCTGTGATCGAGGTCAGCGTGGCGAAGCCGGCATCATAATCGCCCTGCAGCGAGATACCCGAGTTGTCGATCTCGTTCTCGGAGCCGAAGTTGTAGGCAACACGGTTCGAGAAAGGAGCGCCGGTGACGATCTGGCCGCCGAGTGCGTTAATGAC
>JBBSDJ010000203.1:0-4063 GCA_038249555.1 Caulobacterales bacterium
AGTCGAAAACCTCGTCGGCATCTATGCCGCGCTCTCCGGCCGCAGCGTCGAGAGTGTGCTCGCCGAGTTCGAGGGCAAGGGCTTCGGCGTCTTCAAGCCTGCGCTGGCGGATGTCACCGTCGCCCACATGGCCCCGATCACCACACGCTTCCGCGAGATTCTTGCAGACCCGGCAGGCATCGACCGCGTGCTCGCAGATGGCGCCGGACGCGCCAACGCCATCGCCGCGCCGATCATGGACGAAGTCCGCCGCGTCGTCGGCTTCTGGCGCCCTTAAGCAGCCTGCGACGCAAGCAGCGCTTGTCTTTCGGGCCGACGCTCCGCATCTTCCTGTTAAAGCCCTTAGGAGGATTGCCCCATGCGTTTCCTGCCCAGCCTCATCCTGCCTGCCGCGCTCTTGCTCGGGGCCTGCGGCGAAACCGCGGCGGCGCCCGCCGCTGACGGCGCAGCCGTTATCGAAGTGAAGGATGCCTTCATTGTCGAACCGCCCGAAGGCCGCGATATCACCGGCGGCGGCATGTATGTCTCGGTCAAGGGCGGCCCCGTCACCCTGACCGGCGCCCGCACCGATGCGGCCCGGAATGTCGAACTGCACACGATGTCGATGGAAAACGACATGATGCAGATGCGTAAGGTCGAAAGCTTCCCGGTCTCCGAAGACACGCCCCTCGTGCTCGAGCGGGGCGGCAACCATCTGATGCTGTTCGGGGTCGGCCCGATCGAGGCGGGGTCTCAGGTCGATGTCATCCTGACGTTCACGGACGAATCCGGCACCGAGGCCGAAGTTGTCACAAAAGCAGAGATCGTTCCTCCGGCTGGTTAATGCGCTTTCTGTAGGCAATAGGGGTGGTTATCCGAAATTTCATGCAGTCCCGCCCTGTTATTGCCACGCTGTTGACCGCATAGTCGCAGCAGATGACATCGACCCGGCCACCCGCTCAGGACAGGCGTAAACCCATGCCCTCACGCTCTGCTGCAGCGAAGCTTCCGAAGGCGTATGACGAAGACCTGCGCGCCAAGCCGCGCCCTACGCCCATCCCGCCGGAACACTTCATTTCTCTGGAACATGCCGAGCCGAGCCCGATGATGCTCAGCTTCCAGAAGGGCTGGAAGCGGATCGTCGGATTTTTCAAGCTTATGCTCGTGCTCGCCGTCATCGGCGCCTATCCTGCCGCTGTGGTCATCTCCAGCCATATCGATGACAGCCCGGTTGTCTTCCCGCCGAATGAGAGTTGGTCCGTATCCGGCGTAGGTGTCGCGATCCACAAGGTCGCGCGCGAACTCGCCGGGGCAGGCTGGGCCGATGACCGTGCCAGCTGGCACCCTCAGGCCCGTCTCACCGCGCTGCCCGCCTGGCAGGAAGCGACCGCCGCCGGCCTCTCCGAACACGTCAAGCTTCTCTCCGAAGTCGCCGCCAATGCCGATGGCCCGGATGGGGACCTCGCCGCCGCTTCGCGCCTTCTGATGGCCGTGCCGGGGGAGGACATGCTTCCGCGCCTCACCGCCGCTGCCGAAGCGCTCAACCGGTTCGACACGCGTGCCTCGCGCGGCCTCGCCCTTCGCCCCTCGCCGGAAGAAACCCTGCCGCTCGAGATGGGCCTGTTCGCCGGCTGGGCGCAGGAAGACATCGCTGCCCTCTCAGACCGGATCAATGCCGAACAGACCGCCTGGCTCGCCAGTAAGGAAGACATCACGGCCTTCTACACCGCCAAGGCCCGCGCTCACCTCGCGCACGAGCTGATCGTTGCTGGCAAGTCCCGCGCTTACGGCCTCACCGGAAACGCCGAACTCGCCGCCACGCTCGCGCGTGCTGAAGCCTCCTGGAAGCGCGCCGCCGATATGAAACCCGCCTTCGTGTCCAACCAGCACGGGTCTGCGGCCATCCTGCCCAACCACCTCTCCAGCATGGCCTACTATCTGGTCGAAGCGGAGAAGGCTTCGGCCGATCTCGCGGCCCGCCTCGCCCCCGCGCCCGCCATGGTGGAAGACGTCGCCGGGACGGATGCCGCCGCGGGCCCGGCCGCCGCAGAAGTCGCTGTCCCTTGATCTGACGCACTTTGCACGCCATGTCTGGGTCCAGACAGCGAGGCGCCATGTTCATCCAGACTGAAGCGACACCGAACCCCGATACCGTGAAATTCCTGCCCGGACTGCCGGTGGCGGGCTTCCATGGTCCGTTCGACTATCCGGACGCCGCCAGCGCCAAGGTCAGCCTGCTGGCCCGCGCCCTGTTCCAGGTGGACGGTGTGGACCGCGTCTTCCTCGGCGCAGATTTCGTCTCGATCAGCAAGGCCGCAGCGAAAGACTGGAAACACGTCAAGCCGATGGTGCTGGCCGCGATCATGGACCATTACATGGCCGGACTGCCGGTGGTCGATACCGACGCCGCGTCCGATGAGGACGAGATCGTCTACGAAGGCGAGACCGCCGAGATCGTCAACGAGATCAAGGAACTCCTCGAAACCCGCATCCGCCCCGCCGTGGCGCAGGATGGCGGCGACATCACCTTCCGCAGCTTCGATGCCGCCACCGGCGTCGTGATGCTCAGCATGCGCGGCGCCTGCGCCGGCTGCCCGTCGTCCACGCAGACGCTGAAGATGGGCATCGAGAACATGCTGCGCACGTATGTGCCGGAAGTCACCGCCGTTGAGGCCGTGATCTAGTCTTTCTGCGCATTCCGCTTTCCCTTTCCAGAGCTTCCAAAAGGACCTTCCCATGGCCCATCCCGTCAACGATCACGCCCTTGATGTCATCTTCCGCGATGCGCGCAGCCAGAATGGTTTCGTCGACAAGGACGTGCCCGAAATCCTCATTCGCGCTGTCTATGACCTGACCAAGATGGGCCCGACCAGCGCCAACTGCTCGCCCGCCCGTTTCGTGTTTGTCCACACACCGGCCGGCAAGCAGCGCCTCCTGCCGCTGATGAGTGAAGGCAACCGCGCCAAGACCGAATCTGCGCCTTGGACCGTGATCATCGCCCACGATCTCGCTTTCCAGGAAAAGATCCCGAAACTCTTTCCTCATGCCCCCGGCGCGAAGGACTGGTTCAACACCAACCGCGACGAAACCGCCATTCGCAATGGCACGCTGCAAGGCGCCTATCTGATGATCGCCGCCCGCGCCATCGGCCTCGATTGCGGCCCGATGAGTGGCTTCGACATGGCCGGCGTCAACCGCGAATTCTTCGAGAACGACGAAGGCGAGCTCAAGCACTGGCGCGCCAACTGGATCTGCAATCTCGGCTATGGCGACAAGACCAAGCTGTTTGACCGCAGCCCCCGCCTCGAATTTGACGAGGCCTGCCGCATCCTTTGAGTGCCGAATCCTAAGCCCCGATCCGCAGGTCCCAGCGAAGGCTGGGACCCAGGTGAAGAAAAAACCTTCTTCTCTGTCTGGATCCCTGGCTGACGCAGGGGCCTGCGGCGCGCAAATCGACAGAGTTCCGTTCGCCCACCCGATGCGCTAACACGCCCCATGCTTACGCTCGGCCTCAACACCGCCTTCAGCACAATGGAAGCCGCCCTCATCCGGGACGGCGACATCCTGTGTGACCGGCGCGAAGCCATGCCGCGCGGCCAGGAACGCCGACTGCCGGGCCTCGTCGCCGAACTCTGCGCCGAAGCCGGCGTCACCCTCGCCGAGCTGACCCGGATCGGCGTCGTCGCCGGCCCCGGCAGCTTCACCGGCCTGCGCATCGGCGTCGCCTATGCGCGCGGCCTCGCCCTCGTCACCGGTGCAAAAGTCCTCGGCATCACCAGCCTCGAAGCGGCCATCCCCGCCGGCCTCGAAGGCCCCGCCCTCGGCTGCCTCCAGGCCCGGCGCCGCCCCCCCGAGCAGACCTGGTGGGTGCAGGGCGTCTCGGAAGGGGAGGGCATCGCCGCAGTCATGGAAGTTCCGCTCACGGAGCTTCTCCCCATGCTCGCCGGCTTCCACGCCCCTGTCTTCATGGATAGCAGCGAAGCCCTCGGAAACCTCGCTGCCAAACTCGACCTGCGCCCGATGCAACCGAGCGCGATCACCGCCGCCCTGAAGGCCAGCCTCTTCGACCCCGCCAAGCATCCGC
>JBBSDJ010000204.1:0-4060 GCA_038249555.1 Caulobacterales bacterium
CAATCGCGGCTCCAAACGCCCGTTCGGCGGTGTACGGATGATCCTGTCGGGCGACCTGCACCAGTTGCCGCCGGTGGTCTCCAACCAGGAAAGCCCGATCCTGCTGGAGCGGTTCGGCGGCAACTATTTCTTCCATGCGCCCGCCTTACGGGAGGGCGAGTTCTCCCTGCTGGCGCTGAAGCACGTGTTCCGGCAGGAAGACCCGCGCTTCCTCGCCTTGCTCGGCGCGCTGCGCTCCGGCCGGGTGACCCCGAATGACGAGGCGACGCTGGCAAAACTTGTCTCCACGCGCAGCGCTTCTGACGCCTCGGAAACGCATGTCGTGCTGACGCCCAACAATGCCAACGCCTTTCGCATCAACCAGACGCGGCTGGCGGAGCTGAAGGGCGAGCGGAAGATCTTCCCGGCAGATGTGCAGGGCCAGTTCGACGAGAAGAGCTTCCCGACCGAGTCAGACCTTGAGCTGAAAGTCGGCGCCCGCGTGATGCTCATCCGCAACGACCCCGAGGGGCGCTGGGTGAACGGCACGTTGGCGCATGTTGAAGGGTTCGGCGCCAAGAGCGTGATCGTGAAGATCGCCGGACGCGTCTACGAGATCGAGGCGGCGGCCTGGGAGAAGTACCGCTACGATTTCGAGATGGATTCCAAGAAGGTGAAGCGCGAAGTGGTCGGCACGTTCAAGCAGGTGCCGCTACGCCTCGCCTATGCGGTGACGATCCACAAGGCGCAGGGCCTGACGCTCGACAACGTGTTCATCGACTTCGACTCCGGAATGTTCGCCCACGGACAAGCCTATGTGGCCTTCTCGCGCGCGCGCACCCTCGAAGGCCTCGAAATCTCTCGCCAGCTGCGCCCGCGCGACCTGGTGCTGGACCGGGAGGCGTTTGCCTTCGGCGCGCTCGATACGATCGAGGATACGCCGAACTACCTGCTCGCGAAGTTCCGCAAGGACGAAGGGATGCTCGTCTAGCGCACCGGGCGCTAGGCGAACGTCTGTTCGTAGGACACGGCCGCCTTGCCTTTTTCGCAGACCATCGTGCCGGCCATGAGGTCATGCAGGCAGCGGCGATCCTTGCGGGCGAGGCCCATCAGGTAGCTGATGTAGAACGGGGTGAAGCTCGAAATCATCTTGCCCAGCGTATTGCGCATGATGATGGCGCCGAGCGTCGGCTTGCTGCCGGTCTTGTCGGTCACGATGGCGCCGACCGCCATCTTGCCCAGTGTCGCCTGATGCGCCGAGGCTTCCATGCCGATGGCATAGGCGAGGCTGCCAAGCCCTAGGAAGAGGATGACGCCGATGAAGCCGGCGGCGAACTGGCCATCGGTCGTGCCGGGCTGCGGGCCCATGAGGGCGATGATCAGGACGAGCGGGACCAGGAAGACGGCGCTGTCGATCAGTGTTGCGATGACACGGCGGCCCCAGACGGGTTTGCCGGCCTGGATTCCGGAGGTGCTGGCGGCCGCCGCATAAGCTGGCTGCGCCGGGGCGCGTGTTTTTGCGGCAGGCTCCGGCGCGCGGCTGCGTTCGGCCTGGAGGAAAGCGAGGGCCTGGGGCGAGAGTTGCTCGCGGGCGGCGGAAGGCGCCGCGCGGCCCGTGGGTGCCGGCCCGGCTTTCTTGCCGAAAGTGGGCTTGGCGGTTGAGCTGCCAGCTGCCGAAACCTGTTTGCCGAACGTCGCCATGTGGGGCCTCCCTATCGAGAGTTACCCTAAGCGATCAATCTATCGATCCGGCGAAATCGCTCTGCGGAATTTTCGCGGCGGCGTTAACCAGACAGTCAGGCGAGCTTGCGGATCTCTTCGGAGAGGGCGCGGTCCTTGTCGGTGACGATCGTCTCCAGCACGCGGACGCGTTCCTTCAGCTTGCTGATCTCGTCGCGCATGGAGGTCACATCGGCCTGCGTGGTCTCGTCGGCACGCGAATTGGCCTTCGTCTTCAGATAGGTCTGGTAGACCCCTGCCCCGACGCTGATCGCGACGATGAGCACCACCATCTGAAACGGATCCATGTTCTCGTCCTCCAAGCCTGCAGAAAAACATGCCCCAAAGGGGCGTTGAATGAAAGGGCGCGTCAGAGCCCGTCGAAATCGCGGCGCAGGCGCCAGTCGTCACCGGTGATGATTTCCTCGAGCGCGCGGACACGTTCTTTGAGCCGGGCGATCTCGTCGTCGCGGTACTCCGGGCGGGGCTCATACCGGGCGTCCGTCTCCCACCGGCGAAGCCGCCCGCGGCGCCGCTCGCCGCGCGTCAGCAGCCAGACGAACAGGACAATCGCAAAGACAGGCCACAGGGCACTCATCGTCACCTCCCACTCTTATCGAATATCAATGTGGGGAAGTTTGGGGGCAGCGCAAGGGCTTTCGCCGATTAAATTGGACTAGCGCCCGGTGGAGCCAAATCCGCCGGCGCCGCGTGCCGTTTCGTCCAGCGCGTCCACTTCGCTCCAGGCAAGCCGCGTCACCGGCGCGAGGACGAGCTGGGCGATGCGTTCGCCGCGCTGGATGACGAAAGCCTCGGCGCCGAGATTGATCAGGATGACCTTGATCTCGCCGCGGTAATCGGAGTCGATCGTGCCCGGCGTATTGAGGCAGGTGAGGCCGTGCTTGGCCGCGAGGCCGGAGCGCGGGCGGACCTGGATTTCGTAACCTTCGGGGATGGCCACCGACAGGCCGGTCGGCACCATCGCGCGCTCGCCGGGCTTCAGGGTGATCGGTTCAGCCACGGGCACAGCCGCGCGCACGTCCATCCCGGCAGACCCGGACGTCTCGTAGGCGGGCAGCTCAAGGCCCTCGAAATGCGGCAGCGGGCGAACCTGGACAGTGACGGTGCTCATCGCCCCCGGGTGCGGAGACTCTGGGCGCGAGTCAAGCTAGCCGCGCCCTCATCCGGCCTGCCGTCTTGATCTTCGATCCTGATGGCATATATTGCCAACGATCGCAGGAGAGACCCATGGCGACCCGAAATGTTGTCCTGACCGAGGCCCAGTCCGCGATGATCGACCGGCTGGTCGCGTCGGGGCGATTCCAGAATGCGTCGGAAGCGCTGCGGGCCGGACTTCGGCTTCTCGAACGCGAGGAGGACGAGACGGAACTGCTCCGTACACGGCTTACATTGAGCCTCGAACAGGCGCGCCGCGGCGAACTGGCGGAGGGCAGCGGCGAGGACGCCATTCGCCGGACGTTCGCCAAGGCACGTGCGCAAACCTGATGGCGCGGCCCTGGCGCCTGACGCGGCATGCCGAGGCGGCGCTGGCGGAGATTGCCCTTTGGACGGTTCAGACGTTCGGCCCACGCCAGACGGCGGCTTACGAAGAGTATCTGATCGCGTGCTGCCGGGAGATTGCGGAGGGCACGGCGCAATCTCAGGATTGTCGCAAACTGATTGATCCGGACCTGCCGGAGTCTTTGCGTTTTGCGCGCGCCGGGCAGCACTTTGTCGTGTTCATCGAAGACGCGGCACAGGTGGTGATTGTCGATTTCCTGCACGCCCGCGCAGACCTGCCGAGACGCCTTACCGGACTTGCTCCCGACAAGGAAGCCTGACGCCGGACCCTACTCCGCCGCCAAACTGAGGCGCGGCGCGGGGCCGGTCAGCGCGTCCGCGATGCGGGTGGCGAGGCGGCGGGAGACGGCGTCCTTGGCGAGGCGGGGCCAGTGCTCCGTGCCTTCGGGCGTGATCAGGTAGACCTCGTTCTGGTCGCCGCCCATCACGTCGCCGGAGACATCATTGGCGACGATCCAGTCGCAGCCCTTGCGGGCGCGTTTCTCGACGGCGAGCTGCTGGACATCGTGCGTCTCGGCGGCAAAGCCGATGACGAGGCGCGGGCGGCCCTTCCGCTTCTGGCTGAGGGTGCGCAGGATATCCGGGTTCTCGGTGAGCTGGATGGCGGGCGCTTCGCCCTGCCCTTTCAGCTTCAGTTTCTTTGGCGAGGCTTTCACCGGGCGCCAGTCAGCCACCGCCGCGACCGAGACAAACACATCCGCAGGCAGAGCATCCTCGCAAGCTTTCAACATCTCGCGCGCCGTCTCCACGGAGACGAACGTGACGCCGTCCGGCGCCTTCA
>JBBSDJ010000205.1:0-4000 GCA_038249555.1 Caulobacterales bacterium
CGGGCGGTCCAGAAGCCAGCGACGCGCAAATGGAAAAAGCGTTGCGGCGCATCGAAAAGATCAAGACCGTCATCGAGAGCCGGCGCCTGTCCGACTGTGCGTGACGCGCGGCCGGTCGAGGATCAGTTGATCCCCGCCCCTGCCGTCCCCACCGCTGACGCCTGCAGCATGACCAGCATCTGCTTGGTCGGATAGCCGTCGGCGATCTGGCCTTGGGTTTTCTGGAAGGCGGCCAACGCCAGCTTGGTGCGGCGGCCGGCGATGCCGTCGACCACGCCGGCATCGAAGCCACGGTCATTGAGGGCCTGCTGCATGTCGCGCAATTCGGAGACGGTCAGCGGCATAAGGTGCGTCGGCCAGGGTGTCAGCGGGCCGACCTTGCCCATGATCGCATCGGCCGAGAGGCCGACGGCGAAGGCATAGGAATCGGCGCGGTTATAGGTCTTGAAGACATTGAAGTTCTTGAACAGCAGGTATTTCGGGCCCTCATGCCCGGCGGGCACCCAAAGCTCGCCGAACTCGGCGCCCTTGGTGTCGAAGGCGGTGCCGGTAATCGGGGTCAGGCCCGCCGCGAGCCAGGTTTCCATCCGGCGCTCGTTGCCGTCGGCGAGGCTGTAATCGAAGTCTGCCGGGACGCGCACTTCGAGGCCCCAGGGCTGGCCCTTCACATAGCCGGAGCGGGCGAGATAGTTCGCGGCCGAGGCCAGCGCGTCGGCTTCGGACTTCCAGACATCGCGCTTGCCGTCGCCGTCAAAGTCGACCGCGTGGGCGATGTAGGTGGACGGCATGAACTGGGTGTGGCCCATGGCGCCCGCCCAGCCGGCGCCGAGCTGGTCGCGCCGCGCGTAGCCGCGCTCGACGATGGTCATCAGGGCGTAAAGCTCGTCCTCGGCAAATTTCTGGCGGCGGCCCTCGACCGCCATGTTGGCGAGGGCGTTGGCAGCGTCGTCGTTGCCCATGAAGCTGCCATAGCTGGTCTCCATGCCCCATATCGCCAGAAGTGCTTGCCGGTCGACGCCGTACTTCGCCTCGATGGCGCTGAGGGTGGGGCTGAGGGCGGCGAGCTTGGTCTGGCCGGAAGAAATCCGGGTCTGGCCCATCGGTACTTTCAGATAGTCCCAGATCGGCTTGGCAAATTCGGCCTGGGCGCTGGGGGCGGTCGCGGACTGGACCTCGGTACCGAGCCAGAGCCGCAGGGGGCGGATGTCTTCCAACAAGGATTTCACCAGCGCGCGGTCATGCCCGGCCCCGATGGCCCGGGCGGAGAAATCGTCGCGCCAGGCGTCCATCGCGGCATGGCCGGAGGTAGTGTAGCGGACCGGCCCGGTTTCGGGCGCCGGGGGCTGTTCGACACCGGGCTTGGGCGAGGGCGTAGGCGGCGGGCCATTGGCGCAGGAGGCCAGAAGGCCGCAGACTGCGGCCGTCAGCATCCATTTGGAGCGGGCCCAACCTGCAAAAACCATGGCGGCGATCCCTTTTTCCGGCTGCGGGGTGCAGCACGCGTCCTTGACTCGTCTATCTGGATTCATTACGCGCTCCGCTTTCCCAATTCCTAAACGCACCAGGCCAGACCCATGAAAGTCCGTTCGTCCCTCAAATCGCTGAAGTCGCGTCACCGCGACTGCAAGATCGTGCGCCGTAAAGGCCGGGTGTATGTCATCAACAAGACTGACCCCCGCTTCAAAGCAAAGCAAGGCTGAGCCTCTGATGAACAGGCAATGAGGCGCCAGAATGGCAGCCCGTATCGCCCTGTTCGACCTTGGTGGGGTGATCCTGGACTGGTCACCGGCGCGCCTCTATAGCCAGATTTTCAGCGACAGCGCCGAATGCGAGCGCTTCCTCACCACTGTGTGCACCATGGACTGGCACACGCAGCACGATGCCGGCGTCAGCTTCGAAGACAATGCCGCCGCGCTGACCCTTAAATTTCCGCAATACGAAAGCCAGATCCGCGCGTGGCGCACGCGCTGGATGGAAATGTTCGATGGCTGTATCGCAGGCAGCGAACGCCTGATCGAAAACCTGGCCGGCAGCGGGCGGCCACTCTACGCACTGTCCAACATGCCCGCCGAAGTCTGGCCCGAGGTGCGCGAAGCGTTTCCGGTGCTGTCGCGCTTCCGGCATGTGGTGGTCTCGGGCGAGATCAAGCTGATCAAGCCGGACCCGAAGATTTTCCACTACACGCTGGCGCGGATGGGCGGACCCTCCCCTGACGAGGTGCTGTTCATTGACGACGTGCCGAAGAATGTCGCCACCGCCGACGCCCTCGGATTCCGCACCCACCTTTTCCGGGGCGCTGCCGGGCTTGAGCGGGCGCTGATCCTTGAAGGCCTCCTCTAGGCCTGAGCGCAGGCGTTGCCGCGGGGGTGGCGCCGCGCCATATTGCCCCGAATGTTGAAGCGTCTTCTCCTTGCCGCCCTGATCTGCCTCGCGCCCGCTGCTCACGCGGCGCCGACCGAGGAAATGTTCGCCAAGCTGAAGGCTGCGACCGAGGAAGCCGAGGCCGCCGATGTCGCCGCAGACATCTGGGCGACCTGGATGGAATCCGGATCGGCGACGGTTGACCTGTTGATGCAGCGGACGCTGGAAGCGCTGGAGGCCGAGGATACCGGGACCGCGCACGAACTGCTCGACCGGGTCATCCTGCTGAAGCCGGATTATCCCGAGGCCTACCACCGCCGCGCCGGACTCTTCCTGATGGAGGAGAACTATCCGGAAGCCTTCCGCGACCTGAACGAGGCCCTGAAGCTGGAGCCGCGCCATTTCGGCGCCTGGCTCGGCATGGGGGTGATCCTCGAGTCGCTGGGCGGGGAAAAGGAGGCCCTCTCCAGCTACCGCGAGGCGCTCGCCATCTATCCGCTGATGCCGCAGGCCCGCTTTGCGGCTGACCGGCTCGCCAAACAGGCCGAGGGCCAGGAGCTTTGAAACGCATGTTGACGGTGATGGCGGCGACGGTTTCCGCGCTCGGACTTGGCGCGTGCGTCACCAGCATGGCGTATACGTCCCGCGTCGAGCAGGCCTACCCTGCAAACGGCACCCTCGTGCCGGTGGACGGGCGCGACGTGCACGTGCTGAAGCAGGGCAGCGCAGGCCCGGCCGTGCTGATGATCCACGGAGCCAGCGCCAATGCGCGCGAGTTCACCTGGACCCTGGCGCCCCGCCTCGACACCGAGATGCGCATCCTGATGGCCGACCGTCCGGGCCATGGCTATTCGGAACGCTTCGACGGGGCCGAGCAGCTGGGGCTGCAGGCACGCCAGATGGCCGGCGTGCTGGACGCGCTGGCCCCCGGCGAAAAGGCGGTGATCGTCGGCCACTCGTTCGGCGGCGCGGTGGCGCTGCGCCTGGCGCTCGACCGGCCGGACCTCGTCTCCGGCCTCGTGCTGCTGGCGCCGGTGACGCATGACTGGGGCAATGGCGGCACCACCTGGTACAACAACCTTGCGGCCCCGCCCGTGCTCGGCACGGCGTTCAGCCAGCTGCTGCCGCTGGTCGGGCCGACGCAGGTGCGCAGCGGTATCGGCAGCGTGTTCCGGCCGGCGCCGGCGCCGGAGGGCTATTTCGAGAATTCCGCGATCGGGCTTCTGTTCCGTCCGCCAAATTTCCGCGCCAATGCGCGCGATGTGAAATCCCTGCAGGACGAACTCGCCGCCCAGTCGGCGCGCTACCCGGAACTCGAGGTGCCGATCATCGTGTTCTCGGGCAGCCAGGACACCGTGCTCTCGCCGAAGCTGCATGTCGGCGAACTCAAGAAGCAGGTGACCGTGGAACTGGTGGCCCTGCCGCATGAAGGCCACATGCCGCATCACGGCGAGGGCGAAGCGGTGGCGGAGGCGATCCGGCGTCTGGCGCTTGCCGAAGAGACCCGCTAAGAGCCTCGCCTTCGCCTGAAAACCCCGGAAAGGACCCGCCATGGCCGACAATGCCGAGATCACCAAGATCGACGAAACCACCCGGGAAAAACTTCGCCAGACCGTCGCCAAGATCGAGCGTCTGGAAG
>JBBSDJ010000206.1:0-3990 GCA_038249555.1 Caulobacterales bacterium
AGCATGCCGATGCCTTCGCCGAGCATGGTGCCGTCCGAATTGTTCGAGAACGGACGGCAATCGCCGGTCGGCGACAAGGCGGGCGTTTTCGAAAAGCACATGAACATCAGGATGTCGTTCAGCGCGTCGACACCGCCTGTGAGCACCATGTCGGAATCGCCCGCGCGAAGTTCATGCATCGCAATCTGCAAGGCAGAAAGGCTCGAGGCACAGGCCGCGTCGGTCACGTAGTTGCTGCCGCCCAGATCGAGGCGGTTGGCGATTCGTCCAGCGACCACGTTGCCCAGAAGGCCCGGGAAGGTGCTTTCCTTCCACTCGGCATAGTGGTTCTCAATCCGCGTCGCGATCGCCTGAACATCAGTTTCAGCGAGGCCGTACTGCCGCAACCCGTTCACCCATGTGGGGCGCTGCAACCGCCCGGCCATATGCGCCGTCAGCTCGGTCGCCGATGCGACGCCAAGGATCACGCTCGTCCGTGAACGGTCAATCTTGCCGTCGCTGTCGCGCTCGGCGTCGTCCAGTGTCATCTTGGCGGCGACGAGTGCGAGTAGCTGCGCGGAGTCGGTCGTCTGCAATTGGGCGGGTGGTATGCCGAAGGCGAGTGGATCAAACGCTACAGGCGACAGAAAGCCGCCGCGGCGGCCATACGTCTTGTCCTTGGTGAGCGGGTTTGCGTCATAATAATCGTCGATAAGCCAGTGAGTTTCCGGCGTGTCGCTGATCAGGTCCCGCGCCTCGAAGATGTCGCGCCAGAAACCGGTCGTGTCGCCGCGGCCGGGAAAGATCGCGCCCATACCGACCACAGCAATTGGATCGGCGACGCGTTTGGCACGAATGGGAGGGCGTTCGGTCATGGCTTACTCGAATAGTCGGGGCGTATAGGAAAACAGTTGCGGCGGTACAGCGATTCCGGCGGACCGGAGTTGCCCGGCGCGTGTAATGCGGGCTGCGCCTTCAAGCAGGTTCAGGGCGATCTGGCGAACGGTCCGGGCTTCCACCGGCTCCAGCGCCGTGCCGGCGACCCACTCGTTGAAAGCGCCCATCGCGGGGCCGCACCAGATCTGGTAATCAGCTGTCCGCCCGGGCTCGCCTTCGCGTGCCCATTGCGCGCCCTGGAACAGGTAGCGCCGCGCCACCAAGGCGAGACGCTTGTTGCCGTCGGTTTCGGCCTTCTTCGCCTCAGCCGGGTTGACGCGGCGGATATAGGACTGCGTCTCGCCCCAGGCCGCTTCAAACGGCTCTCCCAGCACGTCGTCGATCCATTTCCGGTCCGGCGCAGCCAGCGTCTCGTAACTCGCGCCGCTGCGGTAAAAGCCATGCAGCTTTCTGCCGCGCATCGCGAACAGCGTTCCGCGCTTCAGCACCTGAACTTCGACGCCCTGTTCAAACATGTCGGCCGCCGGCGCCATTGCGACGTCTGCCGGACCGGCTTTCGCAAGCAATTTGCGGCCAGCCTCCGAAAGACCAGATTCGACGGCGCTCTGGTTGATCGATCCCGTCAGCACGTAGGCCGCGCCCATCTGGAAGGCCGCAGCAACCGCCGAAGGCGTTGCGATCCCGCCAGCAAGACCGATACGGATCGTGCTTTCATCATACCCGTGAATCGCGCAAACACGGGCGCGAGCGGCGCTGAGCGAACTGAAAAGCACTGAAGCCGGCCGGTTGTCCGTGTGACCGCCTGAGTCAGATTCAGCCGTGATCTCGGCAGCCACTGGAACCTTCGCGGCGAGGTCGGCCTGAAGCTGGGAGATCTTTCCCGCCGCGACCAGATCGCGAAGCAATTTCTCCGGAGCAGGCGACATGAAAGGCTCAGCGACTTCTGCGCGGGACACTTTGGCAAACAAGTGGTTGCGCCGTTTGATGGTCCCATCTGCAGCGCGTTCGAGCCCAAGCGCGGTATACCGCACCACGTCAGGGGTCAGGCGCATGAACGCCGATGCCGACACGCGGCGGACGCCTTCTGCCAGGAACAGATCAACGATCGCCGCTTCCTGCCCCGGCTCCTGCGGCGAATGAATCAGGTTGGCGCCCCAGGCCATCTGATCAGGCCCGAGTGCCGCCTGGATCTGTTTCACCCCGGCCTTGATCTCGGCCAACGGCAAGCCCGCGCTTCCATAGAAACCCAGACAACCTGCACGAACCGCTTCGATCACCATGCGCGGCGTCGCGATGCCGCGCGCCATCTCGCCGACGACATAGCAGAAGCGCGCCGGATGCTCTGCCAGCAAGGCGCGGTCGCCAAGCCACTCGGGAAAGACTGCCGGAAGCCTTGCTGCTTCGGAATTTGCCGGGCGCTCGTCGCCTACGGATACGATGGAAGGCACATGTGCCGCATCGTAGGCGAGCCAGACTGCGGCGCGCGGAGATTCGACGGCTCTCTTCAAGAGACCTTGCACGCGATGTTCGCCCTTCTGGCTCGGCCCCGTTCTGGATACCGCTCACCCAACCACATTAAAGGCTGCATCGAATGAACGCTCAACGGAAAATACCTGATTTCGATCATTCATTATCGGGCGCCTGTTCGGCACACAACTTCTAATCGTAATTTCGCAGTTAACCCGCACAGAAATTTCCAAGCCGTAGGAGCTGTCTCCTCGACGCTGAACTTGCAATCTCAGATGCCGGGACCTAAAGCGAGCCTGTCACTGGGGAGTAGCCAGTCGTCCGCAAGGACGAGCCACCGTGTCAACATGCTCGGCCGAGAGGCCGTGGTACAGTGGAAGCGGGCAACCGTTTGGGCGAGACCAATGACATCATTTCTCCGCCCAAGGCCGGGCGGCGAGAATGGTGTCTATTGGATCTGTAACGCCGCCCGGCCTGGAGACTGCCCCATGGAAGCTTTGTTCACGTCCACAGCCGTCGTCGCTCTCGCCGAAATTGGCGACAAGACCCAGCTGTTGGCGATCGTCCTCGCCACCCGCTTCAAGAAACCTCTGCCCATCATCGCAGGCATCTTCGTCGCAACGATTGCCAACCACTTCTTGGCCGCCCTCGTCGGCGCACAGGTGGCCTCGATCCTTGATGGCCAATGGTTTCGCTATCTGATCGCCGCGTCCTTCATTGCGATGGCTGCCTGGACCCTGATCCCGGACAAACTGGAGGACGATCCGGAGCCGAAACCGGCGCGGTTCGGAGCCTTTGTCGCCACGACGATTGCTTTCTTTTTGGTGGAGATGGGTGACAAGACCCAGATCGCGACAATCGCGCTCGGCGCCCGGTTCCATGATGTCTTGGCGGTCACGATGGGCACCACATTGGGCATGATGATCGCCAACGTGCCGGCAGTGTTCCTCGGCAGCGAGCTGCTGAAGCACGTGCCGCTCAAAATCGTCCGCTGGATCGCCGCCGGACTGTTTCTCGTGATCGGGCTTTGGATTCTGGCCCAAACCGCGGGGCTGTTCGGGTAGCTTTAGCGGAGGAGGAGTCCGGCAGATCTCAGAAAGAGGGCGCCTAATACACTGTATAATTACAATAATAGAAAATTGGGTGTTGCGAATTGGGCAGCAAATTTCCAGGTACGATCTCAGGCATATCCACAACTGACCGTGGTCGAGCTGTTTCCGGGCTCTGTGAGCAAATGCAAGTCAGGACCCGATTACGCTTGTGCACGTGTCATGGCGGCACCCAAGCGCGAGTCGGATGCTCCTCTACAGCAAGTCGTTGGTGGATTGTGTCGGTTACAGGAGCCAACACGAAGGCGAGCCAATGCAATAGAAGGGAAGGGGGCTTTCGAGCTGCTGCCTTCTGCAAGGCCTACGCACGCTCTGGTGCTAAACCGATACCCACCTCCGGCCTGGCCGGGCGAACGGCCGTTATGGAGACAGCGAATGGCACGAGTCGGATGCCCCTCGACGACCGT
Source organism: Caulobacterales bacterium (assembly GCA_038249555.1). GTDB lineage: Bacteria > Pseudomonadota > Alphaproteobacteria > Caulobacterales > Hyphomonadaceae > Hyphomonas. The sequence continues at coordinate 3,860 of JBBSDJ010000206.1, forward strand.
CGTTGTTTAGGTTTCTAGGACGCCCGCCATGCGCAGCCGGTTGCCCCGGGCCCGGTGGCGGGCGTCCTGGAAAGCTCAAGGCCTGACGCGCGGGTGGCTGGCACTCTATGGAGATTTGAAGCGAACGCCGG
>JBBSDJ010000207.1:0-3962 GCA_038249555.1 Caulobacterales bacterium
ACAAAGGGAGAAGCGGCGCTTAAACGCCAGCCCTTAATTTGCATTCCTGGAACTCCGAAATTGAGAGGCTCTGAGCAGAGCAATGAAAACCTATAACGCACCAGTAGGCGTAGAGACAAAGTGGGTCGTGATCGACGCGACGGGCGTCGTCGTCGGACGGCTTGCTTCTTACGTCGCCAAACGTCTCCGCGGCAAGCACCGCCCTGACTTTACCCCCCACGTCGACACCGGCGATCACGTCGTCGTGATCAACGCCGAGAAAGCCGTGTTCACCGGCAACAAGCTGACGGACAAGATCTACTACCGTCACACCGGCTACGCTGGCGGAATCAAGTCGACCACGGCAGGCAAGATCCTGTCCGGCCGCTTCCCGGAGCGCGCCCTCGAGCTGGCTGTGAAGCGCATGATGCCGCGCGAAAGCGCGCTGTCGCGCCAGCAGTTCGGCAAGCTTCGTATCTATGCCGGCGGTGATCATCCGCACGTCGCCCAACAACCCGAGCTCGTCGACTTCAAATCGATGAACCGCAAGAACTCGAAAACGGCCTGATCCACATGACCGATACCTCCGCTTCCCTGAAAGACCTTGGCGCCATGACCGGCGCGCCGTCGGCACAGCCGGCCCTCAAGGTCGAACCGAAGATCGATGCCCAGGGCCGCGCCTATGGCACCGGCCGCCGCAAGGAAGCCACCGCCCGTGTCTGGATCAAGCGCGGCACCGGCAAGATCACCATCAACGGCCGGGATCAGGAAACCTACTTCGCGCGTCCTGTTCTGCGCATGGTCATCGCCCAGCCTCTGATCGAAGCCGGTCGTCAGTCCGAGTTCGACGTGATCTGCACCGTCAAGGGTTCGGGCCTCATGGGCCAGGCCGGCGCGGTTCGTCACGGCATTTCGCGCGCGCTCGTCGCGTTCGAGCCGGGCCTTCGCCCGGTGCTCAAGCCCTTCGGCTTCATGACTCGCGATCCGCGCGTCGTCGAACGCAAGAAGTACGGCAAGGCGAAAGCGCGCCGCAGCTTCCAGTTCTCGAAGCGCTGATCCGTTTACGGATTTACCGTGTTCAAGCGGGCGCTTCGGAAACGAGGCGCCCGTTTTTATTTTTGCCCTGATCCCGGAGGAGTGGGCGCATGAAACCCAAAGTCTTCATCGATGGCGAAGCCGGAACCACCGGCCTGCAGATTGCGTCCCGCCTCAAAGCACGGGATGATCTCGATGTCCTGTCGATAGATGAGGCCAAGCGCAAGGATGCGGATGCGCGCGCGGCGGTCATGAAAAAGGCGGACGCGGTGATCCTCTGCCTGCCGGACGATGCGGCGCGGCTGGCCGTAAGTCTCGTCGAGAATCCCAACACCGTGATCATCGACGCCTCGACCGCGCACCGCACCTCTCCGGGCTGGGTCTACGGGTTTCCGGAAATGGACCGCGGCCAGCGCGCCGCGATTGCCGCTTCAGCGCGGATCTCCAATCCGGGGTGCTACCCCACCGGTTTCATCGCGCTTGTGCGCCCGCTGGTCGTCTCCGGTTTGCTGCCACCCGACTGGCCGATCACCGTCAACGCCGTGTCCGGATATTCCGGCGGCGGAAAGCCGATGATCGCGGAGTTCGAGACGCGCGAGACGGAGGACAATTTCCGCATCTACGCGATGGGCCAGACGCACAAGCATCCGCCCGAGATGAAGAAGCATGCGGCGCTTGCGCATCTGCCCATGTTCCTACCGTCTGTTGGCCGGTTTGCGCAGGGCATGATCATCGAGGTGCCGCTGCCGCTCTGGGCCTTGCCGAAGAAACCGAAGCGGGCGGCCGTGCACGCGATGCTAAAGGCCGCCTATCAGGGCGAGACCTTCGTCAAGGTGATCGGGCTTGCGGAAGGCGACGCGCTCAAGACGCTGGGCGCCGAAGGCTGCAACGACACCAACCGGCTGGAGCTCTACGTGTTCGGCAATGATGAGCAGGCGCGACTCGTCGCGCGGCTGGACAATCTCGGCAAGGGCGCCTCGGGCGCAGCCGTTCAGAACCTCAACATCGCGCTGGGGCTGGATGAAAGCGCGGGCTTGGCGGGGTAGGGCTGCCTCCCTGCACAATCACCATCTGGCGCGGGAACGTTTGCCGCTGGCATCCGTTGTGTTCGCGGGGTTCGTGTTGACCCTCCCCACATGGAGCACACAATGACCACCAGCGACATCGCCGCCAGCGGACTGATCAGTTCAAGCAAGGTTGAAGGCACGGCTGTCTTCAATGTCGAAGGCGAAAAGCTCGGCTCGGTCGATTGCCTGATGATCGACAAACAGTCCGGCCAGGTGGCGTACGCGGTGATGTCGTTCGGCGGCTTCCTCGGCCTCGGCGAGAAACGCCATCCCGTGCCGTGGGGATCGATGAACTACGACAAGTCCAAGGATGGCTATGTCGTCAGTCTGTCCAAGGACGAACTGGAAGCCGCGCCGAACCTCAATCCCGGTGAATACGGCCAGCTCGGCGACCGCGCCTATGAGGAAACAGTGTACACCCACTACAAGGCCGAGCCTTACTGGCTCTGACCGCCTGCTATTTCGGCGGCAACGGGATGTCGGCGAGGCGCACCTTGGCATAAGTGCCCGGCGCTGCGCCGAGGCCCATGTCTTTCGGCTGCATGGCGGCGACCTTGCGGCCCGATTTCGGACGCAGCCAGTCCCACCATGTCGGCCACCAGCTTCCGCCGATTTCCGTAGATGTCTCCAGCCACTCGTTGGCCGAAGCGCCGAGTTTGCCCGGGTTCACCCAGTGCTGATACTTCTTGGCGTCCGGATGGTTCACCACGCCGGCGATATGGCCTGAGCCCGAGAGCACGAAGGTCGCGTCCCCGCCATACAGTTTCGCGGTGCGGAACACACTCTCGTAAGGCACGATATGGTCGTCCTTCGAGGCCTGCAGCATGACCGGGATGGTGATGTTCTTCGGGTCGATCTTTAGTCCGAGTACGGTATATTCGCCGTGGGCGAGGCGGTTCTCGGAATAGCATTCCTTCAGGTAGCGCCGGTGCACGGGGCCGGGGATGTTGGTCTGGTCAGCGTTCCAGTAGAGCAGGTCGAACGGGCGCGGCGGCTTGCCGAGCATGTACATGTCCACGACATAGCGCCAGACGAGATCGATCGGGCGCAGCCAGTTGAAGGTCTCGTACATGTCCTTGCCGGGCATGATGCCGCCATGCTCGTCGATCAGTCCGTAGACATAATCCCGGCCCGGACCATCGGTGAACACTTTCAGGTCGCCCGCGAGTTCGAAGTCGGACTGTGAGGCGAAGAAGGTGGCCGACGAAATCTTGTCATACCCGGTCGCCGACATGTGGGCGAGGGCGGAGGTGAGCAGCGTGCCGCCGATGCAATAGCCAACGGCGTTCAGCGACTTTGCGCCGGAAGCCTGCAGCGCGGCTTCGACGGCGGCGTAGATGCCCTTCTTGACGTAATCGTCCCAGTCATAATCCTTGGTCACCTTGTCGGCCGAGCGCCAGGAGACGACGAACACCGTAAGGCCCCGGTCGACGAGCCAGCGGATCATCGAGTTTTCGGCGCGCAGGTCGAGGATGTAGAACTTGTTGATCCAGGGCGGGAAGATCAGCAGCGGCTTCGAATAAGCCTGCGGCTGCGACGGCGCATACTGGATCAGCTCCAGCAGGTCGTTGCGGAACACCACTTCGCCGGGCGCGGTCGCGATGTTCACGCCGACTTCGAAGGGCGTCTCGTCAGTCTGCGAAATGTAGAGCTTGCCATTGCCCTTGCGGACATCCTCACGCGCCATGCGCAGGCCGGCCAGCACGCTTTCGCCGCCGCTTTCCATGAAGGCGCGCAGGGCCTGCGGGTTGGTGCCGAGGAAGTTGGTGGGCGAGAGGCTCTCGGTCAGCAGCTGCATGAAAAACCGCGCGCGCAGCCGCACCGCCGGGTCCATGCCGGTCGCGCGGTCCGCGAGGCTGTTCATCCACTTCGAATTCACGT
>JBBSDJ010000208.1:0-3914 GCA_038249555.1 Caulobacterales bacterium
ACCTGCTCAGCCTTACGGGTCGCTTGCTCGCCCGTCGTCAGGGCCTCGCGGAGCTGGGCGTGGGCCGGAATGGCCAGGCCCGCAATCAACGCTGCAGCAATAACACTGCGCGCGGGTGACAGAATTTTCTTCATGAGGTTTGCCTCTCACTCTCCAAACGGTCGCGCTCAGCCGGCGCGTAAATTCCTGGGTCTTGGGCGCACCTGCTTGCGAGGGCGTCCCGATGATCTTCGGCTCAAACACAAACGAGCCGGGAGTTGGAATTGGAAGTGGATGGAGTAGCCCCATCACATCCCCTGTCTTTTCTGGAGCGTTTTTCGCTCTCTCTATATTCTCTGTTCCCGTTCGGCCAACTTCTGCGGCCAACCGCGAAAGCCCTTAGCGACGAACCTCAACGCTAACAATCCTCTAATTGCGGATCAATCGCGCTTTACGATTAGTTTAGAAAATAACCGGGCACGTCACGAACGCAATCAGCGCTGCGCAGTAGCGGTGTCAATCGGGGGCATAAACGCGGCACATGTCAGCAAGATGACGCTGCCCGAATAAGTTGAGAGGCCGATTTTTCGGTGATTGGCTGGGGTGCTAGGATTCGAACCTAGGGTGGCGGTACCAAAAACCGCTGCCTTACCACTTGGCGACACCCCAACTGTGGAGCGCGCGAAATAGCTACTCTTTGTGTTGCTGGCAACTCCCGAAACGCGCCTCGCCTGTGGAGCGACTCCTGAACCTGTTGCTATTGCCTCGGGCCGGCACGAATCCAGATATGTTCACACACCAGCCCTTTACTTTTTATCGATTATCAACAATATCGAAAATCGACATATTCCCGACTCCATAACCAGCAGAGGAATTGCCCCGGTCATGAGAACCTTCTTCCTGTCGATGGCAGGTACTTTCGTCGCGATGATCCTGTTCGTGATCCTCGGCTTCATAATGCTGTTCGGCCTGATCGCCGTTGCCGCGGGCTCCAAGCCGCCCACTCCCGGCAATGTGGTCCTGTCGCTGGACCTCAACGCCGGTCTTCCCGACCAGGCGCCCCTCGGCGGACTCGCAGCCTTCTCGGGACTTCCGGGGTTCACGGACATTCTGATCAAGCTGAAAGCCGCCGAGACTGACAACTCCGTGAAAGGCATTTACCTGCGCGGCTCGTTCACCGGCATCGGCACCTCGCGCGCCGAAGAGCTGCGCACCTCGCTGAAAAGCTTCCGCGACTCCGGCAAGTTCGTGGTCGCCCATACGCAGGGCATGCTCGGCCTCGGTGGTCCGTCGGCGTATCATTCGATCACGGCGGCCGAAGAAATCTGGATGCAGCCCGGCTCTGACTTCATGATCAACGGTGTCTCGTTTGAGACCGAGTTCCTGAAAGGCCTGTTCGAGAAGATCGGCCTCACGCCGCAGATCTATGCGCTGTATGAATACAAGAACGCGCCGAACTCCTACAACGAAACGGCGTACACGGAGCCTCACCGCGAAGCGATGACGGCGCTCGCCACGTCGCTCTGGAATACGGCGCTCACGGACATTGCCGCAGACCGCAGCATGGAAGTGCCCGCCCTGAAGGCCATCCTCGAGAGCGGCCCGAAATCGGCGGAAGCCGCACTTGAAGCCAAGCTCATCGACAAGCTCGGCTGGCCGGAAGACGCTGAAGAAGCTGCGCTGGAACGCGCCGGTGAAAATTCGGAACTGGTTGATCTCTTCTACTACACGGCCCCCGCCTCGAAGGCCAAAGCGAAGGATGGCATGATCGCCATCGTCGGCGGCGAAGGCGCGGTCGTCACCGGCGGCGGCGGCTCCGACTCGCCCTTCTCGGAGACCCCGGGCTTTGCTTCCGACGTGATTGCCCGCGCCATCCTCGACGCGGCCGACAACGAAAACGTCAAGGCGATCGTCTTCCGCGTCGACAGCCCCGGAGGCTCGCCGACTGCGTCGGACCAGATCTGGCGCGCGGTTGAACGCGCCCAGGAAAAAGGCAAGCCCGTCGTCGTCTCGATGGGTTCGCTGGCCGCATCGGGTGGCTATTATGTCTCGACCGGCGCCGACTCGATCATCGCCAACCGCGGCACGATCACCGGCTCGATCGGCATCTTCGGCGGCAAGTTTGCCCTCGACGGCACGTTCAACAAGATCGGCGTCACCTTCGACACCGTCACCGTCGGCGGCGATTTCGCCAATGCCTACGGCGTCGGGCCGTTCAATCAGGGCCAGGAAGCGGAAATCCGCGCAATGCTGAAACGCGGCTATGATCGTTTCGTCGGCCTCGTCGGCGAAGGCCGCGGCATGACCTATGATGAAGTGCACGAAATCGCCCGCGGCCGCGTCTGGAGCGGCGAGGAGGCCCAGAAGATCGGCCTCGTCGACGAGATCGGCGGCATCATGACGGCCATCACCAAGGCGCAGGAACTGGCCGGGATGGACACCGCCGCGATGCCAGTGCTCGCCTATTACCCGCACCGCAAGTCCGGCTTCGAGGCGCTCGAAAGCCTGTTCGGCGTGTCCGCCGAAACGGCCCGCGCCGCCGCTGTCCTCAGCGCAGTGGTTGGTGACGAGCGCACGCAGATCCTGATCGAGGAACTGGCCGTGGCCGACGCCGTCAACTCCGGCCAGGCTATGGCAATGGGCCCGCGCATCCGCGAGCGCTAGGCCCTGCCCGATGACCTAGATGCGGCCCGCCGGTTTGCTCCGGCGGGCCGTTTCATTGACGAAGGCCACAATTCTTCGTCTTCTGTTGCAGCCCCGGCGCTTGTGAAGGCGCAGCGGATCGTCTAGCCCGCCCCTGTGAAAAGGTTCTGCAGAAGCACATGAACATCATCGTTACCGGGGCGGCCGGTTTCATCGGAAGCGAAATCGCGCTGAGATTGCTGCGCGAAGGCCATTCGGTCACCGGTATCGATTCCTTCACGGCGTATTATGATGTGAAGCTGAAGGAAGACCGCGCCGCGCGCCTGGCCGCCTTCCCGAACTTTCGCCTCGCCCGCTACGGCGTGGAAGATGCCGCGATGATGGAGCGCGTGTTCGACCGCGTGCAGCCGGACATCATCCTCCACTTCGCGGCGCAGGCCGGCGTGCGCTACAGCCTCGATCATCCGCGCGAGTATATCGACGCCAACATCGTCGGTTCGTTCAACATCATCGACCTCGCCCGCCGCTACAAGGCGCGCCACCTCATCCTCGCCTCGACCAGCTCCGCCTACGGAGCGAACCAGAAGTTTCCCTTCGAAGAGCGCGATTCGGCGCCCTACCCGCTGACGATCTACGCGGCGACCAAGCTGGCCGCTGAACTGATCGGCCACAGCCATGCCCATCTCTACGGCGTGCCGACCACGGCGCTGCGCTTCTTTAGCGTGTATGGCCCGTGGGGCCGGCCGGACATGGCCTTCTTCCTGTTCACGGACAGGATCTTCAAGGGCCAGCCGATCGACGTGTTCAACAATGGCGACCTTCTGCGCGACTTCACCTATATCGACGACCTGGTGGAATCGATCCGCCGGCTGATGGATTGCCCGCCGCAGATGGGCAGCCACATGATCCGCGGCGACTCGCTCTCGCCGGTCGCCCCTTACCGTCTCGTCAATATCGGCAACGCAACGCCGATCCGCCTGATGGACTATATCGAGACCATCGAGAAGGCGATCGGCAAGACCGCCGTCAAGAACATGCTCGGCATGCAACCCGGCGACGTGAAGCAGACCTTCGCCGACGTGCGCCTGCTGAAAGCGCTCACCGGCTATACGCCGAACACGGACTACCGCGTCGGAATCCCGGCTTTTGTCGACTGGTTCCGCAGCTACTACAAGCCCGCCTGAAGCCCGGCGGCTTCGGCCGCGCGGCGAAAATCCTCCGGCAAGGGCGCGTCGATCACGAGCCGGCCACCTTCCGGGTGCGGAAGATCCAGCTTCGCGGCATGCAGCATC
>JBBSDJ010000209.1:0-3849 GCA_038249555.1 Caulobacterales bacterium
CCTCTCTTCCCCGCCGAACAAGGCCGTTGCAAGGCGCCCGCGCGGCGCCTAAACGTTCATCCCGGGGCCTGTAGCTCAGTTGGTTAGAGCGGACCGCTCATAACGGTTTGGTCAGAGGTTCAAGTCCTCTCGGGCCCACCACCTTTCCCGTTTGATCGTTCATAGGGTTCGCAGCTGCGCGCCAGGCAACCAAACATTTGTCACTATTGTGTCGCGACTGTTCCGTATGAGTGTTTCCCGCAAAGGATTACAGTTTCGCCATGACAACGGGGTTTGCGACGGCTGCGATCGGTGGCACTAAACGGAAGAATCGTCCCGGCGATTCAGTGTAGGGGAGTTGAGGCCGTGAAATCCAAGGACGCCGCAAGGCGCGCAATGGCTCTCACACTTTCCTTCGACGTGGCCATGGCTGGCCTCGCGATGACGCTTGCGCATCTCGCCATGCTCTACTCCGATCCCGGCGTCACAGCTTTCCCGGTCAAGGCCTGGACGCTCGCGAGCACCAGCTTCATGCTGGCTGCCGCAGCCGGGTTCGTGATCGGCGGCGTGCACCGCCAGGTCTGGCGCCACATGGGCGCGCCGGACGCTGTCCGCCTTGTCCAGGGCATCGCGCTCGCCGTCTTCCTCTACCTGCCGGTCATGGTCGCGCTGAATGGCCGCCTGATCGATCCCTTGCCGGCGCTGCTCGTCGCGACCGCTCTGTGGACCGCCGCCGCCTTTGCCGGCCGCATGATTGCCCGCTACCGCTCCACCAACGCGCCGTTCCAGATTTTCCAGCGCATCCCGCGCCAGAGCCAGCCTGTCCTCCTCGTGGGAGACCCCGCCAGCTGGATCGACGTCCTGCGCCGCCTCGAATCCTCCGGCAACGGAACAACCCTGCGCGTGCTCGGACTGATCGATGTGAACGGCAAGGAGCCCGGCCGCGCCGTTCGCGGCCTGCCGATCATGGGGAGCCTCAAGGAACTCGGAAACGTCATTAACGTGCTCGCGCTGCGCTATGGCAGCGCGCCATGGATCGCGGTCACCGGCCCCGCCCGCGACCGCGCCACGATGGGCGAAATCCTTGAGATCGCCTCGACGCACGGCGCCCACATCATGGCGCTCGGCCACGACGCCGCCGCCCAGACACTGGAACCCGTCCGCCCGGCCGACCTGCTCGCCCGGCCCGAACGCGAGCTGGACCTGCGCCCGGTGCACGAACTGCTGTCCGGCGCCGATGTGCTGGTGACCGGCGGCGGCGGCTCGATCGGCTCGGAACTTGCCCGCCAGGTCGCGCGCCAGTCGCCAGCCTCGCTTGCCATCGTCGAGTCCTCGGAGTTCAATCTCTACCAGATCGACCATCACCTGCGCGCGCTGCACCCCGGCCTGCCCCTTGCCTCCCATCTCGGGGATGTGCGCGACACCGCCCGTCTCGCCGCCATCTTTGCCGAATCCAAGCCCGAGATCGTCATCCATGCCGCCGCGCTGAAGCACGTGCCGCTGATGGAAGAGAATATCTGCGAAGCCATACTCACCAATGTCGGCGGCGCCGTCGCCGTCGCTCGCGCGGCCGCCGCCTCCGGCGCCAGCCGCTTCGTCTTCATCTCGACCGACAAGGCCGTCGCCCCCGACAATGTGATGGGCGCCACCAAGCGGCTCGCCGAACTCGCGATCAGCCGGATCATCTCCGAAGCCCGCATGGGCGGCGCCATGGTGCGCTTTGGCAACGTGCTCGGCTCATCCGGCTCGGTCGTGCCGCTGTTCGAGCGCCAGATCGCCGCCGGCGGTCCCGTCACACTGACCGACCCGGAAGCCACCCGGTACTTCATGACCATCGAGGAAGCGACCGCGCTCGTCCTGCAGGCCGCAGCGCTCCAGCAGGAAACACAGCATGCGGAGCTGTTCGTGCTCGACATGGGCGAGCCGATCGCAATCCGCCAACTCGCCGAAACGATGATCCGCCTCAAGGGCAAGGTGCCCGGCGTCGATATCGAGATCACGACGATGGGCATGCGCAGGGGCGAGAAACGCCACGAGGCGCTCACCTATGCCCACGAGGCGCTTGAACCTACGGCCGTCGAAGGTGTCAACCGCGTCACCAGCCAGACGCCCGCAGGCGAACTGCTCGACAAGCAGGTCAATGCATTGATCGAAGCCGCCCGCCGCCACGACACGTCCGAAGCGCTGCGCCTGCTCGGCGTGCTCGTGCCGGAATACGGCGCCGAACGCCCGAAAGACGAACAGCGTCGCCCGGCGTGATTTCCGTTGTGCCACAAAAAGGACCCGGAGCTTTGCCCCGGGCCTAATCAGTCTTCACCGAACCCGTTTTCAGAATTGCGTGCTGAGCGTCAGCTTCGCCGTCAGCGGGGCAGACAGGGTGATGTTGTTGTCATTGTGCGCGCTTACCGCGTAGAGCTCGCCTGTGAGGTTTTCCAGATTCAGCTGGACGGACAGGTCGTCCGTAAGCTGATAATATGCGGCAGCGTCCAGACGCGTGAAGGCTGGAAGTACAACCGCATTGGAAACCGTGGCGAAGCGGTCATCCTGCCAGACAAGGCCCACCCCAAGGTCCAGCCTGTCAGTCGTACGTACCTTGCTCCAGAGACTGGCGCTCTGTTCGGGCACGAGCGGCACATCACGGCCTGCCGGCGCGGCGCTCGTCGTCTCTGAAATCTCGGCGGACTGCCAGGCATAGGCGGCCGCAACATCCCAGCCATCCATGATTTCGCCTTGCAGGGCGAGCTCCAGCCCCTCACTGCGCTGCGCGCCCGTCAGAACGGACTGCCCGGCGACAGGCCCCGGCGCGAGGGTGTTGATGCGATCCAGCCGGAACAGCGCCGCCGTCAGCAAAAGCTCCTGCGAGGGCTGCCACTTGACGCCCACTTCCGTATTCTCGAACTCTTCAGGATCGAAATCCGCCAGTGCCGGAGTCAGGTTTCCGAACTGCTCGCCAGACTGCGGCAGGTAGGACTGGGCCCAGCTGGCATACAGCGCCAGATCATTCACGGGCTCGTACACAACACCGAAGCGCGGCGAGACGAATTCATCCGTACGCGCCGCATCTGCGCCGATCCGGTTGTCGAACTCGAAATCGAAGCGATCAAACCGTACGCCGGCAATCACCTGCAGCTGCTCTGTCAGCTTGATCTGGTTCTGGGCATAAACGGCAAGCACGTTCAGATCGTTCAGATTGTCCCGCGACACACGCCCGAACACAGCAGACGCATTGCGCCCACGGTCCGCCACGGACACTGTCAGGCGCTCCAGCCCGCCAGAGGCCGGGAATTGCCCTTCGACACGCAGATTGTCGCTTTTCTGCTGACCTGCTTCAATTCCGAGGAGGAGCGTATGCTCGAGACCGGCAAGCTCGCCGTTCCAGATCAGGTCCGTCTGGGCGATCAGGTTCTCCCGCGTGGTCAGCGAATTATAGGCCGCCAGCTGGACCGTACCATTCGAAGCATTCACGGCGCTCGCCGCGAAGATGTTCTGGTAGAACTTGTCATAGTCGCCATAGAGAAGCGTCGTGCGCAGCTCCAGCGCATCGGAGAATTCATGTTCAAGTACCGCAGTCAGCGAGTTGACGGTCACCTCACTCGGGCTGAGATCCGGGTTGCCGTAGAACGCTTTCTCCGAAGCCTCAAACGGCCGGCCGTTGATCGACGGCACCCCGCGGTCAGTTACGCGCTCATCCACAAAATGCTCCGCTGACAGACGAAGTGTGGTTTCGGCGCCCAGTGCAAACGCTGCGCTGGGCGCGAGGCCGTAGCGTTCGGAAGAGACCTCGTCGCGGTAGCTGTCCGCCTGCTCGTAGAGTGCATTGATCCGTGCGTCGACACCCTCCGTGAGCGCGCCGCCCAGATCGCCGCTCGC
>JBBSDJ010000210.1:0-3823 GCA_038249555.1 Caulobacterales bacterium
AAAGTTCCGTGTCTTCCCGCGCATGCGCATCAAGGATCTTGCCGAAGCCGGCCTGCGTCGAGAGCATCTCATCATCGAGAAACACCGGGCCGGGAGAGGGCACCGCCGGAGACGAATAGCGCCGCGGCCCCGCAGCGAAAAACGGAACCTGTCCCAGGAAGTCCTTGACTAAACCGGGGTTTTCCAGCCCCGCCAGCGTCTCCCATTCCTCGCCTTCGGCAATCCCCATCAGCGTCTGGAACTCGGCCATCTGCGTTTTGGTCATCAGGCCGGAATGGTTGTCCTTGTGCCCCGCCAGCGGCGTGCCCCAGCCCTTGATCGTATAGGCGAGGAACACCGTCGGCGTCTCGTCGCGGGCCCGGTCAAAGGCCTCGCACAGGGTCTCGAGACATTGACCGCCGAGATTGTTCATCAGGGTACTGAGCTCTGCATCCGAGCGCCGCTCGATCAGCGCCGTCACATTGCCCTGATCACCAATGTCATCCAGCAGGCGCTTGCGCCATGCCGCGCCGCCTCTGTAGGTCAGCGCCGAATAGAGCGAGTTCGGACACGCCTCGATCCAGTCTCTCAGACGATCACCGCCCGGTTCCGTAAAGGCTGCGCGCTGCAAGGATCCAAACCTGAGCACTTCCACGCGCCAGCCGAACGCCTTGAAGATCGCCTCCACCCGGGACCACAGGCCCTCATGCACCACGCCGTCAAGGCTTTGTCGATTGTAATCGATGATCCACCAGGTATTGCGCAGCCCGTGTTTCCAGCCTTCCTGAAGGCACTCGTAGACGTTGCCTTCGTCCAGCTCCGCGTCGCCTACCAGCGCCACCATGCGGCCCGGTTTGCGCGCGCCGCTGCCAAGCTCCGTCCACGGACGGGCCATCAGGTAGTCCTGGATCATCGAGGCAAACGCCGTCTCCGCCACGCCCAGCCCCACCGAGCCGGTGGAGAAGTCCACATCGTCGATGTCCTTGGTCCGCGAGGGATAGGACTGGGCGCCGCCATAGCCGCGGAAGTTCTCCAGCTTCTCGCGCGTCTGGTTGCCCATCAGGTAGTGCATCGCATGAAAAACCGGCGCCGCATGCGGCTTCACCGCCACCCGGTCTTCCGACCGCAACACATGGAAATACAGCGCCGTCAGGATCGACACCATGGAGGCGCAGCTCGCCTGGTGCCCGCCCACCTTCACGTCGTCGTCGCGCTTCTCGCGCAGATGGTTGGCGTTGTGAACGGTCCACGCGCTCAGCCAAAGCAGGCGCTGCTCAAGGGCTTTGAGAGTCTCGATCGGAAGGGTCATGCCCCGAGGTAAATCAGGGCGAGCGGCAAGTCTACCGGGAGAAAGGCTTCAGCCCCCGGCCTTCAGTTCAGCCCCGGCCGCGCTGGGCCTTGTCGAACATGTCCACCAGAGTGGTGCCCGGCATCGAGTTCATGGTCTGCATCCAGCTCGGCATGCCCTTCAGCATGTCGGCCGTGTCCGACCAGCGGCGCACGTTGGCGTCGGCGGCGCGCTGGAATGCCTCGCGCATGTAATTCTCGTCGGTGCCGTCAAACCCGTCCGACAGCGTGATTGAGGAGAGGTTCATCATGCTCTTCTGCATGGTCAGCATCGTGTCGAGTGACGCGGCGGTCATCGCCGTATAGGTGCGCCAGGAATTCATCCAGAAATCCATCATGTCCTGTTTTCCCATCGGTTAAGCCTCTCACGCTAAGCCTCGATTGTGCACTGCACAACAAGTTTCGTGCCACACGGCGCTTTCACGCCGCGGCGCTGCCCCGATTGCGCCACGTCCGAATGCGCTTAGATTCGCCTGACAGATGAGCGACCAGATGCCCTTCACCTTCGAGCCGTCCCCTGCAAGGGGCCGCGTCCTGGTCTTCGATTCGGGTGTGGGCGGGCTCACGGTCGCCGGCGAAATCCGCGCCCTGGGCCCCCGGCTCGCGGTTCACTATGCTGCCGACAACGCCTTTTTCCCATATGGGGACAAGTCGGACGAGGCCTTGCGCGCGCGCCTGCCGCGCGTCGCGAAAGCCCTCGTGGACGCTGTCCAGCCGGATGTCTTCGTCATCGCCTGCAACACTGCCAGCACGCTGGCCCTCGCCGAAGTGCGCGCCGCACTCTCCATTCCCGTCGTCGGCACCGTGCCGGCCATCAAGCCCGCCGCCAGGCTCACCGAAACCGGCACCATCGGCCTCCTCGCCACCCCCGGCACGATCCGGCGCGCCTATACCGCGCAGCTGATCGAGCAGTTCGCCGCCGGCAAGCGTGTCATCCTGCACGGCAGTCTGGAGCTCGTGAACCTGGCGGAGGCCCACGCGCGCGGCGAAGATGTTCCGCCCGAAGCCTACGCCGCCGCTCAGGCTCCATTGTTCAACGCGCCGGGCGGAGACCAGATCGACACGGTCGTCCTCGCCTGCACGCATTTCCCGCTGGTGCGCGGCCAGCTGATCGCCACCGCGCCGCGTCAGGTATCTTATGTCGACTCAGGCGCCGCGATTGCCCGCCAGACCATCCGTATGCTGCCGGAAAATACTCGATCCGGCGGGCAGGGAGGAACAGCCTCCCTCACCCGCCCGCCGGACGAGACGGACGGCTTGACGCGCGTCCTCAGACGTTACGGATTTCCGGACGTTCAGTTCGTGGCCATCGAGCCGATCGAGATGACTTCGGCGCCGCCGGCCGAGACATAGAGCGACGGCCAGGGCGAATCCTGGACTTCCGCCACTTCTGTCTCGCCGAACCCGTTGAACTGGGTCGACATAGAACGTCCATAGGCGCCGATATTGCCGATCTCGATATAATCGCCTTCGGTCAGGCCGGCCGGAAGCCAGACCTTGCCCGGAAGCATATCGGCAGAATCGCAGGTCGGTCCGTACACGGTGTATTCCGCCATGCGGCCAAGCTTGCGCCCGTCGCCCGGAATCGCCCGCATCGGGAACTTCCAGCCTTCATGCACGGCGTCATAGAGGGCGCCATAGGAGCCATCATTGACATAGATCTCGCGGCCTTTCGCAAGGTCGACGCGCACCAGCAGGCTTTCCGACTCGGCGACCAGCGCACGGCCCGGCTCGCACCACAGCTCGGCGTTCTCGAGAACGAACATGTTCTCGAACGAACGCATCACCATGGCGACATAGTCGTCCATTTCCGGCGGGGTCTTGTCGGCATAGATCGCCGGGAAGCCGCCGCCGACATCCACGATGTCCACGGTCACGCCGGCCTCGATGATCACGCGGCTCGCGTCCGCCATCGCCTGCGCCCAGGCCGAAGGCTTCATCGCCTGGCTGCCGACATGGAAAGACACGCCGACCTCGTCCGCATGACGGCGGGCAAGGCGGAGGATTTCCGCCGCGTCGGCTGCATTGGCGCCGAACTTGCCGGACAGCGGCAGGGCCGAGCCTTCGTTGGAGACGGCAATGCGCACGAGGATGGTGAGGTCCTTGGCGAAGTGGGTGGCTTCGAGGATCTTGTTCAGCTCGGCAACCGAGTCAGTCACGTAGATGCGAACGCCATAGTTGAAATAGGCGCGCTCGATGGCGTGGCGTGGTTTCACCGGGTGCAGGAAGGCAATCCGCGCGTCCGGGAACCGGCCACGGATCAGCTGGATTTCCTTTTCGGAAGCCGCGTCAAAGCTGCGGATGCCGGCGTCCCAGAGGGCGTCAAGCACGTGCGGGGCCGGGTTGACCTTCACGGCATAGAAGGGCTGGGCCGGGAATTTCTCCACGAACCAGCGGGCAGCCGCCGTTACGCGCTCCGGACGGAAGCAATAGGTCGGCAGCTCTGGCTGCAGATTGCGGACAAGATTATACGGGGTAGCGTAAGTGCGCATGACAC
>JBBSDJ010000211.1:0-3820 GCA_038249555.1 Caulobacterales bacterium
ACCTGCATGGCAATGTCTGGGAATGGACTCAGGATTGCTGGAACGACAATTACGACGGCGCCCCTGAAAACGGCTCAGCCTGGACGAGCGGGGACTGCTCCGTCCGTGTCCTCCGCGGCGGTTCCTGGGTCAACGACCCAGACTACCTCCGCTCGGCCGACCGCTTCGGGAACTCAACCGCGGACCGGTACGACAGTATCGGGTTCCGCGTGGCCAGGACGCTTTAACTCCCTTCTCCCTTTTACGGCGAAGCGGCGCAAGCCGCGCAGCGTTCTTCGGGAAACTGATCCTTGATCAGTTTCTTTTCCTCATCACCCCGCAAAGCGGGTTCGGGATTTTTCCGTTGGACTCGCTGGGCGACTCCCGGATTCCTCAGCGCATGGACACGCCCGCACGACGCAATTCCGGCCAGAGGCAGATCGGCCCTGCCCTTGAAGCGATGAATGTCTTTCTGCGCTGGCTCATTCCGGCCGTCGAGAAGTTCCCGCGCAGCCAGAAATTCCTGCTCGGCGACCGGATGCAGGCTACGGCCCTTGACGTGCTCGAACGCCTGATCGAGGCGACCTATGCGCGCGACCGGTCTGCTGCGCTGAAGGCCGCCAATCTCGGGCTCGAAAAACTGCGCCACCTGTTCCGGCTCGCCTATGACCTGCGCCATCTCGACCTGCGCCGTTATGAATACGCCGCCCGCGAGATTGACGGCGTCGGGCGTCTTGTCGGCGCATGGATCAAGGCGGCGGCGGCCGAGCCCGGCCCTGCCCTTGCCCCGGCGTGAGAGCGATCTGTTTGGCCAGGTCGCCCGCTTCGACGCGCTGATTGCGGCGGCGCGCCGCGCCGCCCTCGGCAAACGCAGGAAGCCCGGCGCAGCGGCTTTCCTTGCTGACCTTGAAAAGGAATGTCTCGCGCTTGAGCGCGCGCTGCAGGACGGCAGCTATAAGCCCGGGCGTTATGTGAAGATTGAACTCTTCGATCCCAAGCACCGCATCGTCTCGGCCGCGCCGTTCCGCGACCGGGTCGTGCATCATGCGCTCTGCGACGTCGTCGCGCCGGTATTCGAGCGCGGCTTCATCGATCACAGTTTTGCCAACCGGCGGGCCAAGGGCGCGCACCGCGCGGTGGAGGCCTATGAGCACTACCGCAACGCACATGCCCATGTCCTGCGCTGTGATGTGTTCCGGTATTTTCCCGCGATCGATCACACGGTTCTGAAACAGGACCTGCGACGGCGTATCGGTTGCCCGCCGACCCTCGATCTGCTCGACCGGATCATCGACGCCTCGAATGCGCAGGAACCGGTCGAGCTTCACTTTGCCGGCGATGATCTCTTTGCACCTCTCTCGCGCCGGCGCGGACTACCGATCGGCAACCTGACCAGCCAGTTCTTTGCCAACCTCTATCTCGATCCGCTCGATCATTTCTGTACGGAGGTCCTGCGTGCACCGTACCTGCGCTATGTCGATGACTTTGCGCTGTTCCATGATGACCGGCATGTGCTGGCCGACTGGCGCGCCCGCATCGCGAGGTTCCTGGAGGGCAGGAGGCTTAAGCTGCATCCGCGCAAGACGGTGATCCTTCCGGCGCAGCAGCCCGCAGAGTTCCTCGGCTATGTGCTCGTGCCGGGCGACCTGCGGCGCCTTCCGGAAGCGAACATTGCCAGGTTCCGGGGCCGGCTGCGCGCGATGAACGACAGGATGGCCGCCGGCAAGCTGTCAGAGCGGGAGGCTGCGCCGCGCGTCACGGCCTGGGAAGCGCACGCCGCCTTTGCCCATACCCGCAAGCTCAGGAACGCCGTACTCGGGGATAAGCGCGGGGGCAGGCGCATACGGGGCTGACAGGCGGGGCCCGTCCGGTCTATGAACAGGCGTGCATGTGCGAGGGGCGGTGCTTGACGAAACTGTTCATTTCCTACCGCCGCGCTGACAGCCAGCATGCCGTCGACCGGCTGTATGAGGCCCTGCGCAAGCGTCTGGCGAAGAAGGACATCTTTATTGATGTCGACAATATCCCGAAAGGCGTCGATTTTGCCGATCACCTCGCCCGCCATGTCGGCCAGTGCGAAACCCTGCTCGCGATCATCGGGCCGCAATGGCTGAACCTTGCGGACGAAGCGGGGCGCCGGCGTCTCGACATTCCGGATGATTTTGTCCGCATCGAGATTGCGGCGGCGCTGAAGCGCAACATCCCGGTTGTGCCGGTCCTGCTGGATGGCACGCCGATGCCGAGGGCCGACCAGCTTCCTGCAGACCTGCGCGGGTTCGAGCGACGCAATGCGGCGTTCCTCAGCCGGGACAGTTTTCGCGGCGACATGGACAAGCTCATCGAGGACCTCGGGCTCAAGCCAAGGCTTAACTGGCAGGTTCCGGTCATCGGTGCCGGGGCTGTCCTCGCGGCCGGCCTTGGCGGGCTGTTTGCGGCGGGCATGCTCCCCCTCCCTTCTTCGGGTGCCCCCGAAACCCGCACAGAGCCGGAAGCTGTCATACAGGCCGGCGATGACGCCGGCGCCGGCGAACCGGAGGCGGCGTCCGCTGAGGCGGCGCTGCCTGCCTCAGCCGGGCCTGCGCCTGGCGCATTCCCGGGCGAGACTGCGCCGTCTGCAACGCTTGCGGCGCACCGGACTTATCTGGCCGATGCGGGCAATGTGCGGTTCCGGGCGGAGGCCGAGGCGGCGATTGCGCGGCATGAAGCGGCGGTCCTGCGCCTGCAGACGGCTCTGTCTGCGAAAGGATTTGCGCCGGGCAGTGTGGACGGCCGGGCGGGCGCGGCGACGGTGCGGGCGATTGAAGCGTACCGTGCGGCGTCCGGGTATGCGTCGCCGAGCGTGGACCTGACGGCGATTGACGCGGCGCCGATCACGGCGCTGGCGGCGTCGGTGGAGGCCTGGACACCGGCGACAACGCCTGCGCGAACCAGGACCGATCCGGTCAGGCCCGAGCCCATACCGCCGCCGTCCAGGCCAGAACCGGGCGACGTGTTCACCGACTGCACAGGCTGCCCCTCGATGATTGTGGTCCCGGCGGGAAGTTTCAAGATGGGTTCGCCGTCCACAGAAGCCGGCCGCAGCGATGACGAGGGCCCGCAGCGGACAGTCACGATCGGCTCGGACTTCGCTGTGGGGCGTTACGAGGTGACGTGGACGCAGTACTCTGCCTGTGTCTCGGACGGGACTTGCCCTGCAGCGGCGGATGACGGGTTTGGCAAAGGCAGCCGGCCGGTAACGAATGTCGACTGGGAGGCGGCGCGGAAATACGCGAACTGGCTGAGCGGCAAGACGGGCGAGACGTATCGTCTCCTGAGCGAAGCCGAGTGGGAATATGCGGCGCGCGGCGGGACGACGACGCTGTATTCGTTCGGAAGCGATCCGGATCGTGGCTGCGGCCACATGAATGGTGAGGATGCGACGGCGAAGAAGTCAAACCCGAGTTGGACGACTGTGTCTTGTGATGACGGTTTTCTGAATACGGCCCCGGTCGGCAGTTTCTCCAGGAACGCCTTTGGCCTCTACGACATGCACGGCAACGTCTGGGAATGGACGCAGGATTGCTGGAACGCGAGTTACGACGACGCTCCGAAGACCGGCTCAGCCTGGACAAGCGGGGACTGCACTCGCCGTGTCCTCCGCGGCGGTTCCTGGGACGGCCCCCCAGACGACCTCCGCTCGGCCAGCCGCGTCAGGTTCACGGCCGCGTACCGGTTCAACGTTATCGGGTTCCGCGTGGCCAGGACGCTTTAACTCCCTTCCCCCTTTTACGGCGAAGCGGCGCCAGCCGCGCAGCTTGTATCCGCGAAGCGGGTTCGAGATTTTTCTGCGGGCGTCATCCTG
>JBBSDJ010000212.1:0-3809 GCA_038249555.1 Caulobacterales bacterium
TGCTTTCGCCCGCCGTCAATGCCTGGTACATCCTCTGGGTACTGCCATTTGCCGTCAGTAGCCAGGCGATCTGGCCATGGCTCATGGGGCTCGCCCTGCCTCTTTCGTATTTGACAGGCCTCAATCTCGATTCTGAATCGCTGGCCCCATTTTCGGTGCATCCGAACGCCTATGCGCTACAAGCCGCGCTCGTACTCGCAGCCGTGATGATCGGGGCGCGTGATGCCCTGAGGCGTGCGCCGCGGTGACCGACCGACCTGTCATTTCAGTTGTTATTCCTGCGCTCAACGAAGAACTGTCAATTGCACAAGTTGTGCGAGATATTCGCGGGGCCGGTCTCCCCGGCACTGTCAGAGTCATTGTTGGCGACAATGGATCGCATGACCGGACGGCCGCATGTGCTCGATCCGAAGGCGCCGATGTCATATTCGAACCGAGACGAGGATATGGTGCGGCCTGCCTCGCTGCAATCGGGGCAATCAGTCCGGACACCGACATCGTGCTCTTCATGGATGCAGATGGATCAGACGACCCGGCTGACGCGCTTGCCATCGTCGCGCCGCTGCTAACGGGCGAGGCCGACCTTGTGATCGGGTCCCGGGTACTCGGGCTCGTGGAGTCTGGTGCGATGTCGATCCCGCAACGGGTGGGAAATCGGTTGGCCGTGACGCTGATACGATGGATCTGGCATGTTGAATTCACTGATCTTGGTCCCTTCCGGGCGATCCGGCAAAGCTCACTCGATCGTCTGAGCATGGCAGACCGTGACTTTGGCTGGACAGTGGAAATGCAGGTGCGCGCAGCGCGGCTTGGTCTTGCCGTTCAAGAACGGCCTGTATCTTATCGCCGACGCATCGGACGCTCGAAAATATCGGGGACGGTTCAGGGCGTCGTCAGGGCTGGCACGAAGATACTTTACATTATCGCACGCGAAGCGCTGTCTCGCCCGCGCAGGCCAGACCCCCGAAATTCGAAGCCGGGAGAACCCGACGCTGTGCAGGCGGATCCATGCCGTGGAGCAACGCCGTAGGCAGCAGATCCTTCCCGGGCAGGTCTCATGCAGACCCGCCTCGCATCCTGGCGGGCGGCCGCGTTTTGGGCGATCGTTCGATCAGGCGCGGCGTCTTCCAGTCGAGGCTTCAACCGTGACGCCGCGTGCGCAGCAAAGGCACGGCCATGATACTTCTCGACTTTCGGCGCGGCGAACGGAGCGCAGACGTTTGCGCATCGCCCACCAGGGTTTATCCGCCGGCCGTCGATGCATGTGGCCTGTACCAGCGTGCCAGCCGCTCCGCTGGAACACCGAGCTTGTAGAGCGCGACCAGTCCGGCATTCGCCAGCTGGCGCCGAACAACGCCGCTGCGCAGAAAGCGCCGAGCGGAGGTTGTCATTGGCTCGGCCAGTTTGATGAATCTTCCGACGCGGCGGGCACGCTTGACAATGTCCACATCTTCGAAGAGCGGCGCATTCGTGTACCCGCCAATGCAATCAAACATCGGACGGCCGATGAAAAATCCCTGATCCCCGTAAGTGAAGAGATCGTGATTGATCCGGCTCATGGAGCCGTACCAGGACAAGAGCGGATGCGGGGAATCGAAAACCAGCCTGAAACAGCCCGCGCTGATGCCGGGCGTTGCGAGCGCCTGTTCGATCAGGGCGCGCGCTTCGGTTGGCGGCGTGGAATCGGCGTGCAGAAAGAACAGGATGTCGCCGGTGGCTGCGTCGGCCCCCAGCTGGAGTTGAGCGCCTCTTCCGCGTGGCCCCTCCACAACGATAGCGCCTGCTGCGCGCGCGATCTCCTGAGTGTTGTCCCCAGAAAGGCCGTCGGAAATGATGATTTCTTCAAAGCCGGAACGGCGGAGGATCTCGATGAGCGAGCCGACACGATCGGCTTCGTCTAGGGTCGGCACCACCACACTGATGCGCATGCGGCTAGAGTGCAGATACGCGTGCAACTTCAGTTCGCACCGCTTTCAGCACTTTGGGCGTGTCGCGTAGCAGTCCTGCGCGTACCATGCCGGAAGGCAGCAGGCTGCTCGGGACCATTCGAAAGTCGTAATGCAGGCGCGTCGCCTGCCCTCCATCGATCGGCTCAAGCGTCCAGGTGCCGCGCATCTCGGCCAGATCACCCCCGGTTCGAGCGACACGGATCTCTCGTTCGAACTCGTAATCTGAGCGGAACTGCAAGGTCATGCGCGGCAGTAGGGCGATCCAGCGAATCCGATGTTCCCGCACATCGAAACTGCCGTCGGGGCTTGATTCAAGGATCTGGCAGGCGTCCAGGCCCGGCACGTAGTTGGGCGCCTGTTCGCAATCGAGCATAACAGCCCAGACGACAGAAGGCGTCGCTGGAATGTCGATCGCAGCAACCAGTCTTCCGCCCGGGCCGCGCTCTTTGACCACATCGGCGATCACCTCGCCGCCTCTCAGGCGAGCATCATCGTCAGGAGTCACATCGGCATGTCCTTTCAAACCAAGGCTGGCGATCGCCGCAAACAGAATGCTGACGAAAAACTGTCCAGCAGTCATGGGAAACCTCTCAACCTTCGGCTTCTAATCATAGGGAACAAGTCTCGAATTGCGTCCTGCAATACTTTGGTTCGCCAAATTTTGTCCGGCGAATCCTGCCCCACTTTCGGAGTTCTTAGAGCTGCTGGCGCAGACAAGGCGCCGGACATCGCGAAATGAGACCTTTCGAGCAAGGTACTGCTCCTGCAAGTAACAATCATGTGTTAGGGCCACAATGGCCTTGCCAGAAGACGAGCAATCGGTGGCGCGGGCCGACCGGCTTCCAAGCTTAACGGATGGCCGGTTGCGTCCCCGCCCGGTTGGGTTGTGCGACTTGCGTTCTTCATCCGGATCGGCGATCTCTGAATACATGCGGCCCATCTTCCTCTCCTTGCTCAGCCTCATGCTGTCATCTTGCATGCAGGCCTCTCCGGAGGACCGCCTTTCAAAGATCGAAACCGATCTTGAAAGAGACTTCCCGCGGATATCGCATGTTAAGCCTGACGAGTTGGCGAGCAGGATTGCGCAGTATCAGACCGAGCGAGTTGATGTGCGCAGGGAAGGTGTGATTCTGTTCGACGTGCGCGAACCTGAAGAGTTTGCAGTCGGCCATCTTCCCGGCGCCATTCGCATTGATCCGAATGCGCGTGCTCAAGATGTAGTCGCCGCCTTAAAGTCCGAAGCAGCAAAAGATTGCCCGCAGGTTGTTTTCTATTGCTCCGTCGGCGTGCGCTCTTCTATGTTGGCGGAGCGGGCGCGAGCTGCGCTGCAAGCAGCCGGCTGCCCGCTGCCAGAGAATTTGCGCGGCGGTGTGTTTGCCTGGCACAATCAGCAACGAGTGCTGGAGAACGCTGAGGGGCCGACCGACTTTGTGCACCCGTACGATCGGAGCTGGGGCCGCCTCTTGATTAGGCAGGACGCGGTGATGCTGCCTGTGCAGGAGAGGTAGGCGGGCTGCATAACAGGCGGAAGCCCATCAGGACTAAGTTTCGCAACGTCGCGGTCAAAGGCGGCTGAATGGTCCGCGCAGTCGGTTACAGCTTCGTGTTCAGAACCCGATGCGCGCCCCGACGGTGAACGTCGCTGCGGTGAGGTCGTCTTCCAATGTCTGGGCTGCAGAACTGCCCGCCGCAAGCTGTTCGAACTCCGCCCCATAAACCGTGGTATACCGGGCTTCGCCATAGACTTCGAACCGGTCCGTCGCATGCCAGGTCAGCCCACCTGCGAATGTCGTCGTCAGGGCGGTGGTATCGTCATCGATGGCAAAAGCTGATGCGCCGCCAGTCGCCGCCGCGCCTGAA
>JBBSDJ010000213.1:0-3753 GCA_038249555.1 Caulobacterales bacterium
ATCACCGCACTCTGGGCTGCAATCGCTGACGCTATCCTCCGCATCGAGCCCGAAGAATGCGCCAACTACTTCAGCGCCTGCGGCTATGACTGTGGTTGAGATGAATCTGCTCTAGAGGCGGTAGCGGATCTGGTCGGACCAGAAACGCTCGAGACGCGAGATCGTCTTGTTGAGCTGCGAGAGATCGTCGGCGCGGACGCTGGCGGTCGGCTCGAGGGCCGTTGCCTGTTTCTCGAACAGTTTCGCCACGCGGGTGCGGACCTTCTTGCCGCGGTCCGTCAGACGGAGCGTCACAGTGCGCTTGTCGTCTTCCGAACGCGTCTGGATCAGGTAGCCGCCTTCCTGCAGTTTCTTGACGTTATAGGAGAGGCTGGTGCCGGCAAAGGCGCCGCGGGCGCGCAGGACGGAGGCCGGGGCCTCGCCTTCGCCGATCTCGTACAGGAGGAGAGCCTGGACGCCGGTCAGCGAACGCTCGCCGCCACGCTCAAGGTCGTCCTTGACGACATCGTGCAGACGGCGGTGCGCCTGCTCAAGCAACGACAGAGACTTCAGGAAAGACTCGCCGATAGAAGTATTCGCAGTGTCCTGCGTTTCGATCATCATCATTGTAACCACCACTCAACTTTTGTTGTAGTTTGAGTATAGTTACATCATGAGCACTAATATTTTGATAAGCACGTTCGATCTGCTCAAGTTGAGCGTTAATAACGGCGCGCTTTCATTAACCGTTACTGAGGCGTAACGAAGGGCGCCTCAGGCAAACACATCAACAGTCTGCGCGGCGCCATACTTGGGGGATACCCCGTGTTTGTTGGGCGCCGTACGGGAATCGAAGAACATAAGAATGAAGATGATCAGGCCGCCAAGATAAGGAATGAAATTGATCAAGTAGAGCCAACCCGACATGTCCTGGTCATGCAGGCGCCGGACTGTCAGGGCGATGCCGGGAATTACATTGTATATATAGAACAGAATGGTCAGAATCGGGAAAAAGTTTGGATTTCCATATGTATCCACGCCAAAGAAGGCCGCGGATATTACGGCATCGACAACGAACAGCACGACCAGCGTGATCACAAAGAACAGGAGATAGCCCCAGTACTCGGCGCGGCGTGCACGTCCACTGAACTTGAAGTAGTTCCGCGAGAGTGCGCGGAAGAAATACTTGAGCATTCCTTCAGATTTGGCGGCAACAGCCGGAGCATAGGCCGCGTCAATACTGGTATTGACCACTGGAGACGGCGTCCGGCCCAAAGGATAGATGTCGCGCGCGTCTTCGCCCAAAGCAATGAAGTCTACTGGACTTCCCGGCGCCAGGGCCGCGCCCTTGTGCACGCGGGCGGACGTGAAATGATAGCGCTTGCCGTCCTCGCCGAGGATCAGGCCGGGGCCGGTCGCATCGTCTGGCTTCAGGACTTCGCCGCGCATTCACCCTCATCCCCGTTGCTGGATTGGACCAAGTATCGGCGCCCTGCCCGGCGCCTGTCCAGTGCCGGGCGTCAGGGGGCGAAGGTCAGTTCGTCTACGCCGAGCGGTGCAAAGAAGCGGGCGACATCGGCCTCGGAGACATCCTCCAGCCGGGCGGGCGTCCAGACGGGGGCGTTGTCCTTGTCGATGATGACGGCGCGCACGCCTTCGAGGAAGTCGGCGCTCTGGACCTTGCGCCAGCCGATGCGGAATTCCATGCGCATGTTGTCTTCGAAGGTCTCAGCGGCGCGGCCTTCGCGCAGCTGGCGCAGGGCGACCTTGACGGTCTCAGGGCTCTTGGCGCGCAGGGTGGCGGCTTCGGTGCGGGCCCAGTCGCCGGCATCGGCATCGAGGGCAGCGAGGATGTCTTCGGCGCGGGCGAATGCGAAGCAGCGGTCGATGGTGGCGCGGTGGGCTTCGAAGCTGCCGGCGGGGACGGCGTGGGTGAAGCGGGCGAGGATCTCGTTCAGGAGTTCGGCGGCGCCGGCCGAGAAGTCGGCGGCCTCGAGCTGTTTGGCGAGTGCGGGGATCAGTTCGGACGGCATGTAGTGAGTGGCGACGCGGGCGGCGGCGACGTCTGCGCCTTTCAGGCGGGCGCCGGTGAGCGCCAGCCAGGTGCCGGTTTCGCCGCCGAGGCGCGGCAGGAACCAGCCGCCGCCGACATCCGGGAAGAGGCCGATGCCGGTCTCCGGCATGGCGAAGACGGTGCGTTCGGTGGCGACGCGGTGCGATCCGTGGACGGAGAGACCGACGCCGCCGCCCATGGTGACGCCGTCGATCAGGGCGAGGATGGGTTTCGGGAAGGCTTCCAGGGCAGCGTTCATGCGGTATTCAGTGCGGAAGAAGTCGCGCGCCTCGGACGCGTCCCCTGCCCCGCTTTCGGCCAGCATGCGGATGTCGCCGCCGGCGCAGAAGCCGCGGGTGCCCTCCTGATGGTCGATCCAGATCAGCTGGATGGACGGGTCAGCGGCCCAGCCTGTGACGGCTTCCAGGATGGCGGCGCACATCGGCGTGTTGAGGGCGTGCAGGGCCGAGGGGCGGGTGAGCGTGATGCGGCCGAGGCCGCCCTGCTGGCGGATCGATACGTCTGCGCTCATGGCGATTCTGGTCCTTCAAAGAGTAGCCGAATGGTAAATGCCCGGTTCCCAATTTGTGACAAGCGGTTTCGCCAAGCCTTTACACCTTTGTGCGATAACCACGCTGAAGCCTGCCTTTGCTCCAGCTCCGGAACCGCCATGTCCAGCCAGCCCATCCATACCCAGCGTCTCGAAGTGGGCAAGTTCAACCGGCGCGGCCAGCGTGTGCGCGTTGATGCGCGCGGGCTGATCAAGCTCGGCTGGTTCCGCAAGCAGGAAGTGGAAGTGCGGGATGTCTCGCCGGGCGGGGCGCGGATCGCGGTACCGGAAGGCGTGCTGCTGCCGGACGAATTCGAGCTGCGCCTGCCGCAGTTCAAGTATCCGCGCACCTGCCTGAAGCGCTGGGAAAGCGGCCTCGAGATCGGCGTCGAATTCAAGTTCGAGTAGTCAGCGCTCCCGCAGTCAAAAAGGCCGGGCGGCCTGCCGGCTCAACTTGCCGCCGGCCATGCCCGGCGACGGCGGTGATCGACCCAAGCCAGCGGGTTGCCAGTTAGGATTGACGTCCGGCAGCCGCAGTTGGATTCGATTCAAATCTTATAGAAAAATGTCCGTGTTCCGGACCCTGACGTTTTTTTGCAACGCTCAGGCACTGTCATCAATTCGTCTTTGCACCTTTGCAGAACCGTCAATGAGCGAGGCTAGGTCCGCAGAGCACGAACAGCATCCGTCCTGGCTGCCGTTTCATTTGCGAAACCTTTTTCTCGACGGGGCCATCATGAAACTTCAATTCCTTCTCTCTTCGGCCGTCCTGGCCATGACAACTGCGCTCAGCGCGCATGGACAAGCAGCGTCTGAAGCCGGTGAGGATCTCGCCGCCGCCGACGCAAGCCGCGTCCTCGATGCCGTGGTGGTCATCGGCTCCGGCGAAGTGCGCCAGACCCAGTCCGTCTCGAGCGAAGCGCTGGAGTTCCAGGCGCCAGGCACAAGCCCGATCAAGGTTGTCCAGCGCCTGCCGGGCGTTGCCGTCTCGGGCGCTGACCCGTTCGGCGCCTATGAGTGGGCCGTCCGGATCAACATCCGCGGCTTCAGCCAGAACCAGCTCGGCTTCACGCTCGACGGCGTTCCGCTCGGCGACATGAGCTATGGCAACCACAATGGTCTGCACATCTCCCGCGCGCTGATCAGCGAGAACCTCGGCGGCGTTACCCTC
>JBBSDJ010000214.1:0-3743 GCA_038249555.1 Caulobacterales bacterium
GGGAGCCTCCGGGTGGGCGCTCCCGGCCCATCCGGGCGCTGCCCGGAAACATCAGACCGTCATGTTCATCCCCGACGCCGCAACGTTCAACTCGCGCGCGAGCGCGTTAGTGCCCTGGCTGAAGGCCGCCGGTGAAAAGCTGGTCAACCGCAGTTCCACCACCTGGCGCGCGCTCTCGGACGCCGACAAGGCGAAAGCTACCGGCTCCAGCCTCGAAGGCCTGCTCCTTGGCAACCCCACGCTGATCAAGCGCCCGGTCATCGAGCTGGGCGGCGAAGTCCTCGTCGGCTGGACCGCCGAGACCAAGGCCCGCATCGGCTAAAGCGAACGAATAATTGAGGTCTGGACAACGGAATCCGGATCGGCGCACGTTCAACCCGGCAAGCCAACGCCCCGGAGCCCTCATGCGCCGCCTCCTGACCGCCGCTTTCGCCTGCCTCCTGATCGCAGCCCCCGCTTTCGCCGAACGGGCCCCCCCGGCGAAACCGGAAACCCTCACCGTCTCCGCCGCCGGCACAAAGCGCGAGGCGATCCTCTATGCGCCGGACGCTGCAACTGGCCCCCGCCCGGTCGTCCTCGTCTTCCATGGCGGCGGCGGCGGCGCCGAGTGGATGGCGAACAAGTCCGCCCTGCTAACCCGCACCCTCACCGGCGCCGGCTACGCCGTCGTCTACATGAACGGCTCCACCAAACGCCGCACCGAGAAGCTGCGCACCTGGAACGCCGAGCATTGCTGCGCCTACGCCGCCAGGGCGAAGATCAACGAAGCCGCCTATGCGGACGCCGTCCTCGACGCACTGGACGCGCGCCTCGAGATAGACCGTACCCGGATTTTCCTGATGGGCCATTCGAACGGCGCCATGCTCAGCTACCGCCTCGCCGGTCAGATGAAAACGACGCCCCGCGCCATCGCCCCGATCAGCGGCGCCATCTTCGCCGACCAGCCGGACGTCCCGGACCGCACTTCGATCTTCATGTACCACGCTGTCGACGACGAAGCGCTGAGCTATGATGGCAACCCCGAGGACAAGGCCGAACGCTGGCGCACGGCGCCGCATATTGGCTTCATCAAGGCGGAAGCAAAGCTCGCCGAACTGAAAGACTGCGGCCCGCAGACCGCCGGCCCTTCTGGCAGCAGCATCCAGACCACCGAGCGCGCCTGCCCGGGCAGCTCTGTTCTGGTCGCCGTCACCGGCGCCTCCGGCGGCCACGAATGGCCCTCCCGCCCACCTGGTTACAGCATCGAACAAGCCATCCTCGGCTTCTTCGACGCTGAGCGTTGACGAGTGAAAGGTTCGTATGTGTACGGATCAGGCATCAACGAATTGCTGAGCGAGGCCTTCCAGCGCGCTCGTCCATCCGGCCGCCACGCCGTCCAACAGGTCCGATCCGTCGACCGCCACGGTCTGCAGCGTCAGCACAAGCCGTGTGCCGTTCCCGGCAGGAATGAACTCCGCCGACACGAGGCTCATGCCCTGCAGTGTGCCCGGCTCGCTGATCACTTCCGTATAGATGATCCGCCGGTCCGCCACGATATCATGATAGCGGCCGACCACGGTCGCCACGACCTCCCCGCCCACCATGCAGCTCTGAACATCTTCGCCGCCGATCCGGAAATCCGCTGCATCATTGCGGATCTCCACCTCATTGGACGGCGTGCCCCAGAGGCGCCGTACGTCAGGATCCGCCCAGGCCCGGAACACCCGGGCGGGGCTTGCGGCATAGGTCCGCTCCATCACGCGCGTGGCGTGCATCATCGAGGCATGGGTCATTGTGTGTCGTCCTTCCTGTCGAGAATCTGTCCGAGACGGTCCAGCTTGCGCGCCCAGACCGCTTCATGCCGGCTGATCCAGCCGTTCAGTTCGGCGAGCCGCGCCTGCACCAGCATGCACGTGCGCACCCGCCCGCGTTTTTCCGTCGTGATCAGGCCCGCTGCCTCCAGCACGCGCACATGCTGCAGGAAGCTCGGCAGGGCCATGTCGAACGGTGCGGCCAGCTCCGCCACACTCGCCTCCCCGGCCGTCAGCCGGGCGATCACCGCGCGGCGCGTCGAATCCGCCAGGGCATGAAAGCCGAGGTCGAGGGACTGTGCAGACGGGATTGAACGGTTAGCCATATACCTAAGTAACCCGGCCAGCCGAAAGCTGTCAAGTCACTTAGCTATATACCTAAGTGTAAGGCTTCAGTTCGGATTGTCTTGGCGCTCTTCAATATCATCGGCCATGTCCTGCACGGCCTCGTCGGTGGCGTCCGCGACATTGCCGGCGGCTTCTTCGGCCTCAACCGCCGCCGCGCCCAGCATCCGGTCCATCCGCGCCCCGGCCACCTCGAACGAGCCGTCCATCACCCGGAAGATCAGCATCAGCGCCACGAACAGCACCAGGATGGCGGTCAGGATTGCGTGCAGAATTCTCATCTCGTGTCGCCCCGTCGATGGCCGCGGATCGCGGCGTCCAACCGTCCAATGCGCAGCGGCGCCGAAAGTTCCGGCCACCCCAAACCACGCCCCCTTTTCCCCGCCGCCCAATCCGCCTATGGTCACCGCTATCCGAGGGGTGTCCGGCACGGTGCCGGGCTGAGAGTTACCCTTTGAACCTGATCCGGGTCATGCCGGCGCGAGGGACGGAGAAACGACATGCAGCCGGCAGGCGAAATCACGATTGCAGCGACCTTCAACGGACCTCCGGCGTCCGGCAATGGCGGCTACGCGGCGGGCCTCCTCGCGGGCTACGACACCGGGTCCCGCACCGTGCGCGTACTCGCACCGATCCCTCTTGGCACGCCTCTATCGGTCTCGCGTGCAGGCGATGTGACCGAGGCCCGCCACGGCGACAAGCGCATCCTCGCTGCCCGCCCCGGCGCGGCCGCGCTGACGCCGCCTCCGGCCCCCTCACTCGCCGCCGCCCGCGACGCCGCCACGCGGCCCACCTCCTTCGGCGCGGGCGGCGCTTCCACCTGCTTCGTCTGCGGACGCAACCGCGCGCCCGGTGAGGGTCTGCACATCCATTGCGGCCGCCTGGGTGACACGCACGCGGCCTCCGTCTGGACACCCCACCCGAACGTCTGCGGCCCGGACGGGTTCGTGCGCCCCGAATATCTCTGGGCCGCGCTCGATTGCCCTGGCGGCTTCGCGCTTCCCGTTTCGGCCACCACTTATCTGCTCGGCGAAATGACCGCCGCGCAGCATCGCCCCGTGCCCGCCCACGCGCCCGTCATCGTCCATGCCTGGCACGTCTGGAGCGACGGCCGGAAACACTTCGCCGGCACCGCCCTGCACGACGCAGACGGCGCCCTCCTCGCCCAGGCCGACACGCTCTGGATCGAACTCACGCCCGAACAATTCAAAGGTCTCGCGTCATGAACACCCCCACCCGCCCGAGCGACTTCACCCCCCGCGCCGTCACCACCGGACCGCTGCCCGCCAGCCGCAAGGTCTACACGACCCCTGCCCCCGGCCTCGCCGTGCCGCACCGCGAGATCGATCTTCATCCGTCTGCGAACGAACCTGCGTTGCGCGTCTACGACACCTCCGGCCCCTACTCCGACGCCTCCGTCGCCATCGACGTTGAAGCGGGCCTGCCCCGCGCCCGCCGCGCCTGGCTACTGGAGCTCGGCAATCTTGAGGAATACGAAGGCCGCGACATCCGCCCCGAGGACAACGGCTTCGCCGCCGGCAAGCACCTCACCCGCGAATTCCCCGTCAAGCACCGCCCCCTGCGCGGCCGCCCGGGAGAGCCCGTCAC
>JBBSDJ010000215.1:0-3733 GCA_038249555.1 Caulobacterales bacterium
CGTCCGCCCGGTCGCAGCCGGCCATCAGGGTGAAGCCAGCAGCGGCGAGCGCGTAAACCAGATGTCGCATGTGTTCGTCTCCCGGCGGCCCGGAATCGGACCCTTGCATTTGCCTCACCTTAGCACCGAAAAGACGGCCAGGCGCTAGGGAACTGTCCCTATCCGGCCAGTGTTCCGGCGCCTTCACCCTGCCGTAATCTTCTTACTATTAGGCTCGCGCTTCACGGCTGGTTCAGCCAGACAGCCCGAGAACGCCCGGCAGACATGAGCAACCAGTTCCCCACTCCTCCCCAGATGCCCCGCATCGTGCGTATTCCGGCCCCGGCCTTCCTGCGCCGGCAGAGCGCGCCGGTGCGCTATGTGCTGATTGCGGTGGCGGCGATCCTGCTGATGGGCGGGCTGTGGGCGGCGTGGAAGTGGCACAGCCTGCACAATGGCATGCCGAAGCTGCCCTCCGACATTTCCGAACTCTGGCACGCCAATCGTGAGCCGGCGATCGAGTTCGTCGATGCCAACGGCAAGACGCTGGCCGTGAAAGGCCCGCGGTATGGCCGTGCCATCGACGTCAAGGATTTGCCGCGCCACGTGCCGCAGGCCTTCCTTGCGGCCGAGGACAAGCGCTTCTACCAGCATGACGGCGCCGACGAGGCGGCGATCATGCGGGCGGCAGCGGCCAATACCGTGGCGGGCGAGACGGTGTCTGGCGCCTCGACGATCACCCAGCAGCTGGTCAAGAATCTGGTGCTGCATTCCGGCCAGACGATGCAGCGCAAGGCGCAGGAAATTACGCTCGCCCGCCAGCTCGAAAAGCGGATGACCAAGGACGAGATCCTGAGCCTGTATCTCAACCGGGTGTATTTCGGCTCGGGCCTCTACGGCATCGATGCGGCCTCGCGGTTTTATTTCGGCAAGCCGCCGGAGCAGATAACCATTCCGGAAGCCGCGCTGCTGGCGGCGCTGCCCAAGGCGCCCTCGAAGCTGAACCTGCGCGACAACCTTGCCGGGGCGAAAGATCGTCAGGGCTATGTGCTGCGCGAGATGCGCGCCGAGCGGTTCATCACGCGCGAGGAAGAGAAGGCGGCGCTGGAGGCGCAGATCAACATCATCAAGCCGCCGGTGTATGACCCCGAGCTGGGCTATGTGCTGGACGTCGCGACCGAGCGGCTGGCCGCGGTGCTGCCGCGTGTGCCGGGCGACGCCGTGGTGACGCTGACGATAGATCCGGAGCTGCAGGCCCGCGTGCAGGCGCGCGTGACCGAGCGGATGGCGAAGGACGGCCCGGCGCTGAAGGCGACGCAGGCCGCCGCGCTGATCCTTGGCAAGGATGGCCGCGTCGTCGCGATGGCAGGCGGCACCGATTACAAAACTTCGCCGTTCAACCGCGTGACGCAGGCCAAGCGTCAGCCGGGCTCGAGCTTCAAACCGTTCGTGTACGCCCTGGCTCTCGAAGACGGCTATTCGCCGTATGACGTGTTCAACGACCGCCCGATCAGCATCGGCAAGTGGAAGCCGGTGAACTATAACGGCGAGTATATCGGCCCGATGACGCTGAGCGAGGCGCTGACGCGTTCGACGAATACGATTGCCGCCGAACTTGGCAACGAGTCCAACCCCGAGCGGGTGGCGGAAGTCGCCAAGCGATTCGGCATCAAGAGCACGATGCAGCCCTATCCTTCGCTCGCCCTCGGCAGCCAGGAAGTGAGCCTCTGGGAGATAACGGGCGCGTACGGCGTGTTCCAGTCCGGCGGACGGCGGATGGAGCCCTATATCATCGCCAAGGTGGCGGATACGCGCGGCCAGGTCCTGTTCGAGCAGCCGGCGGCGGAGGCCGAACGTGTGTATGCGGAGGATTATGCTGCCGACATGAACGCCATGCTGACCCGCGTGGTGAATGCCTCCATCGGCACCGGGCACAATGCGCGCATCAAGGACTGGACCGTGGCCGGCAAGACCGGCACCAGCCAGGACTGGCGCGATGCCTGGTTTGTCGGCTTCACCTCGGCCTATGTCGGCGGCGTCTGGGTCGGCAATGACGATGACACGGCGATGAAGAAGGTGACCGGCGGCGGTCTGCCGGCGGACATCTGGTCGGACCTCATGGAGATGGCGCACGAGGGCAAGAAGCCCGCACCGCTGTTCGGTTCGGATACGGCACTGGTGCTGGATCCGGCTTCGGAAGACCGCATCGCCTTCTACCGCGGTATGGCGCAGGCCTTTGCCAGCGCCGCGCCAGCGCGGGCGGCGAGTGGCGGCGGCGAGATGGTGCAGCAGGCGGAGTAGCGGCTTTTCCTCCGAAAAGCCCTCTCTTTCCCTCTCGTTGCTTGTCGTTTTCCCTTCGTTTCTGTCTCATCCCTTGTCGTTCTTTTCTTACTCTTTCTCATTCATAGTCACTTTTTATCGCTTTTGAGCCGCGGGGCCGTCCGGGGGCGGATTTGTTCCAGGTGCGGTCAATTGCGCAGTATACCCTTGGCCGGGAGGGTGGGGCGCAAGTTTCCGGAAGTAGTCTGCAGGCGCCTGATTTTGTTGGGGCGCTGCTGGGGCACAAGGATGTTTCGTCCACACAGCGCTTTGCGCACCTTGACCTGAGCCCCGATCTGTCCTGCATTTCAGTCGAGAAATTCACGCTAATCAGCCGTTCCACGGCAAGCGGCCTATGACCGTTGACGGCGAGATCGCGCCGCGCAGTTCGATTTGGACTGAATGTCAGCCTTTGAGCATGCTGGCCGTTCGTTAGGCCAGCAGCAGGGTGTCCCGCCCCAATTTCTTAAGTCGCTTTGCAGCATCTTTGTCGAAGGTGGCGAACATCGCGCCGCCGAGGCTGGCCCCTTCAAAGGCGATGATTCCATCGGCGAAGTCACCGCCTTGGTCCAATAGCGCAAGACCTGCCTCTACAGCCGGACGATTCACCTCGACATTGGCGGTGCCAATCAAGCCTCTGATTGCTGCTGCTATATCTGCAGTCGGAATCCCGTATCCACGGGAGAGGACCCAGACAAACTCGCACAAAGTCGTCGGCCCGATAGCAATGAGTTCCGCCTTCGCAAGAGCTGATTGAGCGAGGCGTGTCTGCTTTGGCTCATCGGCAACAATTGCGCGGACGAGGACATTTGTGTCGGCGGTGATCCTCATCTGGTTTCGTCGATTTTGCCGGACCACCCTTGTTTTGTGATTTCATTGATTTCGTCGATGGACAGCGGCGGCCGACCCTTCTTTTTGAGCATTCCGAACAACGATGAAATCTCGCCGGTCGACGCCGCCCGAACCTCAATCCTTCCGTCCGGAAGCTTTGTGACGTCAATTTGCTCACCGGGGCCTACGCCGAGGTGCTCCAGGACGTCCCGCCGAAGCGTAACTTGACCTTTTGAGGTAATGGTAAGAGTGATCATAAAGAAAAAGTAAGGCAAAATCGCCTTACTGTCAATAGTGGGTCATACGCAGATGCGTAAGAAGGGATTGCGGAAAGCGTGTTAAGGGAACTGCGCCCCGATTGGTCCCCCATTCAAATCGAAATTTGCCAGCCATTGGTCATTCAGCGACAGACAGTCGATGACCGCTTCCGGCGGATTGTGTTGAAAAACTCCTCGGCATTTTAGCCGAATTCTGATTCCCTTCCTGTTGTTCAGTCAGGCGCGGAGCGGTGCGATGATGGGTGAGCGGCGATCAGGTCAAGGCGCGCTGTTCTACGAGTTCAGTCTTGAGGCGCATGTTCCGGCTGATCACTTGTTGCGCAGGA
>JBBSDJ010000216.1:0-3713 GCA_038249555.1 Caulobacterales bacterium
CGTGATGTTCGTCTCCCACGGCTGGCCGCGCTGGGGGCAGGAGAACGTGGCATCCTTCATGGCCACGCACCGCGACGCCTACAAATACCTCCACGACCAGTCCGTCCGCCTGATGAACAAGGGCTATACCGCCGAAGAGATCGCCGAAGTCATCGCCCTGCCGGACAGCCTCGCCTCCAAATGGTACAATCGCGGCTATTACGGCACGATGGCCCACAATTCGAAGGCCGTGTACCAACGCTACCTCGGCTGGTACGATGCCAACCCCGCCAACCTGAACCCTTGGCCACCCGAACAGGCCGCCGTGCGCTATGTCGAAGCCATGGGCGGTGCGGGCAAGGCGCTGCGGACCGCGCAGAAGGCGTTCAACGAAGCCGACTATCGCTGGGCCGCCGAAGTCGCCAGCCACCTCGTCTTCGCCGATGACACCAACACCGAGGCGCGCGAACTCCTCGCCAAGGCCTTCGAGCAGATGGGCTACCAGGCCGAAGGCTCGCTCTGGCGCAACATGTACCTCACCGGCGCCGCTGAAGCGCGTGTCGATCCCAGCGCGTCGGGCATGTCCACGCTCTCGGCGGATGTCGTCTCCGCCATCTCCGTCGAGCAGGTCTTCGACATGCTCGCCGTGCGCGTCGATCCTCAGTTGGCGGACGGAAAATCGGTCACCATCGCGTTCGTGTTCCCGGACCTTGGCGAGTCCCGCCTGGTCAGCATCCACAACTCCGTGCTCGTGCACGAGCCGGGCACCGGTCAGCCTGCCGCGGCGACGCTCACGATGCCGAAGGCGGCTTTCCTGGGCATGATCTTCGCGGGCCAGAAACCGGCCGACCTTGTGATGAAGGGCGCGCTGACCATCTCGGGTGATCCAACCGCCGCCGCGGTCCTGCTCGGCGTCCTTGACCCTCCGGCCGCGCCGGAGCCGTTCCCGATCGTCACGCCCTGATCACTACCCCTTCGGGGAGCAGCGCGCGTTGTAGACGGCGACGTCGGTATTGAACTGTTGCACGGCGCTTTGCAGCGCGAGTTCGTCTCTTGTGAACTTCTTCTTTGCCGCGTCATACGCTGCAAGTTCGCGGTCGGCGGTGGCGGCATGCGCGACCGAAACCAGCCGGTGGATCTCGCCGTCTTCCCAGGCAATGCCGGCCTCTTCGGCGCGCAGCGCCGAGGCCTCGCGCTGCCCGGTCAGCTCACTGATCTCCGCCTGGCGCGGCGCTAGCGTCGCCTGCATCGCCTTGCAGGCGGCCACATCAACCTTGCCATTGGCGAGGGCAGGCCCTGCCAGCACCAAGGCCAGAAATCCGAATGAGACAGCGCAGCGCATCATGGACACATGTTTCTCCGATCACTGCGGCAATTGTTCGGCAGCCGCCTGAAGGCGCCATGAACAGTGCGGAAACCTGCAGTCTTCGGATCAGACCGCCGGCGGCGGCATCTTGCTCCGTCCGGCCGTCACGGCGTCGATCAGCCCGAACACCGCCGCAAAATCCGTCAGCAGCTCCTGCACCCGGTCTGCGCTGTCGAGCGGTTTGAACATCGATCCCGGCTCGAACAGGTTGCCGCCCTGCACGGTGATCAGCATCTCGCCGCCATCAAACGCGGCCTTCAGCTTGCCGCCCCGGAAAACCTCCTCGAGATCGACAAGCTTCTGCATCAGGTCCGGCGTCAGCAGGTACCGGCCTTCCACCTGGTCGGTCGTGTAGACCTCGAAAATCTTCTCGAACGTCGGGTCTTCCAGCATCGCACGCTGCATGCCCTTGCCGCCGCCGAACCGGTTGAAGAACCCCATGTCGCGCGTCACCAGCGTGCGGCCATAGAAGGTCTTGTGGAAATCGAGCCGCAGGCACTGGCCCTGAAACACCGTCACCCAGGTCGTCTGTGTGCGGCCTTTCGAGTCGGTGGTCGTGCGCTTTTCCTCGAGGTGGGCCTCGAACAGTTCGAAGTCCACCGCGCCCCTCTTGCCGGTGACGAGGTCCTCGAACTTCGACCGGTCCCAGCCGGGCACAACGCCGACATCCTTGTGGCGGTAGATCGACTCGCATGTGCCGGGCGCGGGCGTGAATGTCAGATCGAGCTGGCGCGCGATGGGTTCCACGATCAGTGCCTTGGCCTCGCCCGCGAGCCGCGAGATGCCCATGTTGCCCCAGCCGATCACGCCAAAGCCGATGATGCCAACGATGATCGCCACCACCGGCAGCTTCAGCAGCGCAAAGCCAATCCCCACACCCGCTGCAATGATCGCGCCGCCGATCCAGCGCGTCTGGATCGCCTTCTGCGCTGCGGCGACCCGCTCCGCCTCCCGCGCCATCAGGCTGGGCCGGATTTCCTGTTCGTAGATGCGGTCGAACCCGGCAAATTCCGGCGGCAGGTTGCCCAGCGACAGCGGCGCGCCCGCATCGGGGCTTTGATCCTTGTCACTCATGCCCGATTCCCGATCCTGCCCAGATCACTGAGCATAAGGTGTGCTCTGGCTTCCTGAAAGGGCCTGGTCAAATGTCGG
The DNA here is from genome assembly GCA_038249555.1 of Caulobacterales bacterium. GTDB lineage: Bacteria > Pseudomonadota > Alphaproteobacteria > Caulobacterales > Hyphomonadaceae > Hyphomonas. The sequence goes on from JBBSDJ010000216.1 coordinate 2,498, forward strand.
CGTAGACGTGCAGTTCGCCGTCGAAACCGGAATGCGTCACCGCGCCCTCATGCGCCGGGCCGACCAGTTTCGCGAACTTCTGCAGCGCGCCAGATCCATACTTGGTGATCCGAGGTTTCCAGTCCCGCTTGCGGTCGGCCATCTCGGCCGGCGTCAGGCGAACGTCGATAGTGCCCTTGATGGCGTCGAGGATGATGATGTCGCCGTCGCGGATCAGGCCGATAGGTCCGCCTTCCGCCGCTTCCGGTCCGACATGTCCGACACAGAACCCGCGCGTTGCGCCGGAGAAGCGGCCATCGGTGATCAGCGCCACCTTGTCGCCCATGCCCTGGCCATAGATCGCCGCCGTCGTCGACAGCATCTCGCGCATGCCGGGTCCGCCCTTTGGTCCCTCATAGCGGATGACCAGCACCTCGCCTTCCTTGTAGTTGCGGTCGCGCACCGCGGCGAAGCAGGCTTCCTCGCCATCGAACACACGGGCCGGGCCGGAAAACGTCAGATCCTTGAGGCCCGCGACTTTCACGATCGACCCGTCCGGCGCCAGCGAACCCCAGAGACCGACCACACCGCCATTCGGCGAGATCGGATTGGTCGCCTCGCGGATCACCTTCTGGTCCTTGTTGAACACCACGTCCTTCAGGTTCTCGGCAATGGTTTTTCCAGTCACGGTCATGCAATGCCCGTGGATAAGTCCGGCGTCGTACAGCGTCTTCATCAGCATCGGCACACCGCCCGCCTCGCCGAAATCCTTGGCGACGTAGTTGCCACCCGGTTTCAGGTCCGCAATGTAGGGTGTCTTGGCGAAAATCTCGGCCACATCCTTCAGGTCGAACTTCACGCCGCACTCATGCGCCATTGCCGGAAGGTGCAGCGCCGCGTTGGTCGAACCACCTGTCGCGGCCACTACGACCGCTGCATTTTCGAAAGCTTCCCGCGTGCAGATATCCCGTGGACGGATGTTCTGCTCGATCAGCCGCATGACGGCCCGGCCACTCTCCACGCAATAGGCGTCGCGCTCCAGGTACGGTGCCGGCAGCGCCGACGACAGCGGCAGCGCCAGGCCAATCGCTTCCGACACGCACGCCATCGTGTTCGCCGTGAACTGACCGCCGCACGCGCCGTCACCGGGGCAGGCGAGCTTCTCGAGCGCCTCAAGCTTTGCACTCGACATTTCGCTTGAGCCCGCCGCATGCGCGCCGACGGCCTCGAACACGTC
>JBBSDJ010000217.1:0-3711 GCA_038249555.1 Caulobacterales bacterium
CCCGGATTGTCGGACAGGATGATTTCGCCGCCGAGGCGGCGCGCGAGGCTGCGGGCAATGGCAAGGCCGAGACCGCTGCCGGAAAATGCATCGGCGCTTTCGGATTGCTCGAACGCCTCGAACAGGCGCGCCTTGTCGGCGTCAGTGATGCCGCGCCCGGTATCGGCGACACGCATCGTCAGCATCAGGCCGTCCGGCGAGGGCGCGGTGGCGAGCGTCACGGTCACCTGCCCCCGGTCGGTGAATTTCCTCGCATTGCTGACCAGGTTAAACAAGATCTGGCGCAGCCGCCCGGCATCGCTTTCGATGCGCGCCTCGGCGCCGGTGGCGACCCCGATCCGCAAGCTGATGCGCTTCTCGTCGAATTGCGGCAGCCAGAGATCACGCGTCTCAACTGCGAAATGGCGCAGCTCGATCGGCTGGTTGGTGATCGTAAGCTTGCCGGCATCGATGCGGGAGATATCCAGCAGGTCGGACAGCAGGCGCTCGAGGTGCTGGCCGCTCTGCGAGATCGTCCGGGCCAGGCGCTTCGTCTCTCCTGCGGGCAGCTGGGTTTCGAGGAGGTCCGCGACGCCCATGATACCGGTCAGCGGCGTGCGGATTTCATGGCCGATGAAGGCGAGCGTACGGGCCCGCGATTCCGACAGTCTGGCCAGCTGGCGCTTCAGATCGTCGAGCTTTTTCTGGGCCGTCTGCTGCGAGCGGGCCCGGGCGGCATTCTCTTCCGCAATCGCCTTGAGCAGCGCAGCCGGCGAGACGATGCCGAGATAGTTGCCCCTGTCGATCACGATGATACCGTCGGTCAGCGCGCTGCTGGACTGTTCCGCTGCCGTCTTGGCGACCAGTGCGGCGGGCGCTTCGCCTGACGCGATGACCGGCTGAGCGCCGACCAGATGGGTCACCGAACGCGCGGCGTAGACATCTCGCCCGTTCGGACCCGCCAGCGCCTCGGTGAGCCGCACGCGGGTGACGAGGCCGTAGCTGGACGCGCCGCCGTCCGACAGGCGAACGGGAATGGCGAACAGGGCCGCGTCCGACAGGAATAATGAAAATGCAGCCGCCGCCGTGGTGGCCGGTGTGACCGGCGTCACAGGTAGCGCGAGATCCTTCAGGCGGGCAGGCATGGAGGCAGGGACACCCGGTTATGGTTAAGGGTGAAACATCACCCATAAACCTTACCGGGAGGCAAACAGGCCTCCGATGCCCCGCTAGACGACCTCGTTGCGGTGGCGGACGATCTTGCCGACGAGGCCGTACTCGACGGCTTCTTCAGCGCTCATCCAGAAGTCACGGTCAGTGTCCTTCTTGATCTGCTCCAGCGTCTTGCCGGTGGCGTCCGCGAAGATCTGGTTCAGACGCTGGCGCATCTTGATGATCTCGCGGGCCTGGATCTCGACATCCGTAGCCTGGCCACCAACGCCGCCGCGGGGTTCATGCAGCAGGAAGCGGGTGTTCGGCAGGGCATAGCGGTTTTCCTTCTTGGCAGCCGAATAGATCAGCGCGCCGGCCGAGGCGACCCAGCCGGTGCCGAGGATTTTCACAGGCGCCTGCACGAACTTGATGATGTCGTGGATCATGTCGCCGCTTTCGACATGGCCGCCGGGCGAGGAGAGTACCAGCAGGATCGGTTCCATGCTTTCGGCGGACAGGGCCAGCAGGCGTTCCGAGACCCGCTGGGCCTGCTTGAAGTCGATCCCGCCGGTCAAAAGGACCGTGCGCGCCTTGAACAGGGCCGCCTCAAGGAAGGCGTTCGGCTCTGTCGTCGGGCCTTTTTCTTGGTCTTCGTCGTCAAGGCGGAAATGGGTCATGCGGGCTCCGGAGAGGGGAATCTGTCTGTGGGCCATATAGGTGCGGTGCCGCAGGCACCGGGTCAAGGCGCCAGCCTCACTATTCCCCAGCGGCCTTCAGGCCGCCTCGGCGACAATCCGGGCAACATCGCCGGCATAGGCCTGCGCCTTTTTCTCACCGACTCCGCTGATCTCGCGCAGGGCCTCGGGGCTCGAGGGTTTCTCCCGGGCGATTTCGGCCAGGGTCCGGTCATGGAAAATCACGTAGGGCGGCACGCCGCGCGACTTGGCGAGGCCGGTGCGCCATAGGCGCAGCGCGTCGAACACGGCCTGGTCGCGGGCCGAGAGATCGGCCTGCACGGCGGCGCGGGCGGCGCCCTTGGTTCGGCTGCGGCGGCGCGGGGCCTCAAGGTCCTCGCGCAGGCTGACGGTCCGCTCGCCCCGGAACAGGGATTTGGCTTCCTCCGCATCCGGAACAATCACGACGGGCCGCATCGCTTCGCCGCCTTCGGCGATCAGGCCTTCGAACATCAGCGCATCGAACACGCGGTTCCAGCCCTGCTTGGGCAGGTCCTTGCCTATGCCGAAGGTGGAGAGTTTTGACAGCTCCGTGTCGAAATCATCCTTCGCTTCGCCGAGCAGGTGCTGCACGAGGCGTCCGCGTCCTATCCGCTGGCCGCAGCGCAGCACGGCGGAGACCGCCATCTGCGCCCAGCGGGTCGCGTCATGGCTGGCGCCAAGCTCGCCCCGGCAGGCATCGCAAACGCCGCAAGGGTCGACTTTCTCTTCGCCGAAATAGCGGCGCACGGCGCCCCGGCGGCATTCGTCGCTATTGAAAAATGCGAACAGCTGGCGCGTCTTGGTCAGCTGCACGCGTTTCACTTCGTCCGGCGCATCGCTGGAATAGGTCCATTGAAGCGAGCGGTTCATGTCGGCGGGGCCGTAGAGCGCGACGCCTTCGGCGGGCTCGCCGTCGCGCCCTGCCCGGCCGACTTCCTGCCAGTAGGCTTCCAGCGTCTTGGGCGGATCGGCATGGATGACGAAGCGCACGTCCGGCTTGTCGACGCCCATGCCGAAGGCGACGGTGGCGACCATCACGCGGCCTTCTTCCAACAGGAACTGACGCTGGCGCGCGGCGCGGATGCCAGCATCAAGGCCCGCATGGTAGGCGAGCGAGGGCACGCCGGCTTTCGCCAGCGCTTCAGCCACATCTTCGACGGCGCTGCGGGTGGCGGCGTAAACGATGCCGCTGGCCCCGGCGCGGGCTTTCACGAGTTGGACGACACGCTGGGTGCGGTTGCCGACCTTGGGCTCAGCGGAGAGGGTGAGGTTCGGGCGGTCGAAGCTGGCGACGTGTACGGACGGGTCGGTCAGATTGAGCTGCGCGAGGATGTCGGCGCGGGTGCGCGCATCCGCGGTGGCGGTGACGGCGAGGCGGGGCACGCCGGGGAAGAGGCCCTTGAGGCGGCCGAGGGCGCGGTAGTCCGGGCGGAAGTCGTGGCCCCACTGACTGACGCAGTGCGCCTCGTCGACCGCGATCAGCGAGACGTTGAGCGCGGCGAGCCGCTCCGCGAGGCTGCTGCCGAGGCCTTCGGGCGAGACATAGAGCAGATCCATCTCGCCGCGCGCCGCCGCTTCCAGGGCGGCGGTGCGGGCATTGAAGTCCATCGAGCTGTCGAGCCGCTCGGCGCGCACGCCGACCTGTTTCAGCGCGTCTACCTGATCGGCCATCAGGGCGATCAGCGGGGAGACGACAATCCCGCAGCCGTCCCGCAGCAGCGCCGGGATCTGGTAGCAGAGCGACTTGCCGCCCCCGGTCGGCAGCACGGCGAGGCCGTCGCGCCCTGCGAGGACATCGGCGATGACGTTCTCCTGCAGGCCGCGGAACGCGTCATAGCCGTAGACGCGCTTCAGCAGCGCGCGG
>JBBSDJ010000218.1:0-3604 GCA_038249555.1 Caulobacterales bacterium
AGCGGCGGTGTTCGAGATCAGCCTGAATCGAGAATAGGGGGTCATCCGGCGGGCGGCTCCTGAAAGATTCGCTATGATGTTTGATTGAATTAGGGCTTCTGGCACCAACATTCTGTTAATAAACTGAGGGTTAACGATAGCCTAATCAACCCGCAGCTGGTTAACGCGTGTAAGCAAAGTGTTAAGGATTGGCGCGGCCCCGGCCTTGCAGGTCCAGCGTTGTTGCGCCGCACAATCCGGACTCGCCAGTTCCGGCGGCGCGCCTATAATACTGTCATCATACTTACCATAACGATTGAGGGAACGGGTCATGGACGGCTTGAGCGGATTTGACGATGTGGCCGCGGCCCGCATGAAGGGCCTGACGCAGGCGATGACTGAGGCGGTGGCCGCAGTTGAGACCTATGTCGATGCTGCAACGGGCGCTGCCCGCGCGTCGCTGTCGCTTCCGAACGGCAAGCCGGACCGCGCCGCTTTCGAGCGCCACCAGCACCGCGCGCACGGGCTTGCCTGGGTCGCGACCTATCTTGAAACCCTCCGCCAGACCGCCGGCTGGGCCGCGCGCCTCGAAGCCGAGGGCCAGTTCGGCGATGTCGAGGCGCTGCTGTCGCAGATCCTGTTCGGCGAATACTGCGCGCAGCTGCGCGGCGGCATTCCGATGAACCAGGGCGAGATGGTCCGCCCGGCCGATCTCGGCTGCGGCCCGGCCGAGCTCGCGCTGCTGTCGGCGCCGGCGATCGAGCGCTTCGTCAGCGAGGGCAAGACGCCCGAGGTGATGGCCGCTGCCGCGACGTTCCTGCCGGACGCGCTGTCGCGCCACACGGTGGAGCGCACCGGTCTCGACGAGACGATGGAAATGGTGCGCGAGCAGTTCGCGAAATTTGCCGCGACCCGGATCAAGCCGGTCGCGCATGGCTGGCACCTGCGCAACGAATACATCCCGATGGACGTCGTCAACGAGATGGCCGAGCTCGGCGTCTTCGGCCTGACGATCCCGGAGGAATTCGGCGGTCTCGGCATGGGCAAGACGGCGATGTGCGTCGTCTCCGAGGAACTCTCGCGCGGCTATATCGGCACCGGCTCGCTCGGCACCCGTTCTGAAATCGCAGCTGAGCTGATCCTGATCGGTGGCACCGAGGAACAGAAAGCCAAGTGGCTGCCGGCCATCGCGTCCGGCGAAATCCTGCCGACGGCGGTGTTCACCGAACCCAATACCGGCTCGGACCTTGGCTCGTTGCGCACCCGCGCGGTGAAGTCCGCAGACGGATCGGAGTATGTCGTCACCGGCAACAAGACCTGGATCACGCACCCGGTGCGCGCCGACCTGATGACGCTGCTCGCGCGGACTGATCCGGCCACGAACAATTTCTCCGGCCTCTCCATGCTGCTAGCCGAAAAGCCGCGCGGCACGGACGCAGAGCCGTTCCCGGCGGACGGCATGACCGGCGGCGAGATCGAAGTGCTCGGCTACCGCGGCATGAAGGAGTATGAGATCGGCTTTGACGCGTTCAAGGTGAAGGCGGAGAATCTGCTCGGCGGCGTCGAAGGCCAGGGCTTCAAGCACCTGATGGCGACGTTCGAGAGCGCCCGTATCCAGACCGCTGCGCGCGCCGTGGGCGTCGCCCAGAACGCCTTCGAGATCGGCCTGCGCTACGCGCTCGACCGCAACCAGTTTGGCCAGGCGATCTTCAATTTCCCGCGCGTCTCGAACAAGCTGGTGATGATGGCCGCCGAACTGATCGGCGTGCGCCAGCTGACCTACTTCTCGGCGCGCCAGAAGGATGACGGCAAGCGCTGCGACCTCGAGGCCGGCATGGCGAAACTGCTCGGCGCGCGTGCTGCCTGGGCCGCGGCGGACAATGCCGTGCAGATCCATGGCGGCAACGGCTTCGCCCTCGAATACCCGATCAGCCGGGTGCTGCAGGATGCCCGCATCCTCAACATCTTCGAAGGCGCCGGCGAAGTGCAGGCGATGGTCATCGCCCGCCGCCTGATCGAAGGCGGCAACTAGGGCCTTTCGCCGGCCGTGTTCTAGGCTTCCATATGCGGCCCGGTTCACAGCCGGGCCGCACTTCATTGGGTTCGGGGATACAGCGGATGAGCACAACCGAAGCGCCTCGCCGCGACAGGCAACCCGCCTGGCGCCGCCGTATCCGGGTGGCGCGCTGGCGCGGCATCCGCGAAATCCAGCACAAGGACGTCGTCGCGCACGCGATCGAGGAAGCGGCGCTGTCGGGGCGCTACATCTTCATGATCGTGATGTCCTGCGGCATTGCGATTCTCGGCCTTCTCCTGTCCTCGCCTGCCGTCATCATCGGCGCGATGCTGATCTCGCCGCTGATGGGGCCGATCATGTTGATGGGCTTCTCCCTCGCCATTCTCGATCTGGCCGCGCTGCGGCAGGCCGTGATCTCGCTGGCGGTTGGGACCGCGGTGGCGCTGGCGACCGCGTTCCTGATCGTCTTCGTCTCTCCGCTCACGGAGATTACCTCCGAAATTCTGGCGAGGGCGCGTCCGAACTTCTTTGACCTGCTGGTGGCGATCTTCTCCGGCCTTGCCGGCGGCTACGCCGTCATCCACCGCAAGGGCGAGACGATTGTCGGCGTGGCAATTGCGACCGCGCTGATGCCGCCGCTGGCGGTGACCGGTTTCGGCATTGCCTCAGGTCATTTCGAAATCGCCGGCGGCGCTTTTTTCCTGTTCATGACAAACCTTCTGGCGATCGCCCTGTCGGTGACGGTGCTGGCGCGCTTCTACGGGTTCGGGGAGCGCCACAGCCCGCGGCATGCGCGCTGGCAGACTGCGCTGATCATCAGCGTGTTTGTTGCCCTCTCCATTCCGCTCGGCCTGTCGCTGCGCGACATCGCCTATGAGGCGCGGGTGCGCGATGTGGCGGACGATGCGCTGATCGAGCCGTTCGCGGACGCCGATGCGCGGGTGACCGATTTCGACGTGACCTTTCCGCGTTCCGGGCCGGACCGGATCAAAGTGCGTGCCACGGTGCTGACGCCCCAGCGCGTGCCCGGTGCGGAGGCGGCCCTGTCGGCCTATCTCTCCGAACGCTTCGGGCGCACGGTGAATGTGGTGATCGACCAGGTGATCATCGATACAGACCTGAATTCTGAATCCGCGCGCCTTGCGGCGGTGGCTGAATCTTCCTTCGGCGCACCGATGCGGGCGCAGATTGCGCAGCTCGAATCGCTCGCCGTGGAGCGGCGGACGGAGCGGGAAATCCGCGCGGCTTTTCCCTATGCGCTCGCCTCGGCGGAAATCGATACGGTCGCTCGCCGCGCGGTTTTCTCCGCCGCGCCGACCGAAGGCGTGGGCCTTACCGCGTTCCTGCGGCTGGAGGAGGGGCTGGCGCGCAACTTCCCCGACTGGGCCATGGAAGTGCATCCTCCGAGGACGGAGCTTCCGCCGGTCGTGTTTGCAGCGGAGGCTGAAGACCTTTCGCCCGCACAGTCGGTGCTCGTGGGTGATCTCGCCTGGGTTTTGGCGCGCTGGGGCACGGCGCAGGTGGAGGTCGTTGCCTTCCTGCCGACGGCCGGCGCGGCGCAGGCGTTCAACGAGACCGCGCCCGGCCACCGCCGCGCCTCGGCGGTGG
>JBBSDJ010000219.1:0-3603 GCA_038249555.1 Caulobacterales bacterium
GTCGCCGGCCTCTGGGGCGGCTTCAAGGATCGCTATGCCGAGAAGCTCAACGCCGACCTGATCGAAGTGGGCGATGCCTACGCCGCGAGCCTGCCGAAATGGGGCGAGGCCTATCAGGGGCCGTTCGCGCTGACGCATTCGGACTACCGGCTCGACAACATGCTGTTCGGCAAGCCGGGCGCCAAGAAGCCGCTGGCCGTTGTCGACTGGCAGACTGCCGGCAAGGGCGCGCCCGCCAATGACGTCTCCTACTTCATCGGCGCGGGCCTCACCCGTGAGGATCGCCCGAAGCATGAGCAGGCCCTGCTGCGCCACTATCATGACTGCCTGAAGGCCGAGGGTATCACCAGCTACAGCTTCGATGATCTCTACACGCACTATCGCTGGTTCGCCTTCTACGGCGTCTCGGTCGCCTTCGCTGCGGCCATGCTGGTGAAACAGACCGAGCGGGGCGACGACATGTTCCTGACGATGCTGCGGCGCCACTGCGCCCAGATCCGGGAAAACAACAGCCTTGAGCTGTTGAAGACGCTGGCTTGAGCGCGACCTTTGCACCTTCGCTGACAAAGGTTCATCCCGGTAAATTTCCGGGAGCCAATCCGTTTGAGCATTACAGCCGCCGCAAGTCCCGGCCCTGAATTCGTGGGTACGTAAAGATCATGCCATCCATGGATTGATGACCATGATCGGCAAGCCTGAAAAGTCCTTCGTGTTTCTTGTCGCGAGATCCGCCCCGAGCGCCCCCGCAATGCCGGCGATCATCATGTCGGAGGGCGGAGCATGAAGGCCTTCCCGTTCCCGCAAGGCGCGATACCGGCCGCAGACAAGGGCTGAAACCTCATCGAAAGGCAGGACTGTAAGCGGACCGGCAGCAAAAATGAGCTGATCAAAGCGGGCGACCAGATCATCCTTTCGGCGTCCGTCTGCCAACCTCTCCAATCCATAGGCTATTTCAGAAACCGTCACGGCAGTCGTGGCCACTGGCGTATCGCCAAGCCCCAGCATCCATCGGCCGAGGGCTGGGTCAGGAGCAGGTCGCATCAGCTCGGACAGAATGTTGGTGTCCAGCAGGATCATCGCATTCTGCCGCTCAGTCAAAAGTAGGCGGGGCGCGGTCTTCACCGCGGGCAGGAAAGTCAAGCTCGATGCCTTTGTCACCTGCAAACAAACTACGCGAGCGTTCCCAAAGGGCCGGGCCTGTACCCCCGCCCACGACGTTTCGAAGAATGTGACGAGCTTCTTCTTCCATTGATCGTCCATGCAGGGCTGCGCGTACCCGCAGCCGTTCCTTGATCTGGACGTCGAGATTTCGAATCGTCAGTGTTGCCACGGGACACCTCGTTTTTAGGGTGAGCAGACCGACGATATCAGATAGCATGCAATGATTGCAATGCTTTCACTTTGCCAGGGGTGCAAAAATTCCTCCTCAGGTGGACTGGATCAGCGTCCTGGAGTGCTCTCATGCGCACCCAGGTCGGTGCAAAGGCCGCCAGTTTGCAGCTCGTGAAGGGGAAACTGGCAAGCAAGCGCTGCCCGAGGCGCGTTTTCGCCCCAGTTAGCTCGATTGTCCCGTACCGGAACAGGTTTCCAAACACCCCCCTAACGGAGGCGTCCAAACTCATCTTCTAAGTCAAGGCCGGGCTTAAACCGCCTCGTGTAGGGTCTGTTTCATACCCCCGCAGAAGCAGGGTGAAACGCATAGGACCGTGAAGTGGTTTTGAACATGAACATGCAGAATGCCCGCCCGATGAGCGTCAAGGGCCCGGATGGCCAGACCCTTACCCTCGCCGATTTGCCGTCGCCCGGCATTTCCCGCTGGGTCACCCGCCGCAAGGCGGAAGTGGTTGCCGCCGTCCAGGGCGGTCTCCTGACCCGCGAAAGCGCCTGCGAACGCTACAACCTGACCGATGAGGAATATGACGCCTGGGAGCGTCTCTACGCCCGCCACGGCTCGAAAGGCCTGCGGACAACCCGTCTCCAGCAATATCGCCGTTAACGCGGGCGCTGCCCTTGTTAAACCTGCCTTAAGGCGGGCCTTCTAGCTTTCCGGGAATCTGCCGGCCCTGTGGCCGGTTCCGGAGGGCTCGATGGCGTTTGGAGGCAGCACGGCAACGCAGGCCAGAGGCCTGATCCGCCCGCTGGCGATGCTGGCCTGCGCGCTGGCGCTCGGCCTCCTTTGCTGGCGCGGCGCCGCCTTGCTGACCGGGCCGGGCGCGCCGGTCTCCGCCAGCCCCGCCGAAGCCGCTTTGGCAGACGTCCTGTCCCCGGTCGCCGGGCCCGGCCTGTCGCGCCTCAGCGTTACCTACAATGGCGAGGGTGGACGCACTGTCCTTCTCCTCGTCGATGACCGCGCCTCCGCGCGTCTGCCCGAACTCCAGCGCATCGCTCCGATTGCCGCCGGGATCATTCCCGAGCGCGGCGATAAACTCGTCATCGAAACCGTCGCTTTCGCCGAAGGCCTTCCCGGGCGCCCGGACGCCGCCGCCTGGGCTGAGCTTGCAGGTCTTGCTGCGCTCGTGCTGATCGGCGGCGTGTTGGCCCTGATGGCAGGGCAGTCGGTGCCCGTGCCGGCGCCAGCCGCGCAGATCCTTCCTGCACCCCTGCCTGCCGAGCGTCCGCGCGAGGCGCCGCGTGCGGTGCGGCCAGTGGCGGCTGCGCCGTCGCCTGATGCCGCTGTCGGGATCGCCCGGCGTGATCCCGCGCGCGCGGCGGCGGTCGTGCGCGGCTGGATGAATGCCAAGGATGATCCGGCATGAGCGCGCTGGCGAAACCTTCCCATGCGCTGGCGCCCGGCCTTGCCCGTTCGGCACGGCTGATGCGGGCGCTCGGGCCCGATGCTGCGCCGATCTGGGCGGAGCTGGGGCCGGAAGAAGCCGAAGCGCTGAGCGCGGCGATGGACCGGCTGGCCGATGATCCGTCCGCGGACGGTGACGCGCTGCGCCGGTTCACGCAGGCCCAGAAGGCGACCAGCGGTGCCGGTGTCTGGGGGGAGCTGTCTGCGCTCGATACGCCCGTACTCGCCTCGCTGCTGCGCCACGAGCGCGCGCAGGTCGCGGCGCTGATCCTTTCGCGGCTGACAGGCGATGCAGCAGCGAAACTGCTGCGCGTGTTGCCGCCGTCGCTCTCGATCGAAGCGATGCAGCGGTTGCTGCACCTCGGCGAAGTGCACCCGGCGGCGATGGCCGGACTCGAACAGCACCTCAAGGGACGCGTCGCGGCTCTGTCGCGGGACGGGGCAACGGCGGGTATCGAACGTATCGCCCGCATCTTTGACCGGCTTGATCCGCGCGCGGGCACGCTGTTCCTCGCCGCGCTTGAAAAGGCCGAGCCTGGTTCGGGCGACAAAGTCCGTTCGCTGATGTTCACCTTTGATGACCTTGCCACGCTGGATGCCGGCGGCATGCAGACACTGCTCGCCGCGGCCGACCGCGCCGCTCTGGTGACCGCGCTGAAAGGCGCCAGGGACACCACGGCCGCAGCCTTCTTCGCCAATGTCACCGCCCGCGCCGGCGACCTGCTGCGCGAAGAGATCGCCGCGCTTGGCCCGGTTCGCCGCAGCGATGTGGAAGCGGCCCGCGCCGAACTCGTGGAGCTTGCCCGCCA
>JBBSDJ010000220.1:0-3593 GCA_038249555.1 Caulobacterales bacterium
CATCGTCGAGGCCAAGGATGACGGCTCTTCGGCCTCCCCGGTGATGGACTCCATGCTCGGCATGGGTGAAGGCGGCGGCGGCGACGATGACGACGCGCTATTCGCCGAAGCGGTCTCGGTCGTGATCCGCGACCAGCGCGCCTCCACCTCCTATCTCCAGCGCCGCCTCAAGGTCGGCTACAACAAGGCCGCCGGTCTGATCGACCGCCTCGAGGAAGAGGGTGTCATCTCCGCCCCGAACCACGCCGGCAAACGCGAAGTCCTCACCAAGGCGAAGGCTGCCTAGCCTTCCGGTAACAAACTTTGGTGGGAAACAAAGGCAAAGGCCCCCGACCTCCCAAAGATGGAGGCGGGGGCCTGATCGTTTGTGGGCGGAGGTTTTTACCCCTCTCGCTCCGGGAGAAGAGGGGCCCGCGACCGAAGGGCGTGGGAGGTGGGAGCTTGAAGCAACAAGCAACCTCACCCCATCGGATACAGAATGTCCTTCGTCACTGCATCACACGCCTTCATCACCTCTGGCGACAGCTCCAGATCGATCGCCGCCAGGATGTCCGCCAGCTGATCAAACTTCGACACGCCGACAATCGTCGAAGCCACGAAGTCATGCTGCTTCGACCAGGCCGTCGCCAGCGTCACCACGCTGATTCCAGCGTCCGCCGCGATCTTCATGTAGCGCTCGGTCGCCGCCAGTGACTTCTCGTTGACGAAGCGCTTCGCCATGCTGGCCTGCCGTCCGCCAAGCTTCAGGTAGGAGGAGAACCGCGCGCCGTCCGGCGTCGCCCCGCCATTATACTTGCCCGAAAGCACGCCGCCACCGATCGGGGAGTAGGGGATCAGGCTGACGCCTTCTTCCTTGCAAACCTTCGACAGCGCATCCTCGAAGCGCCGGTTGTTCAGCGAGAAATTGTTCTGGATCGTCTGGTAGCGCACCGTGCCGAGCCGCTCCGAGGTCGCGATCGACTTCATCAGGCCCCAGGCATCCTCGTTCGAGCAGCCGACAATCCGCACGATGCCCTCGCGCACCAGTTCGTCCAGCGTGTCCATCGTCTCGTCATAGGCGGTGCCATGGTCCGGCCAATGGGTCTGGTAGAGGTCAATGTAATCCGTCTGCAGACGGTCAAGGCTCGCCTCCACCGCGCGGCGGATATTGTGCCGGTCGAGCGCCGTCATGCCGGCGCGCTGCGATCCCTTGATCCAGCCGTGCGATGGCCCGCACACCTTGGTGGCGAGGATGATCGAGTCGCGGTCCTTGGTCTGCATCCAGCGCCCGAAGATTTCCTCCGTCCGTCCGGCCCATTTGGAATCCGGCGGCACGGGATAGTTCTCGGCCGTGTCGTAGAAATTGATGCCCGCCTCATAGCTTGCATCGAGGATGCGGAAGGCCTCGGCCTCGTCGGTCTGCGAGCCGAAGGTCATCGTGCCCATGCAGATGTCGGACACGAAGATCGGGCTCTTGCCCAGGCGGCGCTGTTTCATGGTTTCTTCCCTTTGAGTTCGCGCTGCAACCTAACGCCGTGCGCGCATTGCGCCAGTGGTCAGCCGGGCGATCTTTCACCTGCCGCCAGGCAACCCGCGGCCTCAAGGATGTCCAGCGCCGGTTTCAGCCCCGCCTCATACCGCTTCCAGCGTCCCAGCGCGGTCGTGTACAGCGGCTCTCGCACCTGCGCTGAACTGGCGGTCGCCACCGGCGCGGCATTCTCGTGGAAGGCCAGGCACTGCTCCTCGAAAGGCAGGCCGCAGAAATCCAGCAGGCGCCGGGCCTCGGTTTCAAGGTCCGCCACCACCCGCTCATAGTGCACCACGGTGAACCGCTCCGGCGAAAGCACATGTTCGAAATGCCGGACCATCCGGTCGAACTGCACAAAGTAGCGCGCCGTATCCTCCAGCGTGTAGGCATAGTTGTAATAGGAGAAGCTCGTCGCAAACATCTGCCGGTAGTTCGACAGCACGGTATCGGCCGGGTGCCGCCGCAGGCAAATGATACGCGCGTCCGGCAGCGCTGCGAGGATCACCGGAGCGAGCAATATGTTCAGCGGCATCTTGTCGGTGAACCGGCCCGTCAGCCCGAGCGAGTCGCGAACGCTTTGCACATAGCGCGCCCCCAGCTGTGTCAGGTCTGCCCCCGCTGTCGCGCCCAGCGTCTCCGGATCAAGCACGAGGTTCGACGGCGTTTTCGCCATCCGTTTCAGGCAAAGCGCAAAGTCCGTCAGCTCCCCGGCAGAGGTCAGCTGGCTATGGCTGGAGAGAATCCGGTCCACCAAAGTCGTGCCCGTCCGCGGCATGCCGCAGATGAACACCGGCGCGACCACTGCTGCGCTCGTCCGGCTCCGGAGTGTTCCGGCCGAGCGGATCGCCGCCTCGAACAGCGCGGCGTCCGCCCTTGCGTCGTGCGAGATGATCGCCCGCTTGCCAGCCTTCGCCCGCGCCAGCCAATGCAGCGCAGCTTCGGGCGCCTTCAGGTCCTCATGCGCCTTCGCCAGCGCATGTCCGATCCGCAGCGCGGCATCCGGATCGTCCGCATGCTGCGCAAACAGCGCTTCCAGCGCGGCGATCTCGTTGCGCGCCTCAGTCTGCCGGGTGATCTGCACGATCGCCGGCAGGCCGCGCGTGTCTTCCGGGCCAGCCGCGGCGCAGGCCCGGTAGGCTGCCCGCGCGGCGTCCATCTCGCCCGCAAACTGCAGCGCGGCGCCGTAATTGTACTGGTAGTTCGCGTTGCCGGGCTCGGCCTCGGTCGCCCGCGCATAATAGGTCAGGGCCTCGCCGTGCAGGCCCGCGCGGCTCAGCACCACGCCGACCGTGTCCAGCGTGAACGCGTCCTCCGGCAACAAGACGCCCGCTCGCCGCGCCGCATCAACTGCCTCCGCCCGCCGCGACAGCGCGATCAGGCACCGCGCCCGCTGGGCATGGGCCCCGGCATGATCCGGTGCCCGCTCCAGCGCGGCGCGGAACAGCTCTTCGGCCCGGGCGAAATTCCCGTGGTCGCTGGTCAGCAGGCCGAGCAGGTAGAACGCCTCGGCATTGTCCGGCGCCGTCTTCAGCACCTCGACGCACAGCGTATGCGCCTCGCGGTAGGCCTTCTGGGACAGCAGGCGCGCCGCCTCGGCGAGCTTGGGATCGCCGGGCCCCGGAAGTGATGAAAAATTGGGCACGGCGTCTCCGAAGCGTGCAACGGCACGCCTATACTGTGTTCTTTTTGCTGCATTTGCATCGAAATTGGAAGCAATCGCCTTGGCCCGGCTTGCGCGCGTTTCACCTCGCAAACTTACTGACCAGCAGAGGGGCGGCCTTAAAAATCCGCAAGCAAGGAAAAACTCATGTCCCGCAAACATCTTTTACTGACCGCGAGCGCCGCCGTGCTCGCCTCCAGCTTCGCGCTGACCGCCGCTGCCCAGGAAGCGCCCCCGGAGGCCGACTCCGAACTGCGCGTCACCGCAGTCACCGTTACGGCCACGCGCCGCGCCGAAAGCGTGCAGGATGTGCCGCTGAACATTGCCGCCGTCGGCGGTGAGCAGATCGAGGAGCAGGGCTTCGACGAACTGGCCGACGTGCTCGCCTATGTGCCCGGCATCAACGTCATCGACCGCGGCGGCCGG
>JBBSDJ010000221.1:0-3579 GCA_038249555.1 Caulobacterales bacterium
AAAATGCCCCGGACGCGGATCAGCGCACCCGGGGCCAGTGATCGGGGAAGACTACTCTACTGCGACGCTGAAATCAGCGAGGTCTTTGCCTTCGGGAGCTTGCCCGTCGGCCAGCCGGCCCAGAGATCGGCCTCGTGCGCCTTGGCTTTCACAGCGGCGGCTTCCTTTACATGGCCGAAGCCGCGGATCTCGTCCGGAACCTTGGCGATCTCGACTGCGAGGGCATGGTTGCCGGCGTTCAGTTCGCGCGCGATGCGGCCGAGGTTCTCAAGATAAGTGTCGCGCAGGGCGCGCTCCATCTTGCGTTCCTCGGTATAGCCGAAGAGGTCGAGCTGCGTTCCGCGCAGGCCCTTGAACTTCGCCAGCAGCTTGAAGCCGGTCATCATCCATGGCCCGAAATGCTTCTTCTCCAGATGGCCTTGGCTGTCCTTCTTCGAGAGGATCGGCGGCGCGAGCCAGAAGCGCAGCTTGCCGCCCTTGAACTGGCTCGCCAGCTGCGCGGCAAACTTTCCGTCCGTATAGAGACGGGCGACTTCATACTCGTCCTTGTAGGCCATCAGCTTGTAGGCATAGGTCGCCGCCGCCCGCGTCAGGTTCTCGCCAAGGCCAGCTTTCAGCTCTGCTTCGCGAACTTCGGCCACGATGGCCCGGTAGCGCGCCGCATAGTCGGCGTTCTGGTAGGCGGTGAGGCGTGCGGCGCGGTCTTCGATCAACGCGTCCAGCGTCTTCGGCTCGACATGCCCGCGCGGGTCGGATTGCGTGGCAAGGCGTTCCGGCGCGGCAGCCGCGAGGCGGCCGATATTGAACGCCGCCATGTTGTCTTCGACCTTGGTGCCGTTGAGGCGGATCGCACGGTAGAGCCCGCGCAGCGAGACCGGCACCTTGCCCTTCTGCCAGGCATAACCCGCCATGATCATGTTGGTGTAGATCGCCTCGTGCAGGTAGCCGACCGCAAGCGCTTCGGCATCGAACGCGCCGAACTCCGCCGCCTGCCGCTTCACGCGGGCCGACAGAAGATCGCTCTCGAAGCGTTTCGACCGGTTCCGGATGAATTCCGAGGTCGGCGTCACGTCCGAGTTGGCGAAGGCCGCCGTACGTCCCGCGTCCATCAGGTTCAACGCGTCGCCGCCGGCGGCCACTACGAGATCGCACGCGATCACGCAATCAGCGCTGGCGGGCGGCACGCGGCCGGTTGAGATCATTTCTGGCTCGCGCGCAAAGCGGATGTGGGAGAGCACCGGGCCGCCCTTCTGCGCAAGGCCGGTCATGTCGAGGGAAGACGCAGCATTTCCGTCCACGTGCGCGGCCATGGCCAGCACCGCGGCGACCGTGGTGACGCCCGTGCCGCCAACGCCGGTGAACAGGATGTTCCAGGGCTGGGAGAGGCTTGGGGTTTCCGGCAGGGGCAGGCCGTCGGCATTGAATTCCTGGCGCGGCTGCGCCTCCCAGGCCGGCTCGCCGTCCTGGATGGTCACGAAGCTCGGACAGAAGCCCTTGAGGCAAGAGAGATCCGTATTGCAGGTCGACTGGTTGATGCGCCGCTTGCGGCCAAGCTCGGTCTCGATCGGCTCGACCGAGAGGCAGTTCGATTTCACCGAACAGTCGCCGCAGCCTTCGCAGACCTCGGTATTGATGATCGTCCGCACACGGTCCGGCTTGATCATGCCGCGCTTGGAGCGGCGGCGCTTCTCGGTGGCGCACATCTGGTCATAGATGATCACCGAGACGCCGGGTGTCTCGCGCAGTTTCATCTGGACGTCTTCGAGGTCGTCGCGGTGGTGGATCGTCACGCTGCGGGGCAGGTCGCGTACGCCGGCATATCGGGTTGGGTCTTCCGTCACGATACGGATCGTCTTGACGCCTTCGGCCTCGACCTGCTGGGCGATCATCGCAGGCGTCTGGCCGGACTCCACATGCTGGCCGCCGGTCATCGCAACCGCGTCATTGTAGAGGATCTTGTAGGTCATGTTCGCGCCGGAGGTCACCGCCGCGCGGATCGCGAGACTGCCGGAGTGCGAATAGGTGCCGTCGCCGAGATTGACGAACACATGGTTCTCGTCCGTCGCCCAATGCTGGCCGACCCAGCCGATGCCTTCGCCGCCCATCTGGCTCGTCATGTCGGTTTTCCGGTCCGGCATGAAGTTCGCCATGTAGTGGCAACCGATACCGGCCAGCGCGCGGCTGCCTTCCGGCACCACGGTCGAGGTGTTGTGCGGACAGCCCGAGCAGAAGTGCGGCGAGCGCACGGTCGGCGACGCATTGGTGCGGGCCGCCTCCGAGGCGCGGCCGACGCGGTCAAAATAGGCCGCTGCGCGCGAGGTGTCCCAGCCCGACGGCAGGGCGTGCATCAGTGCATTGGCGATTTCCGGAATCGTCAGCGAGGCGATGTCGGACAGGAGCGGCGCGCCGTTCGCATCCGTCTTGCCTTCGATGATCGGACGGCGGCTATCCGGCAGATCATACAGCGCGGCCTTCAGCTGCGCTTCTATCAGCGGGCGCTTGTGCTCGATGACGATGACGCGTTCGAGGCCGGCGCAGAATTCGCGCACCCCTTGCGGCTCCAGCGGCCAGGGCATGGCCACCTTGTAGATCGTCAGGCCCAGCGCGCCGGCTTCTTGCGGGCTGAGGCCGAGCGCGGCCAGCGCCTCGAACACGTCGCGCGCGGCCTGACCAGTGACGATAAGGCCAAGGCGCGGTTTCGGAGAGGGCAGGATGACATGGTCCAGCCGGTTGGCGCGCACATAGGCCTGCGCCGCGGGCAGCTTGATCTGGCGCAGCCGCGCTTCCTTGTTCAGCGGCACGTCGCCCCGGCGCATGTGCACGCCGTCCTCAGGGAGCGTAAAGTTCGGCCGCTGGATGGCAAAGCGGGCAAGGTCGATGTTCACCACCGCGCCGGAATCCATCGTATCGGCGAGCGCGACGAGGCCCGTCCAGGCGCCGGAGAAGCGGCTCATCTCCCAGCCATGGATGCCGTAGTCGAGGACATCCTGGATCGAGGCAGGGTTGAGCGTCGGAATCTCGGCATCCTGCATCGCGTATTCGGACTGCGAGGGCAGGGTCGAAGACTTGCAGTTATGGTCGTCGCCGATCACGGCGAGAACCCCTCCGAGGGCGGACGTTCCGGCGGCGTTGGCGTGCTTGAACACGTCGCCCGTCCGGTCGACGCCCGGCGCCTTGCCATACCAGATGCCGAACAGGCCATCGAACTTCGCGCCGGGAAACAGGCCGAGCTGCTGCGAGCCCCAGACAGCGGTCGCGCCCAGGTCCTCGTTCAGGCCTTCCCAGAACTTGATGTCATGCGCGTCGAGACGTTTCTGCACCGCGCGCAGCTGCTGGTCATATCCGCCGAGGGGCGAGCCGCGATAGCCGGAGATGAAGCCGCCGGTGCTGTGCCCGGCGGCGCGGTCCATCCGCTTCCGGTCCAGCGGCAGGCGCACCAGCGCCTGGATGCCGGTCATGTAAGCCTTGCCCTCGACAAGATCGTATTTGTCGTCCAGCGTGACTTCGCGGTGTTTCATGAACGCGCATCCTCGATTCCAGCCCCGGTAGATTATTGGCCGAATCGCGTGAAAATGCTTG
>JBBSDJ010000222.1:0-3572 GCA_038249555.1 Caulobacterales bacterium
CGGGCCCGGTCAAAGGCCTCGCACAGGGTCTCGAGACATTGACCGCCGAGATTGTTCATCAGGGTACTGAGCTCTGCATCCGAGCGCCGCTCGATCAGCGCAGTCACCGCGCCCTGATCACCAATGTCATCCAGCAGGCGCTTGCGCCAGGCCGCCCCGCCTCTGTAGGTCAGCGCCGAATAGAGCGAGTTCGGGCACGCCTCGATCCATGCCTTCAGCCGCGCGCCGCCCGGCTCCGCAAACGCGGCCCGCTGCAGCGCGCCGAAACGCAGCACCTCCACGCGCCAGCCGAACGCCTGGAAGATCGCCTCCACCCGCGCCCACAGGCCCTCATGCACCACGCCGTCGAGGCTCTGGCGGTTATAGTCGATGATCCACCAGGTATTGCGCAGGCCGTGCTTCCAGCCTTCCTGCAGGCACTCGTACACGTTGCCCTCATCCAGCTCCGCGTCGCCCACCAGCGCCACCATCCGCCCGGCCTTGCGCGCGCCGCTACCAAGCTCCGTCCACGGACGGGCGATCAGGTAATCCTGGATCATCGAGGCAAACGCCGTCTCCGCCACGCCGAGCCCGACCGAGCCGGTGGAGAAGTCCACATCGTCAATGTCCTTGGTCCGCGAGGGATAGGACTGCGCGCCGCCATAGCCGCGGAAGTTCTCCAGCTTCTCGCGCGTCTGGTTGCCCATCAGGTAATGCATCGCGTGGAACACCGGCGCCGCATGCGGCTTCACCGCCACACGGTCTTCCGGCCGCAGCACATGGAAGTAGAGCGCCGTCAGGATCGACACCATCGAGGCGCAGCTGGCCTGGTGCCCGCCGACCTTGACGTCGTCGTCGCGCTTCTCGCGCAGGTGATTGGCGTTGTGGACGGTCCACGCGCTCAGCCAAAGAAGGCGCTGCTCAAGGGCTTTGAGGGTCTCGATCGGAAGGGTCATGCCCCGAGGTAAATCAGGGCAGGCGCCAAGTCCACAAGGCAGAGAAGGCTTTAGCCCCGGCCGCGCTGGGCCTTGTCGAAAAGGTTCACCAGCGTGGTACCGGGCACTGAATTCATCTTCTGCACCCAGCTTGGCATGCCCTTCAGCACATCGGCCGTGTCCGACCAGCGGCGCACATTGGCGTCGGCGGCGCGCTGGAAAGCCTCGCGCATGTAGTTCTCGTCCTGGCTGTCCCAGCCATCACTGAGCGTGATGGACGACAGGTTCATCAGGCTCTTCTGCATCGTCAGCATCGAGTCGAGCGACGCGGCGGTCATCGCCGTATAGGTGCGCCAGGAATTCATCCAGAAGTCCATCATGTCCTGTTTCCCCATGGGTTGACCCTTTCACGCTAGGCCTCGATTGTGCGCTGCACAACAAGTTTCGTGCCACGCGCCCGCTGCATGCCGCGGCGCCGCCCCGATTGCGCCGCGCCCGAATGCGCTTAACTTCCCGCGCAGATGAGCGACCAGGAACCCTTCACCTTTGAGCCGTCCCCCGCCCGGGGCCGCGTCCTCGTGTTCGATTCGGGCGTCGGCGGGCTCACGGTCGCCGGCGAAATCCGCGCCCTCGGGCCCCGGCTGTCGGTGCACTACGCCGCTGACAACGCCTTTTTCCCGTATGGGGACAAGTCGGACGACGCCCTTCGGGACCGCCTCCCGCGTGTCGCGAAGGCCCTCGTGGACGCGGTCCAGCCGGATGTCTTCGTCATCGCCTGCAACACCGCCAGCACGCTGGCCCTCGCCGAAGTGCGCGCCGCCCTCTCCATCCCGGTCGTCGGCACCGTTCCCGCCATCAAGCCCGCCGCCAAGCTCACCGAGACTGGCACCATCGGCCTCCTCGCCACCCCCGGCACCATCCGGCGCGCCTATACCGCACGGCTGATCGAGGAGTTCGCTGCCGGCAAGCGCGTCATCCTGCACGGCAGCCTGGAACTCGTGAAACTCGCCGAAGCCCACGCGCGCGGCGAGGATGTGCCGCCCGAAGCCTTCGCCGCCGCCCAGGCGCCGCTCTTCAACGCGCCCGGCGGAGACCAGATCGATACGGTCGTCCTCGCCTGCACGCATTTCCCGCTGGTGCGCGGCCAGCTGATCGCCACCGCCCCGCGCGCCGTCTCCTATGTCGATTCAGGCGCCGCGATTGCGCGCCAGACGATCCGTGTCCTGCCGGGGAATACTCAATCCGGCGGGCAGGGAGGAACAGCCTCCCTCACCCGCCCGCCGGACGAGACGGACGGCATGACGCGCGTCCTCAGACGTTACGGATTTCCGGACGTTCAGTTCGTGGCCATCGAGCCGATCGAGATGACTTCGGCGCCAACGGCCGAGACATAGAGCGACGGCCAGGGCGAATCCTGGACTTCCGCCACTTCGGTCTCACCGAACCCATTGAACTGGGTCGACATCGAACGGCCATAGGCGCCGATATTGCCGATCTCGACATAGTCGCCCTCGGTCAGGCCGGCCGGAAGCCAGACCTTGCCCGGAAGCATGTCGGCGGAATCGCAGGTCGGTCCGTACACGGTGTACTCCACCATGCGGCCGAGCTTGCGCCCGTCGCCCGAGATCGCGCGCATCGGGAACTTCCAGCCTTCGTGCACCGCGTCATAGAGGGCGCCATAGGAGCCATCATTGACGTAGATCTCGCGGCCTTTCGCAAGGTCGACGCGCACCAGCAGGCTTTCCGACTCGGCGACCAGCGCACGGCCCGGCTCGCACCACAGTTCGGCGTTCTCGAGCACGAACATGTTCTCGAACGAACGCATCACCATGGCGACATAGTCGTCCATTTCCGGCGGGGTCTTGTCGGCATAGATCGCCGGGAAGCCGCCGCCGACATCGACGATGTCCACGGTCACGCCGGCTTCGATGATCACACGGCTCGCGTCCGCCATCGCCTGCGCCCAGGCCGAAGGCTTCATCGCCTGGCTGCCCACGTGGAAAGACACGCCGACCTCGTCCGCATGACGGCGGGCAAGGCGGAGGATTTCCGCCGCTTCAGCCGCGCTCGCGCCGAACTTGCCGGACAGCGGCAAGGCCGAGCCTTCGTTCGAGACAGCGATGCGCACGAGGATGGTCAGGTCCTTGGCGAAGTTCGTGGCTTCGAGGATTTTGTTCAGTTCGGCAACCGAGTCGGTCACGTAGATGCGGACGCCATAGTTGAAGTAGGCGCGCTCGATCGCATGGCGCGGCTTCACCGGGTGCAGGAAAGCAATCCGCGCGTCCGGGAAACGGCCACGGATCAGCTGGATTTCCTTTTCGGAAGCCGCGTCAAAGCTGCGGATGCCAGCGTCCCAGAGGGCGTCGAGCACGTGCGGGGCAGGGTTCACCTTGACAGCATAGAACGACTGGGCCGGGAATTTCTCCACGAACCAGCGGGCAGCCGCAGTCACGCGCTCCGGACGGAAGCAATATGTCGGCAGCTCCGGCTGCAGATTGCGGACAATATTATACGGGGTAGCGTAAGTGCGCATGACACCTAACCTCCAAAGGGCTTCAAACCAGCTTTGGGCGTTAGTACAGGGGGCCCCCCTTTTTGTCGGGTTAGCCCAGATGTCCGCCACATCAATTTCGAAGGTGCATTTAGGGGGTAATCCCC
>JBBSDJ010000223.1:0-3548 GCA_038249555.1 Caulobacterales bacterium
CTGGCGGCGGCTCTCGCGCTGATTTGAAAGAGGCGTTGCCTCCGTCCAATCATGGCCAGAAAGTGGCGGCGCCTTGCCTGCGGGCAGCTTCTGCGCTAGATATGCTTTTGCTCAAAGTGCGCAAAAGTAGTTCCGCTGTCACGAACGAGCCCTGATCCTTGGGATGTTTGAGGCAGAGCCTTGAATTCCGCGTCTTCAGGCCTAGCTTATACTCAAATCGAGCATAACGGCTCGGTGAAGGAGGTTTTCATGGCGCGTCTCATCGACTCCGGTCCCGGCTGCCCCACCCCCACGCCCCTTCGCGGCAGATCCGCCGCTGAAGCGCGCGGCCTCGTCTATGATGAGGCCGTGCGGGCGGAAACCGACGCGCTGTATCCGCTGGTCGCCGATTTCGTCACGCCGATGGAATGGCCGGCGATCGCCCCGCTGGTCGCCGGTATAAACCGCCTGAAAAAGGCGAAGAATGCCGTCATCCTCGCGCACAATTACATGACGCCGGACATCTTCAGCCTCGTCGGTGATTTCCGCGGCGACTCGCTGCAGCTCGCCCGCGAAGCGGCGGCCACGGATGCCGCGATCATCGTGCAGGCCGGCGTGCACTTCATGGCTGAGACGTCGAAGATCCTGGCGCCGGACAAGACCGTGCTGATCCCGGACACCCGCGCCGGCTGCTCGCTCGCCGCCTCGATCACGGGCGCCGATGTGCGCCTGATCAAGCAGAAGTTTCCAAACTATCCCATCGTCACCTATGTGAACTGCACCGCCGACGTGAAAGCCGAGTGCCACATCACCTGCACCAGCTCCAACGCGGCGCAGGTGGTCGAGCACGTCGCGAAGGAGTGGAACACCGACACGGTGATCCTCGTGCCGGACCAGTATCTGGCGAAGAACGTCGCGGCGCAGACGGGCATCCGTGTGCTGACCTGGCCCGGCGCCTGCGAAGTGCACGAGCAGTTCTCCGGCGAGGACGTGCGCCAGCTGCGGGAAGCGCATCCGGGCGTCATCATCCTGGCCCACCCGGAATGCCCGCCGGACGTTCTTCAGGAAGCTGACTTTGCCGGCTCGACCTCCGCGATTTCGAACTATGTTTCCGAGAACCAGCCGAACAAGGTCGTGCTGCTGACGGAATGTTCGATGAGCGACAATGTGGCGGCCGAGAATCCGAACGTGAACTTCATCCGGCCGTGCAACCTTTGCCCGCACATGAAGCGCATCACGCTGGAGAATATCTATGACTGCCTGGTCACTGGCCAGCATGAAGTGACGATCCCGGAAGATGTGCGCGTGCGGGCCAAAGCGGCGCTGGACGCGATGCTGGCGCTGCCGAAAATGGCGCGCCCGCTGGCCTTCAAGACCGGTCAGGTGCCGCTCGAACTCGAGATGGTGAACTGACAAACGTATGATTGAGACGGCTTGCCAAGCGCAGGCCGAAGTCGTGAAGTCAACCGGACCCTAGTCGAGGAGGCGTCCATGTCGAACTACCTGAGGCCGGTTCTCGGCCTGATGTTCATTGCACTCGCCGCCGGACTTCCGGCCGGCGCCGTCAAGGGCAAGGGCGAGACGGACAAGTCCGACGTGCTCGGCAACTGGAGCTTCCAGACCAAGCCCTACCGCGAAGGCCAATGCGTGATGACCGGCACGATGAACCTTTCTCCGCACCCGGACGAAGGCCTCTATACCTGCGAGATCACGGCGGTCGAGATGTGCACCATGTGGGGCCGCTCCGTCGTTCGCCAGTCCTGCGAGGCGCGCCGGTTCGGCGATCAGGTCTCCGTGCGCTCCACCATCGAGGAAATGATCGAGACCAAGGCGCCGGACATGCTCTATGTGCCGGACAATTTCACCCTGACGATCCAGAGCCAAGAGCGCATGTTCGGCGCGCTGGTCTCCGCCGTCACCGCGCCGGTCGAATTCCGCCGTGCGAATGACGGGATATCCTGATACGCCCATGTTCGATGCAGCAGATCACCGGGTCCGCGCCGAGTCCGGCGCGAGCGTCGACGTGCTCATTGTGGGCGCGGGTCTCGCGGGGCTGTTTCTCGCGCTGAAGCTGGCGCCGCGCCATTGTCTCGTCGTCTCGCCCTCGCTGCTGGGCCAGGCCGCCTCGTCTGCCTGGGCGCAGGGCGGTCTCGCCGCCGCGCTCGATCCCCTCGACAGCCCGGCGCGCCACGCAGCGGACACGGTCGCCGCCGGCGCGGGCCTCGTTGACCCGGTCATCGCCCGCCTGATCGCCGAGGACGGCCCCGCGCGCGTGCGCGACCTGCTCGCCCTCGGCGTGCCGTTCGACCGGACGCCAGACGGCGCCCTCGCACTCTCTCTCGAAGCCGCCCACTCGCACCCGCGTGTCGCGCGTGTGTCCGGCGACCTGGCGGGCAAGGCGATCATGGATGCGCTGGTCGCCGCCGTTCAGGCGACGCCCAGCATCGAACTGATCGAGGGGGCCCGCGCCGTATCGTTGCTGCAGGACGCCAACGGACGGGTCGCCGGTGTCGTGCTGCGGGATGCCTCCGGCCGCCTCACGCCGCGCACCGCGCGCGCGACGGCGCTCTGCACGGGCGGCTCAGGCGGCTTGTTCAAAGTCACGACGAACCCGCGCGAAGCCCAGGGCGACGCCATCGCCATGGCTTATACGGCCGGCGCGCTGCTCGCCGATCTCGAATTCGTACAGTTCCACCCGACCGGCATCGATATCGGCCGCGACCCCGCGCCGCTCGCCACCGAAGCCCTGCGCGGTGAAGGCGCCACCCTCCACAACGGCGACGGGCGCGCCTTCATGGCCGACTATCATCCGCTGGCGGAGTTGGCCCCCCGCGACGAGGTCGCCCGCGCGATCCATGCCGAACGGATGGCCGGGCGCGGCGCCTTCCTGGATTGCCGCAAGGCCGTGGGCGCTCATTTCCCGGACCATTTCCCGACCGTGTTCGGCGCCTGCATGAGTGCGAATATCGACCCGCGCACCGACCGGATTCCGGTGGCGCCGGCTGCGCATTATCACATGGGCGGCATCGTCTCGGACCTCTGGGGCCGCTCCACGCTAGCAGGTCTCTCCGTATGCGGAGAATGCTCCTCCACCGGCGCACACGGCGCCAACCGCCTCGCTTCCAATTCCTTGCTCGAAGCCGTGGTGTTTGCCGAGCGGATTTCGCGGCGGCTGATGTCGGCTACGCTAGATGCGCCGGCTGCAAGCGAGGCGTCGATCCCGTCGGCGCTGACGGATCAGCGACTGTTGCAGCTGCGCGAAGCCATGTCCGCGCATTGCGGGGTGGTTCGCGAGGGTGCGGGCCTCGCTCAGTTGCTGGATCTTTGTGCCCAGCTTGAACCAGAAGCCCCGGGCGCCCCGGCCCTGACGGCGGCGCGCCTGATTGCCGAAGGCGCGCTCGCCCGCGCCGAAAGCCGGGGCGGCCATTTCCGCAGCGATTTCCCGGAGACCGGCAAGCCGCAGCGCCAGTTCATTGCCCATCCTTCGCTTGAGCACGTGACCTCATGACAATCGAAATCCCGCCGTTGCCTGCGGTCATCCTGGACCCGATCGTGCGCCTCGCGCTCAC
>JBBSDJ010000224.1:0-3479 GCA_038249555.1 Caulobacterales bacterium
GGGCGCGGTGCTCCTCGGGCGCAACGCCGTCTGGGGCCGCCGCTGGATGGAGAGCGTGCTGACGCGCCATCCCAGGATCGAGAAGATGGCGCCGACCTGGCTGATGACGAGCGTCTTCGGCCGGGAAAAACGCGTCTTCGCTGACTAGAAAACGCCCCGGCCGCGACCTTTCGGCAACATTTGTTTCAGGACTCACAGCGGATCCTCGCCGAGGGCGCTTGGCGTCTTGCCATTCCCGCAAAACGCCGCACACATGAACCTCTGGAACGACATATGGGGCTGTGATGCAATTCGGAAAACTGTGCCTGGTGGCGGCTGCGGCGCTTGCGCTGGCCGCCTGTGAAGCGCCGGGCAGCCGGGACAACGAGGATGCGGGCACGTCAACGCTCGCCAATCCCTTTCCGTCGACCTACAAGCCCTATCCCTCGCAGACGCTGCTGATCGCCAATGCGACCGTGCTCGACGGTGCGGGGGCGCGGATCGAGAACGGTTCAGTCCTCATCGAGGGCGGCAAGATCAAGGCGGTCGGCGCCGACCTGGCGGCGCCGGAAGGCGCGGTCACCCTCGATGCGCGCGGCAAGTGGGTCACGCCCGGGATCATCGACAATCACAGCCATCTCGGCGCCTACCCGTCGCCGGGTGTGGATGCGCATGGCGATGGCAACGAGATTTCGGGGCCGGTGACGGCGGAAGTCTGGGTGGAGCACTCGGTCTGGCCGCAGGATCCGGGGTTCACCCGCGCGCTCGCCGGCGGCATCACCTCGCTGCAGATCCTGCCGGGCAGCGCCAACCTGTTTGGTGGGCGCGGGGTCACGCTCAAGAACGTGCCGGCGCGCACGGTCCAGGCGATGAAGTTTCCCGGCGCGCCCTACACGCTGAAGATGGCGTGCGGCGAAAACCCCAAGCGGGTCTACGGCTATGGCCGGGGCTCGACGCCGGGCGGGGCGCCGTATTCGCGGATGGGCAATGTCGCCGGCTACCGCGACGCGTGGATCCAGGCGGCCGCCTACAGGAAACAGCTGGACAAGGCAGAGTCCGGCGGCGAGCCGCCAAAGCGCGACCTGGAACTCGAAACGCTGGCCGGGGTGCTCAGCGGCGACATTCTTGTCCACATGCACTGCTACCGCGCCGACGAGATGGCGCAGATCCTCGATATCTCGAACGAGTTTGGCTACAAGGTCGCCGCCTTCCACCACGCGGTCGAAAGCTACAAGATCGCCGACAAACTTGCCGAGTATGGTGCGTGCTCTTCGATGTGGGCCGATTGGTGGGGCTTCAAGATGGAGGCCTATGACGGCATCCCTGAAAACATCCCCCTCGTCCACAATGCCGGCGCCTGCGCGATCGTGCATTCTGACAGCGATATCGGCATCCAGCGTCTCAACCAGGAAGCCGCCAAAGCCTGGGCGGACGGGAAGCGGATCGGGATCGATGTGCCGATCGAGGTGGCGTGGCAGTGGCTTTCGCTGAACCCTGCGAAATCACTCGGTATCGAGGACCAGACCGGCAGCCTTGAGCCCGGCAAGATGGCCGATGTGGTCATCTGGTCCGGCAACCCTTTCAGCAGTTACGCCAGGGCGGAGAAAGTCTTCATCGACGGCGCCCAGATGTTCGATCGGAATGATCCGGCACTCCAGCCCGTCATGGACTTCGAACTTGGCCAGCCCGGCGAAGGAGACCGCAAATGATCCGCCACCTGCTTATCAGTCTCGCTGCGGTCGCGGCCTCCCCGTTCGCCTTCGCGCAACCCGTCGCGATCTACGGCGAAACCGTCTGGACGGGCACCAGCCAGGGCACGATCTCGGATGGCGTGGTGGTCATCGACAATGGCCGCATCGTCTCGGTCGGCCCTGCTTCCACGCGGGTGCCTGCGGGCGCTACCGAAGTGCGCGCGCAATGGGTGACGCCCGGCCTGATCTCCGCCTTTTCGCGCACTGGGCTGACGGAAGTCAGCGGTGTCGATGACGCCAATGACACGGGTGCTGCAAGCTCTGCCTTTTCGGCCGCGCTCAATGCGGCGGACGGGTTCAATCCCGACACCACGTCCATTCCCGTTACCCGCCTTGACGGGTTTACCCGTATCGCCGTTGCGCCGCAGGCAGAGAGCAAGCTGTTTGGGGGGCAGGGCTTCCTCGCGGACACGAGCGGCCTGCCCGGCAGCATTTTCCGGGAACGTGCCTTTGCGTTCGTGGTTCTGGGTGAGCGCGGGGCCTCGATTTCCGGAGGCTCACGTCCAGCGGCCTGGGCCGCCCTGCGCGGCGCCTTTGACGACGTGCGTTTCTTCGGGGCGCGCTACATGACCCACAATGAAGGCAATGTGCTGACGCGCATGGACGCGCAGGCTCTGATGCCGGCTGTGAAGGGAGACCAGCTGATCCTGTTCCAGGCCAGCCGGGCTAGCGATCTCGATGCCATCATGGATTTCAAGGAGCAAAACCCTTCGCTTCGCGTCGCCATTGTGGGCGCGGATGAAGGTTGGATGGTTGCGGGCCGGCTCGCCGATCTGGATATTCCGGTGATCGTCGATGCCTTCTCCAACCTTCCGTCCAGCTTCTCCCAGCTGGCCGCGACCAGCGAGAATGCCATGCGCCTGTCGCAAGCCGGCGTCACGGTGGCCATCGTGAACCTCGACAATGACAGCCATCTGGCCCGGCTTGCGACCCAGGTCGCCGGAAATGCGGTCGCCAACGGCATGGACTATGACGACGCGATGCGCGCCCTGACGACCGCGCCGGCCGAGATCTTCGGCCTGACCGGGCTCGGCGTGCTGGCGCCCGGCGCGCGGGCCGATGTCGTGGCCTGGGACGGCGATCCGCTCGAAGTCACCTCGGCGCCCTCGGCGGTCTATATCGACGGGGAGGCCCAGCCGATGGAATCGCGCCAGACTAGGCTGCGCGACCGCTACCGGACGATTGACGAAAGCCAGAAGCCGATGGCGTTCAAACGGTAGGTGACCCAAATTTAATCCAGGAAATAGCCCCCCGCCCCTGTGCCGCTGGGGGGCTGTTCAACTGCCGTAAATGTTTCGGCCAGCACGCTGATTTCTTTGCCGTATAGCCGCCGCAATCAACGGCGAAGTAACAGCGCCATTCGGAACGGGTAGAGTCATGCTGTTTGCGTTTCTGATTTCGCTTGCCGTGGCCACGGGCTCCGGCCCGATGCATGCCGCCCTGGAAGCCACCGAAGCGCCGGATACGCTGCGCGCCGCCTTTACGGTCGAGCTCGTCTCTAACAACGCGAACCACACCTACCTGTTCGACCCCCGCCTTCCGCCGGGCGCGCGCTGGGTGGTGCTGGAACATCGCGGCAATGATCCGGAGCTTGACCAGGTGGCCGCCAGCTGGGCCGCCGAGCCTGCGCCGGACGGGCGCCTGTTTCCGGACGACCTGCGCGAAAGCCTCGGGCCGTCGGTCGATGTGAACTCGGACGGGGATGCCTGGCGCATCAATTTCCGCCACCAGCCCAATTACAACGACACC
>JBBSDJ010000225.1:0-3467 GCA_038249555.1 Caulobacterales bacterium
GAACCCGTCGCGCGCACCGGCGGTTAAGCCTGAAGCTAAGAAACGAGGCTTATAGCCACGCTTTTTCGCCCGTCAACAGAAGAACTGTGCGGTTCAGGCCGATTGTTTCAGGGCCGCATCAATCGATGCGGCCACAGCTTCTATTGTCCCCATCCCGTCGACTTCAACGAGAACGCCGCGTTCCGCATAAAGCGGGACCAGCGGGGCCGTATCTTCGTAATATCGCTCGAGTCTGCGGGAGAAAGTGGCCGGATTGTCGTCCGCCCGTCCCTGTTCCTCGAAACGCTTGGTGACGCGGGCGAGCAGACGTTCATCGTCCACCCGCATCCGGATCACCAGATTGACCTGTTCGCCCCGCGATTGCAGCAGGCCGTCCAGGGCTTCGGCCTGTCCCATGGTTCTCGGGAAGCCGTCAAAAATGAAACCCGGCGCACCGGCGCGCGCCGCCAGTTGTTCGTCGATCAGGTCGATCACGATCTGGTCGGAGACGAGGCCGCCCTCGTCCATGATCTGCGCGACCCGCTTGCCGAGGTCCGAACCGGACGCCCGGGCAGCACGCAGCATGTCGCCAGTGGAGAGTTGAATGAAGCTGCGCTGTTCGACCAGCCGCTTGGCCTGAGTGCCCTTACCGGCCGCAGGCGGCCCAAACAGGATCAAATTCACTTACGCTTGCCCCCGAGCTTCGACTTCTTGATCATCCCCTCATACTGGTGGGCAATCAGGTGCGATTGTATCTGAGTCACCGTATCCATTGTCACGGAAACGACAATAAGCAGCGACGTTCCCCCGATATAGAACGGGATCTGCGGAAAGTAACGGCGCAGGAGTTCGGGCAGGATACAAATGAAGACGAGGTAGGCGGTGCCGATGGTCGTCAGGCGGGTCAGGACATAGTCGATATAGGCGGCGGTGTTGGAGCCCGGGCGGATACCCGGAATGAAACCGCCGTACTTACGCAGGTTGTCCGCCGTTTCGGTCGGATTGAACATGATCGACGTGTAGAAGAACGCGAAGAACACAACCAGCAACGCGTACGTGATGATGTAGGTCCAGGAGCCCGGCGAGAAGTTCGCCGCCAGCCAGCCCAGAATGCCGGAGGCCGCGTTCGGATCGGCCGCTGCGCCGGCGCCAAGGAAGCCCACAGCGGTCATCGGGAGCATCAGCAGGGCCGAAGCGAAGATCGGCGGGATCACGCCGGCGGTGTTGATTTTGAGCGGCAGGAAGCTGCGCTGCCCCTGGGCAAAGCCCTGGGCCTGCTGGCGTTTCGGATAGTGGATGATCAGCCGGCGCTGCGAGCGCTCGATGAACACGATGAACACGATCAGCGCGATGACCATGAAGGCGATGGCCAGCACGAAGCCGATATCCACCGACGTGGTGCGCGCCTGTGCCACAAGGTTGTAGATGGCGCGGGGCAGTTCGGCCACGATGCCCGCGAAGATGATAAGCGAGATGCCGTTGCCAATGCCGCGGGCCGTGATCTGCTCACCCATCCACATCAGCATCATCGTGCCGCCGGTTAGTGTGACCACACCGGTGAGAATGAAGAACCAGGACGAAATGCCTTCGAGGCGCACAGCGGCGAGACCGCCGGCGATGGCAAAAGACTGGACCAGCGCGAACACGAGGGTCAGGTAGCGGGTGTACTGGTTGAGCTGCTTGCGGCCCGCTTCGCCTTCCTTCTTGAGCTTTTCAAGGGTCGGAGAGGCCGTCGTCATCATCTGCACGATGATCGACGCGGTGATGTAGGGCATGACGTTGAGGGCGAAGATGCCCATCCGCTCGACGGCGCCGCCGGCGAAAAGGTTCATCGAGCCGAGAATGCCGCCGGCCTGGCTTTCGAACAGGGCCGCATATTGCGACGGATCAAGACCCGGAAGAGGAATATACGTCCCTAACCGGTAAAGGACGAGGATGCCGAGCGTGAAAAGGATCCGCGCCTGTAGGTCCTTGGCTTTCGCAAACGTCCCAAAGTTGAGATTGCGCGCCATTTGTTCCGCAGCATTCGCCATCGGCTACACGAGCCTCCCTGAAAGACGTTCGCCGCCAAAGATCGGCGGCGAGGTATGGTTTGTGAAGGGGCGTTAAGCAAATACCCCGGATTATTCCGCAGCGGCTTCTTTAACCTTGCCCGTGATCGTGACCGATCCGCCGGCTTTTTCGACTGCTTCGACAGCCGCTTTCGAGGCGCCGGTGACAGAGATTTTCAGCTTTTTCGGGGCATCGCCCTTTGCCAGAAGACGGACACCGTCGCGAACGTTGCGCACGAGACCGGCCGCCACAAGGGACTCCTCGGTCACGTTCGAGGCATCAAGGTTTCCCGCTTCGACGGCTTTCGCGATCCGGCCGAGGTTGACCCAGGCATGGGTCTTCGAGCTCGGCGCGGTGAAACCACGCTTCGGAAGACGCATGTAGATCGGCATCTGGCCGCCTTCGAAGCCGTTCACGGCGACGCCCGAACGTGCGTTCTGGCCTTTCACGCCGCGGCCAGCCGTCTTGCCCTTGCCCGAGCCAACGCCGCGGCCAACGCGCATGCGCTTCTTGGTGGAGCCTTCAGCGGGGGAGAGATCGTTGAGTTTCATGACACTGGACTTTCGAATGCTGGAAGTAGGACCAGGCGCGGGTGCGCCTTATTCGCCGACGACTTCCACGAGATGGGAGACCTTGCGGATCATGCCGCGCACTTCAGGCGTGTCGACAAGCTCTTTGCTGCGGCCAAGTTTGTTGAGGCCGAGACCCTGCAGGGTCTGGCGCTGTTCCGGCTTGCGGCCGATCGGGCTGCCGATCTGGCGGACGGTGACGGTTTTGGAAGCCATGGCTTGGATCCTTCTCAGTTCGCCGAATCGGCCATGCCGGCTTCGGACACACCATCGGTACGACGACCGATGACATCCTGGACCTTGAGGCCGCGCTTGGACGCGACGGTACGCGGGCTTGCCTGCTCTTTCAGAGCATCAAACGTGGCGCGAACCATGTTGTAGGGGTTGGACGAGCCGATCGACTTGCCAACGACGTCCTGGACGCCGAGCACTTCCATGACGGCGCGCATCGGACCACCGGCGATCACGCCCGTGCCCGGAGGGGCAGCGCGCAGGACCACCTTGCCGGCGCCGTGACGGCCGGAGCCATCATGGTGCAGCGTGCGGCCTTCACGAAGCGGCACGCGAACCAGGTTGCGTTTTGCTTCTTCGGTCGCCTTGCGGATCGCCTCGGGAACTTCGCGGGCCTTGCCCTTGCCGAAGCCGGCGCGGCCCTTCTGGTCACCGACCACCACGAGCGCGGCAAAACCGAAGTTCTTGCCGCCCTTCACGGTTTTCGCGACGCGGTTGATGCCAACCAGCTTGTCGACGAGTTCAGAGGCCTCGTTGTCGCGTTCGCGCGGAGTCTCGCGATCGCGGCGGCGGCCTCTTTTCTCTCCTCTTTCTTCAACCATCAGCCAAACTCCTTCAGAATTTGAGGCCGCCCTC
>JBBSDJ010000226.1:0-3460 GCA_038249555.1 Caulobacterales bacterium
ACGGCGTCTTCCTCGCCCGCCCCGCCGCCACCCCGCTGGACTTCATCGACGTCTCGCAGATCGAAGTGCTGCGCGGACCGCAAGGCACCCTGTTCGGCAAGAACACCACCGCCGGCGCCATCAACATCACCACGAAGAAGCCGTCCTTCACGCCGGAATCCGAGTTCGAACTCACCTACGGCAATCTCGGCTACATCCAGGCCAAGGCCTCGATAACAGGTCCGATCACGGACAAGATTGCCGGCAAGCTCTCCTTCTCCGGCACCCAGCGCGACGGCACCCTCTATAACGTCACCGAACAGAACGACATCAACGACTTGAACAATCTCGGCATCCGCGGCCAGCTCCTGTTCAATGTCACCGACACGCTCGAGGTCATCCTCGCCGCCGATTCCACCCGCCAGCGCCCGAATGGCTACGCCCTCGTCCCCGCCGGCGTCGCGCCCACCCTGCGCGCCGACAACCGCGAGTATCCCGCGCTCGCCGCCTACTTCGGCTACGCCCCTCCCAGCTTCAATGCCTTCGACCGGCTCACCGACGCCGACACCTTTCACCAGTCCCACCAGGATTTCGGCGGCGCTTCGCTGACCGCGAACTGGGAGATCGGCCCCGGCACGCTGACCTCGATCACCGCCTGGCGCCTGTGGAACTGGGGCCCCTCCAACGACCGCGATTTCCTCGGCCTGCCGATCACCACCGTCTCCGCCAACCCGTCCGAGCAGACCCAGTGGACGCAGGAATTGCGCTATGCCGGCGATTTCAGTGAGGACCTCAGCTTCGTCCTCGGCGCCTTCGCGTTCTCGCAGGAGATCAACTCCACCGGCAACCAGGTACAAGGCGCCGCCGCCGCCCGCTGGCTCCTTGCGCCGACCGCCGCAGCGCTGACGCCCGGCCTGCTCGACGGATATGGTCAGACGTCTGACATCCAGTCCGACAACACCAGCGCCGCCCTGTTCGGCCAGCTCGAATGGCAGGTCACCGACAAGCTCCGCCTGCTGCCGGGCCTGCGCCTGAACTATGACGAGAAAAGCGTCGACTATGACGCGCAGATCTTCGGCGGCTTGCAGACCACCAATCCCGCCCTGATCGCCCTGCAACGCTCCATCCTCGCCCCGCTTGCCTACACGGCAAGCGCGGATGATACGAACATCTCCGGCCAGATCACGGCCGCTTATGAGGCCACCCCGCGCGTCAATCTCTACGCCACCTACGCCACCGCCTTCAAACCGGTGGGCCTGAACCTCAGCGGCATTCCGACCAACACGGCTGGAGCACCGGCCATCGAGCTGGCCACCGTCAAGCCTGAAGACGTTCGCCATATCGAGTTCGGCCTCAAGACCACCCCGTTCGACGGCGTCACGGCGAACCTCACCGCCTATGACACCGAAATCGAGGACTACCAGGTCGGCGTCGTCAACGCCCAGATCGGCGTGCTGCGCGGCTACCTCGCCAATGCCGAAAAAGTCCGTGTACGGGGTGTCGAGTTCGATGGCCGCGCGCAGGTCTCGGACAATGTCTCCACTTATGCCTCACTCGCCTGGACGGATGGCAAGTACATCTCCTTCCCGGACGCACCGCCCGCCCTCGAAAATACCGGCGGCCCCCAGGCGGTGGACATCTCCGGCACGCGCCTGCCGGGCATTTCCGAATGGGCCGCCTCCCTCGGCGGAGAAGTCACGCGGGACGGCGGCTTCCTCGGCCGCGACGGTGAATACTTCACGGCGGTGGATGCCTTTTACCGTTCGGACTTTTCCTCCAGCCCGACCGAATCCGCCTTCCTGACCGTTGACGGCTACACTACCCTCAACGGCCGCATCGGCTTCCGGCGCGTCAATGGCTGGGACGTATTCCTCTGGGCCAAGAACCTGCTGGACGAGGAATATTTCGAACTCCTCGCCGCCCAGCCCGGCAACTCCGGCCTGTATGTCGGCCAGCCGGGCGACCCGCGCACATACGGCGTCACGCTGCGGGCGCGGTTCTGACGCCGGAGACGCCTGCCGGAGGGGGGGCATTGCGGGCCTGCTCCCCTCAGTCAGTCCACGGAAAAAAGAAACCCGTCAGCCCGCCTCAATACACGCCATGGGCATCGCTCGCCCGCGCCCGAAACGCAGGCCGCTGCCGGTCTGCTCCACCACGAACCGTCCGTTCGAGAACTGCGCCGCCCCGCCCAGGACTTCGCTCAACTTGTCCAGCTTTACGGCGGTGCGATCTGCGAAGATCACATAGGCCGCGCCTGCCTCCAGCGCGATGGTCAGTGCCTCACCGCCGCAAGTATACGCCGTGCCTTCGGGCGTGATAATCTTCCGGGGAATGCTGCGCGCCAGATCTTCCGGATTAAACAGCGGCACGTCTAACCCCGCCGTCTCGCCGCTATCGGCAATGTCGATATCGCCGTCCGAGGCGAGCAGAATCGCATAGCCATCCTGCACCCGCGCCCGCAGTACAAGATTACCGCCCGGGATCAGGTCAAACTTCGAAACCGTACCCGAGAACGCGGCGGGTGGGCCGCCGGAAACCGGAAACTCCTCCTTCAACACCATGTTCGCGCTCTCGTCCGTGCGCGTAACATCGCGCACCTCGATGACCAGCCGCGCCGTCTCCGGCACGTCGATCCCGCTCCAGGTCGCCGCACCGCTGACGCTTGCATCAAACGCCTCGCCGTCCATTTGCTCCGGCCCCGGACCAAACGGCGTCTCCACCTCCTCGGCCACAGGCTCCGCCGCCGGGGCAGGGCTCTCCGTCGCCGGCGTACACGCCGAAAGCGCCATCACTCCCGCGCCCGCCAAAATCCGCATCATCCGCATCAGTAGACGTCCATGATCTCGGTGATCTCGCCGAGCGTCGTGGAGCCGCACCCGATCACCACGCGGCTGTACCCGCTCGACAGCGCCGGCGCCTGATATGCAACCGCCTCTGTCGTGATCGCCATCGTCGTCATCCCGTCCGGCGCCTTCGGCACCAGTTTCAGCCGCAGCGCCGGCACCGCCGAGCGGTCCATCGGCCCTTCGTCCCAGCTGAACGTATACCCGCCCGAGCGCACATCGACCTTGCCCACCACATGGATCGTCGCCACCGCGGCCGGCCCCGGCATCTTGTTGATCCAGGCTTCCCAGTCCCGGCTGTCCAGCACGGCGCAAGCTTCCGGTTTTGCCACGGGCGCGGCCTCCTGAACAACGGTTTCAACACGGACGGTCTCTTCCACGGTCACCTGCACAGGTGCCTCGGACGCGGCCGGGGCCGCAACGCTTGCGGTCTCCCCAGGTGCGCCCTGACAGCCGGCCAGCACGAGGACGGACGCCGCCGCCGCGAGCGCGAAACTTGGTCTGGTCATGGCATTCCCCTGTATGATCTGATGACCTGAGAACACGTCGTGCCGGCAAACTCTGTCAAGTTAATGACAGTTCAGCCGCGTGCCTGTCCTTGCGCGTACAAACGTCCTTGTGCCTACAGGGTTCCCAGT
>JBBSDJ010000227.1:0-3378 GCA_038249555.1 Caulobacterales bacterium
CTGTCTCGTCGCCGGAAATGGCGGCATTTTCAATTCTCTGGAGAGATTGATGAATAAATTTGGCGTTTCGGCCCAGACGCTCGTAGCGGCTGCCTTCGGTGCCGCGATCATGGGATCCGCGTTCGCCGTTCCAAAGCTGCTTGCTCCCGAGGCCGGGGCCCAGCCGATTGCCATCCAGGCACCGCCCGGGGCACCGCTCAGCTTTGCAGACCTGATCGAAAAGGTCGAACCGGCCGTTGTCTCGGTCAACGTCGTCTCGACTCAGGACATGAGCGAGCTGGGCGACATGGACCAGTTCTTCGAACAGTTCCGCGGCATGCCGGGCCTTGAAGACTTCTTCGAGCAGCGCCGTGAGCAGCAGGAACAGGAAACGCCGCGCACCCGCGAAGCGCGCTCCCTCGGTTCCGGCTTCTTCATTTCGCAGGATGGCCTGGTCGTCACCAACAACCACGTCGTCGAACGCGCCACCCAGATCCAGATCGTGATGAGCGACGGGCGCGAAATTGATGCAGAACTCGTCGGCGCCGACCCGCTGACCGACCTCGCCGTTGTCCGCGTCAAGGAACCGGGTCCGTATCCCTATGTTAAGTTCGGCACCTCGAAAGACATCCGCAAGGGTGACTGGGTAGTCGCCCTTGGTAACCCGTTCGGCCTTGGCGGCTCCGCCAGCGCCGGCATCCTGTCGGCCGATGGCCGCGAACTGGGCGCCGGAAGCCCCTATACCGACTTCCTGCAGATCGATGCACCGATCAACCGTGGCAACTCGGGCGGTCCGACCTTTGACCTCAAAGGCAACGTGATCGGCGTGAACTCGCAGATTCTGTCGCCCACCGGCGGATCGGTCGGCATCGGCTTCGCCATTCCGGCAGAACTCGCGAAAGAAGTGACCGATACCCTGATCCAGAACGGCCGCGTTTCTCGCGGCTGGCTCGGAGTCCAGATCGGCGACCTGACACCTGAGTTTGCTGAAGCCCTCGGCATTGAAGACGTCAAAGGCGCCCTGATCGCCGACGTGACGACCGGAAGCCCGGCCGAGCGCGCCGGCCTGAAGCGCAACGACATAATCCTGTCGGTCAACGGCCAGAAGGTTACCGATTCGACCTCCACCACACGCCTAGTCGCCAAGCTGATCGCGAACACGCAGAACAAGTTCGACATCCTCCGGGACGGCAAGCCGCAGTCGATCAGCGTCACGGTCGGCGAGCGTCCAGCTGATCCGAACGCCATCAGCCCCGTTCCGGGCGGCGTAAATCCGGCTGAACCTGGCACCCCGTCGGCGGTCCCTGGCAAAATGCTGCCGGACTTCGGCGTCCGCCTGTCCCCGATGGATGACGCGACCCGCATCGCCCTCGGGCTTCGCACCGGCGACACCGGCCTTGCGATTACCGAAGTGACAAAAGGTGGCGCGTTCGAGGAAGCCGGCTTTGAACCCGGTATCATCATCCTCGAAGCCAACGGACGTCCCGTGCCGTCGGTGGACGCTTTCGAGCGTGCCATCGCGGAAGCCAAGGCGGCCAACCGCTCGAAAGTCCTGCTCGCGCTCCGCGTCGGACAGATCACCAACTACCGTACGATCGATATTCCCAAGTAACCCCCAGCGTTTATGGAGCTCCGGATGGCGGATACACTTCACCATCGTTCCCTCAAGGTCCTCGTGATCGAGGACGATAACGAGATGGCCACGTTCATCGAGAAGGTTCTCGGCGATGCGGGACATGACGTTGAATGCGCCCGCGACGGCGCCGCGGGTCTCGCCCGGGCGCGCGCCGAAGACTTCGACGCGCTCGTGGTGGACCGGATGCTGCCGGAGAAGGACGGGTTGACGCTGATCAAGGAATTCCGGGATGCGGGTGGCACCACCCCTGCCCTGTTCCTGTCCGCACTCGGCGACGTCCAGAACAAGGTGCAAGGCCTCAAGGCCGGCGCCGAGGACTATCTTGGCAAGCCTTTCGTTCCCGCTGAGCTCGCAGCCCGCGTAGAGGCTCTTGGCCGCCGGACGACGACCGAACCGCAGGTCACTACGCTCAAGGCGGGCGATCTCGAGATGAACCTGCTGACCCGCAAGGTCACGCGTTCGGGCAAGAAGATCGATCTCCAGCCACGCGAATTCCGCCTGCTGGAATACCTGATGCGCCATGCCGGACAGGTCGTGACCCGCACGATGCTGCTCGAAAAGGTCTGGGACTATAACTTCGATCCCCAGACCAACGTCATCGATGTGCACGTCTCACGCCTGCGCGCCAAGATCGACAAGGACTTCCCGGAGCCGCTGCTGCAGACGGTTCGTGGCGCGGGATACCGCCTGCAGGGCTAGACGGGGAACAGGGGGGCTGGCACCTAGGCGCCCATGAAGCTGCCCACTCACTGGCCAGCCTGGCTCACTTATGAGCGAATGGCGAAACTGCCCGCGAAAATCGCCGGGCAGTTTCCGCGTTTGCCGGAAGACATCCGCTTTCCGATCCCGGACCGGGTGCGCAAGGCGATGCCGGTCTTCGTCCGCACAACGACCTTCAAGCTGGCCCTGCTCTACTCCCTGATGATCGCCGCCTTCTCCGGTGCGCTGCTGGCTTATCTCTATTATTCCACGGTCTATTACATCCGAGTGGAGTCCGAGCGGCGGATCACGGTGGAGTTCGAGCAGCTGGCGAATGCGTACTACACCGGCGGGATGGAACGCCTCAGCCAGTCCGTGTTCGAACGGATGACGCTCTCGGGCTCACCCTTCTACTACTATCTCGAAGATACCTCCGGCCGGAAAATCGCCGGGCACTTTCCGCGCTTGCCGGATGATCCGCCGGAATCCGGCATGAAGACCGTATATTTCGACTTTGAGCTTCCACAGTCCGACGGCTCTAAAATGCTGCGTCCCGCTGCCGGCCGGATCGTCCGTCTGCGGGACAATGGCGGCGCGCTCATGGTCGCGTTCGATACCGCGCAGCAGACAGTCATCGTCGACCGAATCCAGAGCGCGATCCTGGTGGCGGCACCGGTCGCGCTCATCTTGTCTTTGTTCGGCGGCGTGCTGATCACGCGAGGCGCAGCGCGGCGCGCCGAGGAACTCGCGAAAACGGCAGAAGCGGTCATCGGCGGCGAGCTTAGCCGACGCGTTCCCGTTCGCGGCACAGGCGATGAATTCGACCGCCTAGCCCAGCGTATCAACGCCATGCTCGACCAGATCGGCAAGCTGGTCGAAGCCTCGCAGAACACCGGCAACGCGATTGCACACGACCTGCGCTCCCCGCTGACGCGCCTGCGCAACCGGCTTGAGATCGCCCTCGCCAAACCGATGACCGAGGAGGCCGCAAGTACGACGCTTGGGGAAACGGTGGAAGAGGTGGACCGCGTGCTCGACACGTTCAATGCCATCCTCCGCCTTGC
>JBBSDJ010000228.1:0-3316 GCA_038249555.1 Caulobacterales bacterium
GCCGCCCTCGAAGCGGCGCAGGCGAATTCCCCGAAATCCTGAACGCCCACTGTTGAAGCCGATAGACAAGCCTGAGACGGCCCGGTTTGTTCGGGTGTGGATTTGTCACACGAATCCGGCACCAATCCTCGAAACCGATGCGGAGGCGCCCGAATGAGCCTTGAACTCGAACACAGCCAGGACTTCGACATCGACCCGCTCGATATCGTGGAAGTGGTTCTGGAAGCCGCCAACTGGCCGTTTGAGCGCGACGAGGAAGGCACCCTCCAGGTCGTTGCCGAAACCCGCTGGGGCGACATGGGCGCGCTGTTCGCTTACCGCCCGGAACCTTCCGCGATCCACTTTTCCCTGACCCTCGACGTGAAAGCGATGGCCGCCAAGCGCAGCGCGATTGCCGAACTCGTGATGCTCGCCAACGAACGCCTCTGGGTCGGCCATTTCGATTTCTGGTCGGACGACGGCGTGATCATCTACCGCTACACCTTCCCGATGGAGGGCCGCGACGAGGTCAGCCAGGGCGAAATCCGGGCTGTCATTGCAGCGGCCGTCAGCGCCGCCGACCGGTTCATGCCGGCGTTCAACTTCCTCGTCTGGGCCGGCAAGTCGCCGCGCGAAGCCATCGACGCGGTGATGTTCGAAACCCACGGCGAAGCCTGAAGCATAGATGGCTGCTGCCCCGCCGTCCCTAGTTCTGATCGGGGCCGGCCGGATGGGCGCGGCCCTGGTGCGCGGCTGGCTGAAGGGAAAGTCGAAGCGCAAGATTGCCGTCATCGAGCCGCGACCGTCGGAAGAGATCTCGGCCTGGGCCGCAGACGGCAAGATCATCCTGAACCCGCCTCCAGCCCCTGCCGCTATCCTCGTTCTCGCGGTCAAGCCACAGCAGTTTGCGGGCATTGCGGAGATGGCGCGCGGCTTCGTCAGCTCCAAAACGCTCGCCGTCTCGATCATGGCGGGGGTGCGGATCGCGCAGCTCTCACGCCGGCTGGAGACCTCCCGCATCATCCGCTCGATGCCCAACACGCCCGGATCAATCGGGCAGGGCATCACGGTCTTCTCGGCAGCGCCCGGACTGGCCGCAGCTGACCTCGAGGCTGCGACCGCGTTGCTCGCTCCGCTCGGCGAGGTGCATGGGCCCGTCGACGAGTCGCTAATGTCCGCTGTCACCGCACTCTCCGGCAGTGGCCCGGCCTATCTCTTTCTCCTTGCCGAAACGATGGCGGAGGCCGGCGAGTCCGAAGGCCTGCCCAGGGCGCTCGCCCAGCGCCTCGCCCGGCGCACGATCGAAGGCGCCGCGGCGCTGATGGCGGCCAGCGGCGACGATCCCGAAACCCTGCGCCGCGCGGTCACTTCCCCCGGCGGCACCACGCAGGCGGCCCTTGACATCCTCATGGACACGGGTGGGATGCCCCGGTTGCTTAGAGACGCCCTGCGCGCTGCCGCCGCCCGCGACCGGCAGCTGTCAAAAGAGGCAGACTGAAACCCCGGGAGGCCCGCCTTGGCGGCTCAAGAAAAGATCATCGAGAAGGGGCTGAAAGCCGCCCTCGACCTGGCCGCGACCCGCGCCTGGTCGGATATTCCGCTGGCGGACATTGCCGCGAAAGCGAAGCTGGCGCTTTCGGATTTTCACGGCGTGGCCTCGCGCGAGGATCTCGTCGAAGCGATGGACGCGCATTTCGACAAGGCGATGTCGGCCGAGGGCGTGCCGGACGAGACCTCGGCGCGCGAGCGGCTGTTCGACGTCATCATGCTGCGGTTCGAGGCGATGGAGCCTTACCGCACGGGCATCACCGAGATTACGAAGTTTCGCGAAACTTCTCTGTTCCATCTCGTGCGTCTGCCAAATCATCGCCATGCCAGCGCTGCCTGGGCGCTCGCCTCTGCCGGTCTCGACAATGACGCCGGCGCGCCCGCCAGCCTGAAGCGCATCGCCATCGGGATCGTCATTGCGCAGGCCGAACGCGCCTGGCGCAAGGAAACCAGCGGCGACTTTGCCCTCACCATGGCCGCGCTCGACAAGGGCCTGCGCCGCGCCGAGGAACGCCTCGGCCAGTTCCGCCGCCTGACCGGCGGCCGCTTCGCTACAAAACCAGAAACCGAAGAAGCCACTCCATGACCCGTCCCGGACTCGATACCCATCCGCTCGAACTGAAAGCGGACTGGTTCAACACGCTGTTTGCCGAAATCGGCATAGACGCGGAGGTGCGCGGCTTCACCGCCAAGTCGATCGGCACCGGCCAGATCGGCGAGAACGTGCGCTTTGTATTTGACTACGCGCATGCGGGTGCGAACGCGCCGAAGACGCTGGTTGGCAAGTTCCCGTCGGCCAGCGAAGCCAGCATCATGACGGCAAAGCTGCTGAACCACTACAAGCGCGAAGTGATGTTCTACCGGACCTTCCCGAAGGTGGCGGGCCGCATTACGCCGAACGCGCTGTACACGGACTATGATCCGGACACCAACCGCTTTGCGCTGATCATGGAAGACATGTCGCCGTCCGAGCAGGGCGACCAGCTGAAAGGCTGCGGCATTGAAGACGCACGTCTTGCCATGGAGGCTGCCGCCGTGCTGCACGCCTCTCACTGGCAGGACCCTGTGCTGGACGAGCATGACTGGTTGCAGGGCTCCGCCAAGGCGCCGCCGCCGGGCCTCAGCTCCGAAATGGTCGCCGGCCTCTGGGGCGGCTTCAAGGATCGCTATGCCGAGAAGCTCAACGCCGACCTGATCGAAGTGGGCGATGCCTACGCCGCGAGCCTGCCGAAATGGGGCGAGGCCTATCAGGGCCCGTTCGCGCGGACTCATTCGGACTACCGGCTCGACAACATGCTGTTCGGCAAGCCGGGCGCCAAGAAGCCGCTGGCCGTCGTCGACTGGCAGACTGCCGGCAAGGGCGCGCCCGCCAATGACGTCTCCTACTTCATCGGCGCGGGCCTCACCCGCGAGGAGCGCCCGAAGCATGAGCAGGCCCTGCTGCGCCACTATCACGACTGCCTGAAGGCGGAAGGGATCACCAGCTACAGCTTCGATGATCTCTACACGCACTATCGTTGGTTCGCCTTCTACGGCGTCTCGGTCGCCTTCGCCGCCGCCATGCTGGTGAAACAGACCGAGCGCGGCGACGACATGTTCCTGACGATGCTGCGGCGCCACTGCGCCCAGATCCGGGAAAACAACAGCCTCGAGCTGTTGAAGACGCTGGCTTGAGCGCGACCTTTGCACCTTCGCTGACAAAGGTTCATCCCGGTAAATTTCCGGGAGCCAATCTGTTTGAGCATTACAGCCGCCGCAAGTCCCGGCCCTGAATTCGTGGGTACGTAAA
>JBBSDJ010000229.1:0-3287 GCA_038249555.1 Caulobacterales bacterium
GATCGCA
The DNA here is from genome assembly GCA_038249555.1 of Caulobacterales bacterium. Taxonomy (GTDB): domain Bacteria; phylum Pseudomonadota; class Alphaproteobacteria; order Caulobacterales; family Hyphomonadaceae; genus Hyphomonas. Next base: position 8 of record JBBSDJ010000229.1, read on the forward strand.
ACCTCAACCATATTTCTGGAGAGCTGTTCGTGGAAACCGTCCAAACGCCCTCTGCACCTGATGTTGTCGTCGTCGGCGCCGGCGGTGCCGGGATCGCCGCGGCGCGCCGTCTGCAGGCCTCGGGCTACAGCGTGCTGGTGGTTGAAGCGTCGGACCGGATAGGCGGACGCGCCTTTACGGAAAGCGAAACGTTCGGATTTCCATTCGATCATGGTTGCGCCTGGCTGCAGGGACCCGATGATTTACCCTACATCGGCGCAGCCCGTTCGGCAGGTTTCACCCTCATAGATCATAGCGATCCTCCCGGTGCGCTGTTTTCAGGAGGCAAACCGGCGACGCCTGAAGAAGTCGCCAGCTATGATCAGGCGGCGGAAAACCTGAGGCACGTGCTGGTGTCTTCAGAAGACGATGTTGCCGCCTCGAGCCTCGTAAATTCCAACGACCGATGGCTTGCAGCCGCTGCAACATGGTTGAGCGCGATGGATCACGGTGTCGATCTGACCGAGCTCTCGAGCGCCGATGTCGCGGTTTATGGCGCCTACACCGTCAACGCACTGATCAAGGAAGGATTGGGTTCCCTTGTCGCGCATGTTGCGAAAGGTCTGCCTGTCCAAACTGGCACCGCAGTAACAGGCATCGATTGGTCCGGGCCCGGCGTCATTGTGCGTACACAGAAGGGGGATATCCGGGCGCGCGCGGCGGTCGTGACTGTTTCAACCGGCGTCATTTCGGCTGGCCGACTAAGGTTTACACCCGATTTGCCGGATGAAGTCCGGCAAGCCTTTGACGACCTTCCCATGGGTCTGCTGACGAAGATCGCGCTGCAGATGGATCGCGAACGCTTCGGTCTGCCGGAAAACGCCTTCGTCACGCGTGCCATCGATGAGCCCCTTCCGGCGCGGGCGGCATTCTTCCTGTCCTTTCCAGCTGGATTTGATCTCTGTGTGGGATTTGTGGGGGGCAGCCATGCCTGGGAGATCGAGAAAGCAGGAGAGGAAGCAGCGATTGCGTTTGCAACCGACGAACTCGCGTCGATGCTTGGAAGCGACATCCGTCGCCATATTCGCAAAGGCCGGATGACGACCTGGGGCAGCAATCCATGGACGCTCGGCGCCTATGCCGCCGCCCGGCCGGGGCGCCACAAGGCGCGATACACGTTGTCCAAACCACTTGGAGACAGGGTCTTCTTTGCAGGCGAGGCGCTGGGCGGTGCTTACCCTGCGCTTCTGTCAGGCGCACACATTAGCGGCGATGCGGCCGCCCGTCAGGCTGCCGCTATGCTCGCACGCCGTGGGAGCAGCTGACTTTGAGTGGCTGTTTGGGGCCAGGTCGGCTCTGATCGTCATCGGGGGCGAGCGGTAGGGTCAATCGGTTCGTGTCGTTCGGCTGCGTCGCCCGCACCAGACCGGTCTTCGCCGATACCGGTCGCCAATAAGAAGCATGGCTGCCCCTCTACTAGGCTCGCGCAGCAAAATATTTATGTCCGCGCCTTGTCGAGGAGATACAATCCTCGGCCCTATTGGGCGCGGGCGCTGCATGGCAGCGGATGAACCCTTCAAACCGTTTCCAGAAGAACTGAAACGCGAACCCGCAAGAAAGCAGCAGAAACAATGTCGTGTCTGCGACCACGAAGGCGGTGTTCGTTAGCGATCACAGCGCCTCCAAAAGCGCAAAACCCGCCAGCCGGTTTCCGGAAACATAAAATTGCACCGATCTGATCGACGTCAATTTAAACCCCGTTAGGTATAACAGCGCGGTAACCAAGCCCGTTGGGTGGGGGGGGGACCGACCGTTGCTACAGTATCCGCCGCCTCGATTCGAGCAGCAGAAATCCGAAGTGCTTCAGCGCTACCGGATTCTGCGGGGCACCGAAGTGCATGATGCCAACCAGATCGCGGCTACAGTTTCGCTCGTCCTTGGCATGCCACGCGTCCTGATCTGTCTGAACGAGCGCTATCGCTGCTGGTATACCGGAACGCATGGCGTCTCTGGTGAAGACATGCACACGCTGATGACCTTCTGCTCCAATGCAAACCTCGCGGAGAACACTTTCGCAGTGGCCGATGCCCGCAATGAGGCTTATTTTGCCCGAGAACCTGCTGTCTCCGGCCCCGCCGGCGTCGTCTTCTTTGCCGGCGCCAGGCTCAGCGATCCCGACGGCAAACGCTTCGGCACACTCTGCCTGATCGACGATACGCCCCGCTCGCTTAACCTGGCGCAGATGCAGGTACTCGAACACTTCGCCGCGCTGATCAGCCAGGACATCTGCCTGCGCAGCGCCGGGCGCTACGCCATCCGTGATTTGATTGATGCCGAAGAAGACAAATGCGCCCTCTACGACCTCGCCGTCACCGATCCGCTAACCAAAGCGCTCAACCGCCGCGCCTTCTTCCGCTTTGCCGAACGTGAAGTCCTCCGGGCGACGCGCCATGACACAGCCCTAAGCGTAATCCTCTTTGACATCGACCACTTCAAGCCTGTCAACGACACACACGGGCACGCCATCGGTGACGAAGTTCTCGTAAAGCTGGCTCAAACGATCTCGTCCAGTATCCGCGACGAAGACCTGTTCGGCCGCATCGGCGGGGAAGAGTTTGCTCTCGTCCTGCCCGAGAGCGACGTGGACGCCGCCGTCCGCACAGCCAACCGGCTGCGCCAGAAGGTCGGGGAGATGAGCTTTGAAAGCCCGAAGGGCGCTTTTGGAGTTACCGTAAGCATGGGGGTAAGCTGCCCGACCGCGGCAGAAGTCGACATCCTCACTGCCCTCGACCGGGCAGACAAGTCGCTTTACCGCGCCAAAAGTCTCGGCCGAAACCGCGTAGAAGTCCTGCTTCCACCAAGCAAGCTAGTGGCATCCATTCTGCCCCTGCCGGTCGTCAACTAGGGTTGAGGTGAAACTTTAGCCGCTCGTTTGCATGCCTCCCGTCTTGCCGTCTGCGCTGCGCTGCGGCTTGAACAGGAGGAACATCATGGAAGACGAAGTGAAACGGCCCGCCGCTGGCGCAGAGCCAGCCGGGCATCGCAGATTGACGGCCGGAAAGCTGACCGGGCAGAAGCCAGCCCTGAAGATGAAAGAGGTCTGGTCGATCCGGACCAGGCTTGAACTTGACGGCGATGCGCGAAATCTCGTCCTCTTCAACCTCGCGATCGACAGCAAGCTCAGGGGCTGTGACCTCGTCAGGCTCAAGGTTGGCGATGTGGCGGCGGGCGGGCAGGTAAAGTCGCGCGGCGTGATCATCCAGAAGAAGACGGGCAGGCCGGTACAGTTCGAGATCACGGA
>JBBSDJ010000230.1:0-3276 GCA_038249555.1 Caulobacterales bacterium
ACCGCCTCCCCGGCTTGAACGGGGGACCTCTGGTTCCACAAACCAGCGCTCTAACCAACTGAGCTAAGGCGGCAATCGGATTTCGGCATACAGGCGAGGGCCACTCGATTCAAGGCCGTGCGCGTGCCGGTTAGTTGATTCTCAGACCTTCACGACCTGGTCGAACTCCAGATCCACGGGCGTGCCGCGGCCGAAGATGGACACGGTCACCTTGAGGCGGCCACTGGCTTCGTCGATTTCCTCGACGGCGCCTTCGAATCCCTGGAACGGGCCATCGTTGACCTGAACCTGCTCGCCGATCTCGAAGGTGATCCGGGCGCGGGGGCGTTCGGCCGCCACGTCGGTCGACTTGCCGAGGATCCGGTCGACTTCACGCTGGCGAACCGGAAGCGGCTTCTTGCCGCCCTCTGCGCCGAGGAAACCGGAGACTTTCGGGGTGTCCTTGACCAGATGGTAGATGTCGTCGGTCAGCTGGGCCTTCATCAGCACATAGCCGGGGAAGTAGCGCCGCTCGACGGTCTTCTTCTTGCCGCGGGCAACCTCGACCACTTCCTCGGTCGGCACTTCAATCTCTTCGATGAGGTGCGTCAGGCCCTTACGCTCGGCCTGCTCTCGAATCGTGCCGGCGACCTTCTTTTCAAAGTTCGAATAGGCGTGGACGATATACCATTTGGCTTCAGGCATGGGCCGAGAGCGCTCCTGTTGATCTGGATTCGCGGTAAGCACCCTCAGGCGCCCCGAACGAAGTTCACGAACATCATTATGACTTGATCGGCCAGAAAAAGGAAGATTGCGATCAGGATCGACATGATGATCACGAAGATCGTCGCCTGAATGGTCTCCTGGCGGGTGGTCCAGGTCACCTTGTTGCCTTCCGCGCGCACCTGCGCGAGGAAAGTCAGCGGTCCCACCATCTTTTTCTTCTCTTTCGGCGCTTGTGGCGCCTTGGTCGGCTTTTCGGCCATCATAATCACTCGTTTTTCAAAGGCGGGCGATTAGCCCGTTTACAGGCTCGCGTCCACGGAAATTGTGCAGGATGTGGCGCTGGCTTCGATGTGGGCATTCCGGGCCTCGAGGCAAGGGGGCAAACGCTTCGGCGCCAGGCTCCGCTCAACCGGGGGGCGATCCCTGACCCTCAGAAGTCGCGGTGAAAGCTCACCAGTTCGCTGTCACCATCGCCGTATCCGGTGATCAGGCCGCGCAGCATCTGGGCCGCCATCATCGAAAACGTGATGCCATTCCCGCCATATCCCATCGCGGCGTAGCAGTTGGCCATCCCCGGAATGCGTCCGATCGTCGGCGTCCCGACCGCACTGTCGCCGAAGCTGCCGGCCCAGGCGTGGACGGGCACGGCGTCGATGTTCGGCAGCAGCGCCGCAAGATTCCGCGAGAGAGTCCGGGTTTTGGCCTCGATCTTGGCGTCCCGTTCCTCGGCATCGCTGATCTCCTCATCCTCGCCGCCGCAGATCACCTCGCCCGCCGGGGTCGTGCGGATGTAGAGGTAGGGGTCATTGGCCTCCCAGATCATCGCGGCCGTGGGCCAGATGTTGCGCGGCTGGGGCTTGGTCGCGATAGACCAGCTCGAGATGATCTTGTTTCCCTTTCGGGGAATGCCCTTCATCATCTCGTAGCCGGTGGCGACCACAAGATGGTTCGCCGAAATCTGGCGGCCCTGGTCCGTATGGATCAGCACGCCCAGGTTCGACGGCTCGACATCAGTCACGTCGACTGGCGCATAGAGCCGGGCGCCGCGCTCGATCGCGACATTCAGGTAGCCCGCCGCCAATTGCCTCGGGTCGGCGGAATAGTTGCCGTAACCGACAATCGCATGCCGACCCGCAATGCCGTACCGCTCTTTCACCGCCGCCGGCTTCAGCAGCTCGACCTCGAACCCCGCCCGGCGCCGGGCATCGGCCTCGTCCGCCAGCCCCTCGGCGTCCAGCACGTTGCCATTCAGGTAGATCGACCCCCGGGTCGCCGTATCGGCCTTGATGGCAAGCCGCTCAGTGCGCTCCCGCAGCGCGTCCACCGCCAGCCGCGAGCGGCGCCAGATCCGTTCCGTGCGCTCCCGGCCAATCCGTTTCGCCATGCGCACCATCGGCGTGTCGAGTTCATACTGAAGCATCGCCGTCGACGCCGGAGTCGATCCCTGCCCCGGTCCCCGCCGGTCAAGGATCACCACATTCAGTCCGGCATCACTCAGGTTCTCGGCGATCAACGACCCCGAGATCCCGGAGCCGATGACCACCACATCGCAGCTGATGTTCCGCGTCAGCGGCGCACAGGCCACCGAAGGCCCCCGGCGCGCCATCCAGATGGAACGACCCGTCCGCAAATCGCGGTGGTTTGTCAGCGATGTCGACATGGAGTGGCTTTCGTTGTGGGTGTTCACACGCGCGAAAGCGACTCCCTGCGTGCGCCAGACTGGCCGCCGGAGACGCCGCTTCCCTGCGACACAACGATAAAAAATGACAAAAGTTCCGCGACCCCCGAGAATGCGTGATCAGGGAATGGGACCAAAACTGCGTGCCGGCATACCTGGAATATCCACCGTGACAGCAAAAAGGCTGCCCGAGAGCGGCCGCGAGTCGAGCTGCGGGAAGCTCAGACCTGCCCGCGACGTCGTGATGAACAGCGTCCGCATATCCTCGCCGCCCAGCGCACACCCCGTCGGCAAAGGTGCGGCCAGCACGATGACACGGTCCACAGCCCCATCCGGCGTGAACCGGACGACACGGGATGCCCCATGCAGACAGGTCCACAGCCCGCCCTCCTGATCGACGGCCGAACCGAATGGCATACCGCCCAGTTCATGCGTGAACGCAAAGGTACGACGCCCTGTAACGGCGCCAGTTTCCGGGTCAAAATCGTGCGCGAGGACTTCGCATTCCGTGGAATCGCAGGTGTAGAAGGTCCGGCCATCCGGCGAAAATTCGAACGTCCGGGACATCATCACCGACGGCAGCCGGATCGGCGAAATCGTCTTGTCAGGGCCGTACCTGTAGTAATTGCCCGCCGGCTCGCGCTCGGCATCGTCCTCGGTCGCGAACCAGAAGGACCCGTCCGGCGCAACGCCGCCATCGCTGGTGCGATTGGTTTCTGGCTCACCCTCAACGACGGCGAGACGCTCGTACACCTCGGTCGCCGGATCAAAGAACCCGATCTCCCGGTCCGCCGCCATCAGCAGCAGGCCGTCAAATAGCGCGATCCGGCTCGGCCGTACCGGCAGCTCGTAGCGCCGCGTGTTGCCGGTGCGCGGATTGTAGCGGTGCAGCT
>JBBSDJ010000231.1:0-3266 GCA_038249555.1 Caulobacterales bacterium
AAACGACGTGCGCGGATCTCATCATGGCCTGGCTGCAACAGCAGTCCACTCGCGAGAGGCCGGATACATTTACGCAAACTGTTCTTCGTCAGACGCTACCCGAAATCCCTTGCAATGACGGGGCGGACCATACATTTTTATTCGAGCGGCGCCGACGGATCGCGCACACGCAAGAGACCGTTGGAGACCATCGTCATCACCACTTCGCCGTGCTGGTTGGTGACGGTCTGCTTCGTCTTGGTGAGGCCCATGTCGGGGCGCGATTTCGAGCGGCGCTTGTCGATCAGTTCCATCTCCACCGACAGCTCGTCGCCCGGATAGACGGGCTTCACCCACCGCAGTTCGTCGATGCCGGGCGAGCCGAGGCCGGCGGTCGGCTCGGTATCCTTCCAGGTGTCGACCATCAAGCGCATTACCATCGCGCCGGTATGCCAGCCCGACGCCGACAGGCGGCCGAAGAACGTGTTCTTCGCCGCCTCGTCATCCAGGTGGAACGGCTGGGGATCATATTTCGTGGCGAACTCGATCACTTCTTCCCGCGTCACCTTGTACGTGCGCGAGGCGCGCGTGCGCGTGCCGATCACCATGTCTTCGAAATATCGCATGTGCCCTGCCCCGTGCTGTCAGATAGCGCCGGAAGTTGCCGGAACACCGGAGCTTGGCAAGCGTGACGCAACGGGAGGGGATGCACTGCCGAACAGCATCGCTAGAACAGCTTCGGAAACGCGACAGGAGTGTGATGTGGAATTCGATGACGTTGTGCGGGGCCGCCGCAGCATTCGGGGCTACCAGAAGAAGCCGGTTCCGAAAGCGCTGATCCGCGAAATCCTCGAGATCGCGATGCGCGCGCCGACTTCGCTGAACACCCAGCCCTGGAATTTCTATGTCGTCACCGGCGACGTGCTCGACCGGATCCGGGCCGGCAATGTCGAGCGCAACCTGGCCGGCGTGCCGCACAGCCGCGAGTTCCGCCTCGGGCCGGAATATGCCGGCGAGCATCGCAGGCGGCAGATCGAGATCGCCGTCCAGCTATTCGAGGCGATGGGCATCGAGCGCGACAACAAGGAAAAGCGCATGGACTGGATCCTGCGCGGCTTCCGCCAGTTCGATGCGCCGGTCTCCATCGTGATCACCTATGACAAGTCGATCCAGGGCAGCGACATCGCGCCGTTCGATTGCGGCGGTGTGGTCAACTGCCTCGTCAACGCCGCCTGGAACCGGGGACTCGGCTGCGTGATCAACTCACAGGGCATCATGCAGAGCCCGGTGGTGCGCGCCGAAGCCGGCATCCCGGACGACCAGGTGATCCAGACCTGCGTGGCCATGGGCTGGCCGGACGACAGTTTCCCCGCGAACGCCGTCGTCTCGAAACGCAAATCGGTAGACGAGGCGGCGACGTTCCGGGGGTTTGAGGACTGACCGGGCCGGGACGGCCGGTCAGTCCGCTTCGATCACGTCGCCCGCGCGCAGGTGCCGGTGCTGCATGCTGATCCAGTCATCCTTGAGGCCGTTGAACTCTACGGGAATTCCGCGTGCCGAATTGAGATCGGGCCCATCGATCACCTGGAAGTGCAGGTGAGGTTCGGTCGAGTTTCCGGACGAACCCGCTTCAGCGATCCGCGCACCGGCGAGGACTTCATCTCCGATCGAGACACGCACACTTCCTTCCCGCAGATGGGCGTAAAGCGAATGCTCGCCGTTGGCATGCCGGATCAGCACGTGATTGCCGGCCGCGCCTTCGAAGCCATCTTCTGCCAGTATGGCCTGTTGCAGGGTCATCACCCGCTGCATGTAGGCTCCGAAGGGCTCATCGGACCGGCGCAGCATGGCCGCATGATCGGCTCGGTCATTGCGAACCGCGACGACAACGCCATCCGCGGCGGCCAGGATGGGCGCGCCAAAGGTCTCATAGTCCGTAAGCTGATCACCCTTTCCCGTATAGGTCTTCAGGTCTGCGCCCATCCGCACAAGGTCGAGCGCATACTCCGACGAGACGAGCCAGCGATGATGATGCGCCGCGTCACCCGAGGCAACCACGAACCAGCGCCCGGCAACGGGCGAGCGGTAAGACGTATCCGACACATAGCGCGAGACCGGCACCTCTACCTGTCCGATGTCTCCGTCTGGCCCCTCGACAACAACCCGCGCGGTATCGGGCAGGCCAGTGGATGACGCGTACAGGCCCGAGTTGAGGTAGGCTTCCCGGGGTTCAAGCGTCGCATCGGCGCTCAGGCGCTCCCCCTCGGCAAGTAGGCGTGACAAGTGAAACTGGAAATCCATCATCGTCAGCACACCCGCTTCTTGAAGACTGGCGAATTGCGCGGCGCGGTCAGCCACCTTGGCAGCGGGAACGCGGGAGACGGACAGCACCTCACCGCCTTTGAGCAGTTCCACCCGCAGTCCCGTCAAATGCACGGGGTCCGATTCGTCATTCACGATCAGGATATTCTGCAGCACTACATCGTAGCCCGCACGGTCTGGCGAAAGGTCGAATACGTGGATCGGTGCCGGGTCCACCTTGATTTGAAGCGCTGAGGCCGGCGCAGCCGTCAGCCATCCCACTGCAAGGGCAGCGAGCCAGATATTACGCATTGTCTTCTCCTATGGGTATCAGCCCGTCATGTTGGCTTTGTCCTCGCCGGGCGGCTTGCGAAACTTCACCCGCCCGAAGGCGAGCGTGAGGATGAGGTAGAGACAAGCAGCGACCGCAAAGGCCAACGGCGCAAACCAGACGCCGAGCACATCGCTGCCGCCGAGATTTTCGCCCAGGCCAAGAAAGAGGCGGCCGTCCTGGAGCCGGAAGAGGCCTGTGGTCTCCGCCGCGACCAACCGCGCTATTCCCATCACAACGGCTAGGGCGGCCAGCGCATAGCCGAAACCGGCTAACGTAGAGACTATGATGCCTGCAAGGCCTGTACGGGCACTAGAGGCAATGGCGGAAAAGACGTGCGATGGCGCGAAGGATTTCGATGCTCGCAGACGCAACCTTTCGGCAACGAGGTCCGGCAGGAAATCTTCGGGTGCACCGAGACGGGCAAGCGCTGCATCGGCGCGGCCTTCTTCCGCCAGCAGATCAAGCGCGTGCAACTCGAGTTCCTCACGCACTTCGCGCGCGCTGGCGTCCGGCAGCGGTGCAAGGTGGCGCTCGACCCTTGCGAAATAGGCAGCGAAGGCTGCCCGGGCGGCGGGATCGGCAAGATCAGTCCAGGTCGTCATGACAGCAGCTTCCCAAGGTTGAGACTCATCTGGCTCCACTGCGCACTGGC
>JBBSDJ010000232.1:0-3207 GCA_038249555.1 Caulobacterales bacterium
GACAAGGGCCTGCGCTTCGCCATCCGCGAAGGCGGCCGCACCGTCGGCGCCGGCGTGGTGTCGGAAATCAAGAAGTAAGCTGCCCTGCAGCCCAAAACACAAAGGCCGCTTCCGGAAGGAGGCGGCCTTTTGCTTTGGGGGGAATTCTCCAGACCGCTCATCCCCGCGCAGGCGGGGATCGGGTCCGGCAGAGACCTCGCGCGATCCCCGCCTGCGCGGGGATGAGCGGTATCTGGTCGACAACAAACCGGCACCAGATGATAAAAAATGAGAATGAATGAGAAAGACTGAGAAGAAATCACCACCTGGAGTGCACGGCCTGCAGGGCTTTGACGCGCCCTGGCGAGGGCAGGCCGCCGCACTTGCGCCTACAAGATCCGCCCCTCCCGAAAACTAAAACCCAGCGCCGTCAAACGCTTGCGAAATACTTCTCGAATCCTTCCGCCACACCTCCGCCCACGGAGTTATACTCCGGGCATGGTCACTCAAGAAACTTTCCAGGCAAAAGTCCCAAAACACTCACCCCGCAGGTACCTGCGAAGGCAGGTACCCAGTCCAAGGAAAATGCATCCTTCCGAATCTGGGCCCCGTCTTTCGCCGGGATAACAGAAAGAGGGAGGAGTGGAGCAGGGGACCTACTTGATGATCCGGATCGGGTCCGACCCGTCCCAGCCCTCCACCACCTTCCGGATATGCGCGAAAGTCCGCCCCTTGGAGCCGCTGATGTCGGAGATCTCGATCACGGTGCCGGGATGGGCTTCGGTGTCGAAATAGGCGAAGCGGCCTTTCTCGCCGCCGATACAGCCTTCATGGCCGACCCGGTAGCCCAGCGTGAGCGCCTTGTCGTAGAGGCCCTGATAGTCCTCGGTCCAATAGGACATGTGCTGCAGGCCCTCATGACCGGCCTTGAGGAACTCCCTGTACATCGAGGGTGCTTCATTGCGCGGCTGGATCAGCTCGATCTGCAGGTCCCCGGAATTGGCGAGCGCAATGCTCATCTTCGCGTCCGACTCCTGGCCCCGGTGGCGGAATCAGTCGGTCTTGACGTCCTCGATATAGAACCACGGCCCCACACCCATCACGGTAATCCAGTGCTTCATGGCCGCCTCGATGTCGCGGACGACATAGCCGTTCTGGCAAACCTTCCCGAAAATCCGGCTCATGGCGGCGCCTCCCAAGTCTCTTTATAGTGGCCCTTGGCAGGCGGAATGGCGAGCGGCAGCGCCGGGGTGAATGTGCCCTGCAGATTCCCCCTTAACGGCTGTTGACGCCTCCGATTCCCGCGCGTATACGCCCCACTTCGCCGGGATGGCTGCGCTTTGAACAGCGAACGCTCCCTCGAAACTGACAATTTAACCCTACCGAAGCCCCCGGGCCGCTCGAAGCTGACGAGCTGCGCGCCCAGGGCCTAAGTGTTTTGCGCGGACGGAAGCAAGATGGAAAAACAAAATATCCGGATCAGGCTGAAAGCCTTCGATCACCGCGCGCTCGACATGTCGGCGAAAGAGATCGTGAACACGGCGAAGCGCACCGGCGCTGAAGTCCGCGGACCGGTCCCGCTGCCGACACGCATTGAGCGCTTCACGGTCATCCGGTCGCCGCATATCGACAAAGCTTCGCGCGAGCAGTTCGAAATCCGCACCCACACCCGTATTCTCGACATCGTCGATCCGACCCCGCAGACCGTGGACGCGCTGATGAAGCTCGACCTGTCGTCCGGCGTCGGCATCGAGATCAAACTCGAGGGAGGCCGCTAATGACTTTGCCTGCTCCCCGTACGGGCGTTCTCGCCCGCAAGGTCGGCATGACCCGCGTATTCGATGCGGATGGCCGCCACGTTCCCGTGACCGTGCTGTCGCTCGAAGGCTGCCAGGTCGTCGGCGTGCGCACTGAAGAAGAGCGCACCGTGAAAACCAAGAAGGGCGGCGAAGTCGTCCGCACCGACGGCTACAAGGCTGTCATTCTTGGCGCCGGTGACAAGAAAGCCAAGCGCACCGTGAAAGCGCTGCGCGGCCAGTTCGCCAAAGCGGGCGTTGCCCCGAAAGCGAAAATCAAGGAATTCCGCGTCAGCGGCGACCTTCCGGAAGTCGGCTCGACGGTTCTCGCCGACCACTTCGTCGAAGGCCAGAAAGTTGACGTCAGCGCCCAGAGCATCGGTAAAGGTTTTGCCGGCGCCATGAAGCGCTGGAACTTCGGCGGCCTCCGCGCCACTCACGGCGTGTCGCTGTCGCACCGTTCGCACGGCTCCACCGGTATGCGCCAGGATCCTGGCCGCGTGTTCAAGAACAAGAAAATGGCCGGTCATCTCGGCGACGAGCGCATCACCACGCAGAACCTGACGGTTGTGCGCACGGACGTTGAGCGCGGTCTCATCCTGGTCAAGGGCGCTGTGCCCGGCCATGACGGCACCTTCGTCGAAATCCGCGATGCCGTGAAAAAAGCTCTGCCCGAGAACGCGCCGAAATCCGGATCGTTCAAGGCGCCAGAGAAGCTGACTGCCGGGGGTGAAGGCTAATGGAACTCTCAGTTAAAACCCTCGCCGGCAAGGCTGCCGGCAAGATCGAGCTGGACGACGCGATTTTCGGCATTGACGAAATCCGCGGCGACATCCTGCAGCGCACCGTGCGCTGGCAGCTCGCCCGCCGTCAGGCTGGTACGCACAAGGCCAAGTCGCGTTCGGAAGTGAACCGCACGACGAAAAAGTCGATCAAGCAAAAAGGTTCGGGCGGCGCCCGCCACGGCTCGCGCAACGCCCCGATCTTTGTCGGTGGTGGTGCAGCCCACGGCCCGCGCGTCCGCAGCCATGCGCACGACCTGCCCAAGAAGATCCGCAAGATGGCGCTCGCCCATGCGCTGTCGTCCAAGTTCAAGGACAGCGCGATCATGGTGATCGACAAGGCTGAAATGGATGCCGGCAAGACCAAGGATCTGGTCGCCGCGTTCAAAGGCCTCGGCATCGAGAACGCCCTGATCATTTCGGGCGCCAGCGTGAACGAGAACTTCGCCCGCGCCGCCCGCAACATCCCGAACATCGACGTGCTCCCCGTCGCCGGCCTGAATGTCTACGACATCCTGCGCCGCCGGACGCTCGTCATCACCAAGGAAGCCGCTGAGGGTATCAAAGCCCGCTTCGACGGCGTCCACGAAGAAGCGGAGGCTTGATCATGGCTGATGTGAAGCCCCACCACTATGACGTGATCCGCCGCC
>JBBSDJ010000233.1:0-3198 GCA_038249555.1 Caulobacterales bacterium
AAATTCTACTTCTTCTTCCTCGAGATCTGGCCGCAGGAAATCTACTTCCTCGGCGGCCTGCTGATCCTGGCGGCGCTGGCCCTCTTCCTTGTAACCTCCCTGCTCGGGCGGGTCTGGTGTGGCTACACCTGCCCGCAGACCGTCTGGACGGACCTTTACATCTGGGTCGAACGCGCCTTTGAAGGCGACCGGGCGGCCCGCATGCGTCTCGACAAAGCGCCGATGAGCCTCAACAAGGCCCTGCGCAAGGGCGGCAAGCATTTCGTCTGGCTACTGATCGCTTTCCTCACCGGCGGCGCCTTCATTCTCTATTGGCACGACGCTCCGACCATCGCCCACACCTTCTTCAAGGGCGAAGCGCCGCTGACGGCCTATTTCTTCGCGGGCATCCTGACCTTCACAACCTATATGCTGGCCGGAACGATGCGCGAGCAGGTCTGCACCTATCTCTGCCCATGGCCGCGCATCCAGGGCGCCCTGACGGACGAGCACGCCCTCAACGTCACCTATCGCTATGACCGCGGCGAACCTCGGGCCCCGCTCCACAAGGATCAGGGCTTCGAAGGCCGCGGCGACTGCATTGACTGCAAGCAGTGCGTCCAGGTCTGCCCAATGGGCATCGACATCCGCGACGGCGCCCAGCTCGAATGCATCCACTGCGCGCTCTGCATCGATGCCTGCGACGACATCATGCGCAAGGTTGGCCGACCAACCGGCCTCATCGCCTATGATACGGACCGCGCTGTCAGCGCGCGCGCGCAGGGCGGCACGGTGAAATACAGCCTTCTGCGTCCACGCACCATTCTCTATTCGATTCTGATCGTGCTGATCAGCACATTGATCCTCTGGGGTTACGGCTCGAAATCGACCTACGAGTTCAGCGTCCTCAAGGATCGCTCCCCGCCGTTCGTCCGTCTGTCCGATGGCCGCGTGCGCAATGGCTACACGCTCAAGCTCGTCAACAAGTCCACGACCACGCAGCAAGTCGATATCACGGTCAAAGGTCTGGGCGATGCCGAGTTCGAAATCATCGGCATCGGCACATCGCAGCCAGGCGGCGGGCTCACCGTGACATCCGAAGCACACGGCGTGGATCGCTACCGGATGCTCGTCACTGTCCCGGCGGGTGATGAAGCAGACCGGGACAATCTGGTCGTCGAGATCAAGGATCCCGGCACCGGTGAAACGATCGAAGCCGGCGCACCATTCACACGAGGAGATCGCTGATGTCTGCCCAAGTTGCCGTGCCCTCAACGAAAGGTCAGCTCAAAGGCTGGCATGCCCTTCTCTGGTTCGTGGGCTTCTTCGGCTTCATGTTTGTCGTGAACGGAATATTCCTCTGGACGGCCATCACGACCTTTCCGGGCGAAGATACCGAGAAATCCTACGCCGTCGGCCTCGACTACAACCGCGAGATCGCGCGCCGGACCCAACAGGCCGACGCGGGCTGGGGCGCGGAAATCGGGCTTACGGGTAGCGTCCCGCAGCTGCACGTTCGCCTGACGCAGGAGAATGGCGATGCCCTTCCGGTGTCGGGCACGAACCTGCAACTGCGTCACCCTGCGGATCGCGCGCTCGACCGTGTCGTCGAACTGACGCCTGTTGGCGGCGGCGAATACACCGCGTCGCTGGAAACCCTCGCGCCCGGAACCTGGACGGTCCAGTTCAGCGCAGATGTCGATCCTGCAGCGGAAGGCGATGAGTTCAAGGCCTCACGGGAGATCATCATCCCATGAACACGGTTGCCGTCGACACGGCCGGCTGTCCGAGCGGGCTTGCACCGCCCAGCGCTTCGGAGGCGGCCGATCCTTCGCCCTTCGTGCGGCGCGTCGGCAAGCAGGACCGCCTGTCGCTCACCGTGCGCGGCGCTAAATGCGGCGCCTGCCTCTCGCGCATCGAAAGCGCTGTCGCCGCACTGCCCGGCGTGGATAACGCCCGCCTGAACCTCTCCACCGGCCGGCTCGACATTGCCTGGACGGGCGACCTCTCCGCCCAGAGCATCGCGCGCACGGTCAGCGATCTCGGCTACGGCGTCGCCCCTCTCGATACCCGCGCCGGCGACACCGAGCACAAGAAGGAAGAGCAATCCCTGCTGCTCGCCATGGGCGTGGCCGGCTTTGCAACCGCCAATATCATGCTGCTCTCCGTTTCCGTCTGGGGCGGCCATGATGAAATGGGTGAAGCGACCCGGCAGGGGCTACATGCGGTCTCGGGCGTCATTGCGCTGCCGACGCTCCTGTTCTCCGGGCGGCCTTTCTTCCGCTCTGCCTGGAACGTGTTGAAACGCCGCCGTACCAACATGGACGTGCCGATCTCTCTGGCCCTGATCCTCGCATTCAGTGTCAGTGTTGCCGAAACCATAAGCGGCGGCGAGCATGCCTATTTCGACGCGGCCTGCATGCTGCTTTTCTTCCTGCTGATCGGCCGCTTCCTCGATGCCCGCGTGCGCCGCCGCGCCTACTCCGCCGCGCGCGACCTCGCGGCGCTCGCCAGCCGCACCGTCACCCGCATCAGCAATACCGACACGCATGAACCCGTCCGCGCCGAAGACATCCGACCCGGTGACCGCATCCTGCTGGCCCCCGGCGAACGCGCCGTCGTCGACATGCTGATTGAGCACGGCGAGTCCGAAGTCGACGAAAGCCTCGTCACCGGCGAAAGCCTGCCGCGCTTCTCCGCCGCCGGCATGCATCTGATGGCCGGATCCATAAACCTTTCCCAGCCGCTGACCGGCCGGGCAACTGCGGCCTCCGCCGACTCGCTTCTGTCCGACATCGGACGAATGCTCGAAGCCGGCGAGCAGAAGCGCGGCGCCTACCGCCGCATCGCCGACAAGGCCGTTTCCCTCTACGTGCCCATCGTCCACTCGACGGCGCTGCTCGCATTCCTCGGCTGGTGGCTCGCCGGGTTGGGCCTGCGCGAATCCATCCTGATTGCCGTATCGACCCTGATCATCACTTGCCCCTGCGCGCTCGCGCTGGCGGCGCCGGTCGTCCAGGTCGTTGCCGCAGGGCGCCTCTTCCGCGGCGGCGCATATCTCAAATCCGGCGATGCGCTCGAACGCATCGCGGCTTGCGACCATGTCGTGTTCGACAAGACCGGCACGCTGACCCTCGGCACTCCCCGGCTCGTCTCGATCAACCTTCCCGTCGGCACCTTGCAGGACGCTGCACAACTCGCCCGCGCCAGCCGTCATCC
>JBBSDJ010000234.1:0-3174 GCA_038249555.1 Caulobacterales bacterium
ATCTCGAAACCCGCCGGCAGGAGGTCTGCCACGATCACCGGATTGAGGCGGCGTTCCTCGGTCGATATCGTCAGGCCGACAACGAACTTGTCGCCCTGGCGCACTTCGCCGAGTTTCACCGCGCTGCCGCCCAAAGTGTAGAACTGCTTCTGCGCGGTGAGTTTGGAGGAGACGGCCGGCGGCGGGGCCGACGGCGCGCCGGTGACCAGCACCGTGCGGAAGACCGGCGCCTTGGCATTCAGCTTGAAGCTGACGCCGCTGGTCGCCTGCGCTTCGGTCAGCATGTACTGGCGCTGGTTGTCATTGCCATTGCCAAGACCGGTGACGCCGACCTGCAGGCTGTCCTCGCCCTGGGTGAGAGCGTTGACGGCGAGCAACATGTAGGACTTCTCCTGCGTCGTCAGGTCTGCAGCGTCCGGCACATCCTTGCCGAGGCGGGTGGCGAGACGCTCGACCACGGCGGGGAGTTCGGCTTCGCCTGCAAGCGCAAGGATGCCCGCCAGGTCGCGCAGCGGCGTCTGGTAATAGTCGCCGCCATTCGTGTAGCCGAGTTTGGTCTCTGCCGACTTGAAGGCCGAGGCGGCCCGGGCCCGGTCGCCAAGATAGGCAAGGCCGGCCCCGATATGCGCGCGGGCGAGCGGGCTGGCGATATTCTCCAGCTCGCGGTCATGCAGGTAGCGCAGGCGGGAGATGTCCGCCTGCCCGGCCTTGGCCAGCACATAGAGTGCAAACGCCGAGGAGCGGTACATCATCTGCTGCTGGGTGTCGGTCGAATACTGGCCCTCGTATACTTCGGTGTCATAGCCATAGACCCGCCAGGCATCGCCCGTGGCGACGCTGCGCAGCGCGCCATAAGCCCGTGTGAGGGCTTCGTCCGGCACCGAATAGCCGGCTTGCTTGGCGCGGTAGACGAAGTCGGTTGCGTAGGCGCCGAGCCATGGCGTGGCGTAGCCGTCCCCTTCGCGCCAGAGGCCGAAGGCACCATCCGCACCCTGACGGTTAAGGATCGTGTTGACGGCAACCTGCACCTTGTCGCGCGCATTGTCACGCGAGCCCTTGGCGCCCATCGCGACGAGCTGTTCGGAATAGAGCAGCGGCAGCGCGCGGCTGGAGATCTGCTCCGTGCAGCCATAGGGGTAGCGGTCGAGCGAGGCATAGAGCGTCGCCGGATCGACCGGGATCGGCGAGAAGCCGACCGCGACATCCGCCGAGCCCGGCACGTAACCTTTCAGCAGGTCCTTGCTGACGCTGAAGGCTTCGCCCGGGCGCATCAGCACGGATGTGGAACGCGATTCCGGCAGATAGGGCGAGCGTGTCTGTATTTCGTAAGAGCGGGTGACGGAGTATTTCTCCGGACCCGAGACTTCGAGACGCAGCGGCGAGATGCCTTCGGCTTTCGCCGAGACGCGGACCGGCAGGTCCACACGCTGGCTCTTGCCGAGTGTGCGGGTGAGCGCAGTCGCGGGCACGCTGACCTGCTGGCCGCCCGTAACCTTGGCTGTGAACTGGCCGGCGGCGAGTTCGACGTTGTCGATCGAGGCGGTGATCACCGCTTCATCGCCGGGGGCCAGGAAGCGCGGCATCACGAGGTCGGACGGCGCGCGGTCACGCACCTTCATTTTTTTCTCGGCCGAGCCAAGGCCGGTCTTTGACCAGGCCACCGCCATCAGGCGGAGTTCGCCGTTGAACTCCGGAAGGGCGAGCGGGATTTTCGCGCGCCCACCTTTGACTTCGACGAGGCCGGAGAAGATGACGACCGATTTGGTCGGCACGACCGTCAGGCCTTCGCCGCCGAGCTGGTCGCCGCCGACGCGCACTTCGGCCGGCAGGCCCATGTTCGGGTCGAGCAGGCGCCCATAATCGTCGTGCAGTTCGACGCCGAGGGCCTTGCGGCCAAAGTAATGGGCGACAGGGTCCGGCGACTTGAACTTGGTCAGTTGCAGGATGCCTTCGTCTACGGCGGCAAGGGTCAGATAGACCTGCTCCTTAGGTCCGCCTTCGATCTTCACATCAACCGTCTGGTCCGTATGCGGACGGGCGACATCCGGCGCGTCCAGCGTGACCTTGAAGGTGCGCGAGGCCATGTCGACCGGCACGTGGGCGATGCCGACCGCGCGGCGCGGCTTGGCGTTCAGCACGGGGTCGCGGCCGGAATAGACCGTGACCATGACATAGGCGCCTTCGCCCCATTCGGCCGTGACCGGCAGGGTGATCTTGGTGCCCTTGGCGACAACGCCGACGTTCTGGACACTCAGCACACGGTCGGTTGCAACCACAATCTGGGCCTGCCCGTCATAGGGCGGGACAATGGTCAGCTCGGCATTCTGGCCGGCCTTGGGCGACGTTTCGGAGGCCACGACCTTCACTCGGTCCGGCGCTTCGGTACCATCCTCGCTCGTCCAGCCGCCCCAGCCGACATAGAAGCTGGCGCTGGCACCGGAGGCGGCGAAAGCGCCTTGCCCTTCGATCACCAGTTCATGGCTGCCCCATTCGAGGCCGGGCGCCTTGATCTCGCCGACACCGCCGGCAGGCGTGGTCAGAACGCCTTCGTTGACCTTGGTGACCGTGCGCGACCGGCGCCAGGTCCACTGTTCGCCGTCGCGGTACCAGTCATAGTGATAGTCGATGGCGAGCACTTTCCAGTTCAGGCGCTGCGCAACGGCGGCGCCTTCGGCATTGACGGCCATGACCTGGAACTTGGCCTCGCCGCCTTCCTCAACACTCGATTCGAAAGAAGGTTTAACGCCGACATACAGGGCTTCGGGCCGGTAGGGCACGCGGACGCTTTCGGCGACGGCGCGGCCGCCGGGCTCGAGCACGCTGACGACCGTGTTGAGGCGCAGCGGCAGGCCGGAATTTGATCCTGCTGTGCCGGGTGAAAGGCGGATGACCGCCTTGCCGGAACCGTCCGTCGTCGTATCATCGAACTCGAGGATCTGTTCCTCGAACGTCTGGTCATGCCGGCCATAGGTGAAGCCTTCGAACGCCTTGAAGGGCGACGGGTCGGCTTCGAGCCGGGCTTCGGCTTTCACCGTCAGGCCGGCGCCGGGGGCGCCATAAAGGAAGCGCGAGTCGATCTCGACATCCCGCACGCCGCCCGCCTTGAGCGCGGTCTTCTCGTCGGTCTTCACATCGACGGCGATGCGCTGGGGCACGAAGTCCTCGACCGCAAAG
>JBBSDJ010000235.1:0-3174 GCA_038249555.1 Caulobacterales bacterium
CCTAAAGAAAACTGCCGCGCGAACAATCACCGCACTCTGGGCTGCAATCGCTGACGCTATCCTCCGCATCGAGCCCGAAGAATGCGCCAACTACTTCAGCGCCTGCGGCTATGACTGTGGTTGAGATGAATCTGCTCTAGCCGAAATCAAAGGACTCGGGCTTCAGGCCCGGGTCCTTCCATTTGAGGTTCATCCCTTCCAGCGCGCCGCGGACTACTCGGGCGATGGCGGCATTACGCCGGGTGCGACTGTCGGACGGGATGATGTACCAGGGCGCATGGCGGGTGGAGCAGCGCTGCACCGCGAGCTGGTAGGCCGCCATGAATTCCGGCCACCGGGCGCGGTCATCGAGATCGACCGGATTGAATTTCCAGAGCTTGTGCTGCTCCGCGAGGCGTTCCTTCAGCCGGATCCCCTGCTCTTCGTAACCGACATTCAGCATAAATTTGAGGACGACCGTTCCGTTCTCGCTGAGGTGTTTTTCGAACGCATTGATCTGCTCGTAGCGCTTCTCGACCTCGTTGAGCGGCGCAAATTCTCGCACGCGCACCACCAGCACGTCTTCATAGTGGGATCGGTCGAAGATGCCGACATTTCCCCGGCGGGGCACTGCGTTGTGGACGCGCCAGAGATAGTCGCGGGCGAGTTCCTCGCTGCTGGGCGCCTTAAAGGCTTTGACTTCCATGCCGAGCGGGGTCGTGTCCGAAAACACGGCCTTGATCGTGCCGGACTTTCCCGCCGTGTCCATGCCCTGGAGGATCACCAGCAGGGAGCGCTTGCCTTCGGCGTAGAGCATGTCCTTCAGCTCGTTGATGACGGCGGCGTCCTTCTTGAGGCTGGTCTCCGCTTCCGCCTTGTCAGGGAACACATCCCGGCCGGAGGTGTCGCGCGCCGACAGGTCAAACGGCTTGCCGGGTGTGGCGATGAGCGCCTTGCGGAGGGCAGCGATCGAGGGAATGGCCATGGCTCAGGATCCAAAATGAAAAGGCCGCACCAGTCTGGCGCGGCCTTTCCGAAACTTCAAGGAATTCAAGTACCTTACGAAGAGTAGAATTCGACCACCTGGGCCGGTTCCATCTTCACCGGGTACGGCACATCCGACAGGACCGGGATGCGTTTGAACGCAGCGGTCATGGCCTTCGGATCGACTTCCACATAGTCCGGAATGTCGCGCTCGCCGCTGCCCAGGGCTTCGAGGACGAGGGCGAGGTTGCGCGACTTCTCGCGGACCTGCACGACGTCACCGGCCTTCAGGCGGGCGGAGCCGATGTTGCAGCGCTTGCCGTTCACGGTGACGTGGCCGTGGTTGACGAACTGGCGGGCGGCGAAGATCGTCGGGACAAACTTGGCGCGGTAGACGATGGTGTCGAGACGCGACTCGAGGATGCCGATCAGGTTCTCGGCCGAGTTGCCCTTCATGCGGGCTGCATCTTCGTAGATTTTCGAGAACTGTTTCTCGGTGATGTCGCCGTAGTAGCCCTTCAGCTTCTGCTTCGCCATCAGCTGCATACCAAAGTCGGAGACCTTATTGCGGCGGTTCTGGCCGTGCTGACCAGGCTTGTAGGCGCGCTTGTTGAAGGGAGACTTGGGGCGGCCCCAGATGTTTTCACCGACGCGACGGTCGATCTTGTACTTCGCGCTATGGCGACGTGACATGGCAGTACCTCAATTTTCAGCGCGGGCCGGTGGGCTCAGCTCGTTCGAGCCCACGATTACAACGGCGGCACCGCACCACCCCGTCATGAAGTCGCGGGTAAAACACCAATCTGATGCTCGCGTCAAGCGCAGTGGCTGCTAGTGTAGCGGCATAAACAGGGAGGGATACATGGGACAGGTAAACGGTAAAATTGCAATAGTTACAGGCGCTTCCAGCGGAATCGGGCGCGCAGCGGCGATTGCGCTCGCCCGCGAGGGGGCCAAAGTCATGGCCACGGATGTCGATGAGGCGGGTCTGAAAGAGACCCAGGCCCTCATTTCCAAGGCCGGCGGGACGGTTGCCATCGCCAAACAGGACGTCATCGACGAGAAGCGCTGGGACGCCATTTTTGCCGAAACGACGAGCCTCTTCGGCACCCCCAATGTGCTGGTCAACAATGCCGGGATCGCCATTGCCGGGGCGCTGATGGACTATTCGCTGGCCGACTGGCAACGCCAGATGGCGGTCAACACCGACTCGGTCTTCCTCGGCACCCGCGCCGCGATGCGGGCGATGAAGACGGGTGGCGGGTCGATCATCAACCTGTCCTCGGTAGCGGGCCTGCGCGGCTCTCCTGGGGTTGCGGCCTACTGCGCCTCCAAGGGGGCGGTGCGCCTGTTCACCAAGGCGGCAGCGGTCGAGTGCGCCGCGCTGGGGCTGAAGATCCGGGTGAACTCGGTCCACCCCGGCATCATCGACACGCCGATCTGGCAGAAGGAAATCACCCGCGTCACCGAGACGATGACGGCAGAGCAGGTCGACGCGCTGACGGCGCATTCGGGCGGCAACTCGCTGGACCCGAACATTGTCGCACTCGGCGGCACGCCGATGGGCCGCGCGGGCCGGCCGGAGGAAGTGGCTGAGCTGATCCTGTTCCTCGCCTCGGACGCCTCAAGCTTCACGACCGGGCAGGAACATGTGGTCGATGGCGGACTGACGGCGCGGTAGCGCGCGGGGGTTTTTGCCTGAAAGTTTCCTGAGTGATCATACACGGAGTATAACTCCGTGCACTGAGGTGTGGCGGAAGAGTTCGGGAAGTAATTCGCAAGCGCTTGAGGGGGCTGGATTTTATTTTTCGGGAGCGGTGGTTTTTGTAGGCGCAAGTGCGGCGGCCTACGCTTGCCCAACTGCTCCACCATGTTGCAAGCCGTGTACTTCGGGTGATGATTTTGTCTCACCCTATCTCATTCATTCTCATTTTTTATCGCCCAGTGACGATGGCCTATCGCCGACTCTCGGACTGGCCGGAATGGCAAGACGGATAGGTTGGGAGTTGCCTCGCCCACCCTAGCCCTCCCCATTTTGGGGAGGGCTAGGGTGGGCGAGGCACAGGGCATCCCCCAAAGCAAAAGGCCGCCTCCTTCCGGAAGCGGCCTTTGTGTTTTGGGCTGCAGGGCAGCTTACTTCTTGATTTCCGACACCACGCCGGCGCCGACGGTGCGGCCGCCTTCGCGGATGGCGAAGCGCAGGCCCTTGTC
>JBBSDJ010000236.1:0-3172 GCA_038249555.1 Caulobacterales bacterium
CCCTTGTTCATAGGGGTTCTCCTCTAGATTAAAATGACGAGTAATCGCCATTGGGGCGACTTACCCACGATTCGAAACCGATGGATACGCCGGAAGCCTAGTAGACACGGGCTAAACGCCCAGAATCCAGCCCTCTTCGCCGGTAATCAGGGCGATCTGTTCCCCAGAAAGCGATTTGCCTGTGGAAAAAGTCGCTCCCAGGGCGTTTTTCTCGTCCAGATCCGCGTAGTGGCGGGCAATCTGGCGCACTTGCGCCTCGTCGGCGACCTCGCCCTTCTCCGGCTTCGGCTTGACGAGGGACGGGTAGATCTCGGCGATCACGACCTCGATTCCGTCCAGCATTTCCGCGGTAACCGGGCCGCCTTCGCCCAGTTCGAACGGCCATACACGGGCATTCGGCCAGGCTTGCCGGAGGGCATGCACGTGCGGGATGCCGGTCAGGCTCTGGCTGCCGACCGATCCTGCACCGTAAAGTTGCCAGCACGATTTCGGCGACGCGCCCGGAACCGACCGCAGATGCTGCTCGGCGAGACGATATTCGGCGAGCGGCTTGTCGGGCGTGAACTCGGGTCTTGTCGTCGACAGGGTCGTCGCCTTGTCGGCTGGCGGCGTACCCCAGAACGGGAACGGACCCTTCGAGATCGTGTAGTTGAGGCCGGCCGCAATCGCGAAGCGCGGACGCGAGTCGTTGTCCGGCTTGTCCTTGTAGCGCGTCGCAAGATGCGCATGCATCGCCGCCCACGGCGCCTGCTTCGCGGTGTCGAGGCCGAGCGCCTTCGCGGTGCCCGCCGGGTAGCCGAGCGAGAAGTCGAACCCGAGCAGAACCTTGTCGCCGCGCTTGGTGAGCTTCGCCACCATGTCCTCGATGAACGCGCGCGCCTTCAGGCGTGTGTCGATGTTCACTGCCTTGAACTGCAGCTTCAGCCGGGCGTCCTTCATCAGGACCCCGATCCAGATCGAATTGGGGCCGAGCGCGGGCTTCGCGGCCGCGCTCCAGTCCACCATGATGTAGGCGTCGAACAGGGCAGCCATGGCGTTACGCTATTTTGACCAGCATCTTGCCGGTATTGGCGCCGGTGAAGAGGCCGAGGAACGCCTCGGGCGCCTTCTCGATTCCGGTCATCACGGTCTCTTCGTACTTCATCTGGCCGCCCGTGATCCACTTCGCCATGTCGGCGAGGAAAGCCGGCTGCATGTCGGCATGGGTCGAGACGATGAAGCCCTGCAGCTTCAGCTGCTTGCCGACCGCCTGGATGATGTTGTGCGGACCCGTCGGCGTGCCGGTCTCGTTGTACTGCGCGATCATTCCGCACAGCGCGAAGCGCGCCATCGGGCGGGCCATCTCAATGGCGGCCGTCAGGTGGTCGCCGCCGACATTGTCGAAGTAGACGTCTATGCCCTTGGGCGCCGCGGCGCGCAGGGCGGCCACGAGGCCGTCAAAGCCCTTGGCCTGTTTGTAGTCGATCACGTGATCGGCGCCGAGCGACTTGACCAGCGCGCACTTGTCCGCGCCGCCGGCCGAGCCGATGACGGTCGCGCCCTTGATCTTGGCAATTTGCACCACGGTCGAGCCGACCGCGCCGGCAGCGCCCGAGACGAACACGACGTCGGTGGGCTTCAGCTCCGCCACGCGCAGCAGACCCGCATAGGCCGTCAGTCCCGGCATGCCGGCCACGCCCAGGAAGGCGCTTTCGGGCAGTCCGGTCGCGGGCAGTTTCTGCACCGCTGCGGCCGCAGGCTTGGCGGTCCAGGCCGTGCGCCAGCCGAGGAAGGAGGAGACGAGATCGCCGACCTTGAAATCCGGGTTCGCGGAAGCCGAGACGCGGCCGACCGCGCCGCCTTGCAGCGTCTCGCCGATCTGGAACGGCGGCACATAGCTCTCACGGTCATACATCCGGCCGCGCATGTACGGGTCCACCGACATCCAGGTGTTCATGACCTGGATTTCACCCTCGCCGGGCGCCGGCACGTCGATCATCTTGGTCTGGAAGTCCGAAAGTTTCGGCATGCCCACTGGGCGGGCCGCGAGGGACCATTCGGTCGAAGTCAGCTTGGCCATGTCCATCACCTTTGCATTGTTTTGTCTGGGGTCCACATGAACTGGCTGGCGCGGCCTGTGAAGGGGGCTGGGCGAAGAATCCGGCCCGCCTGCGACACTTGCAGCCCGGCGCGCGCGGTGTCATTGCGGAAGGCAAAAGGGACGGGAAGCGGCATGACGAAGCTGAAAGTGGGCGTTGCAGGCGCCGGCGTGTTCGGAAACTACCATGCCCAGAAGGCCGCCGCCTCGGCGCGCGCCGACCTGATGGGCATCTTCGATGTCGATCTCGCCCGCGCCGAAAAGCTCGCCGAAACCTTCGGCACCAAGGGCTACAGCGACTATGCAGAATTCCTGAAAGTCTGCGATGCGGTTGTCATCGCGGTCCCGGCCACCTGGCACGAGAGCCTCGCTCGCCAGGCCATCGAGGCGCACTGCCATGTGCTGGTCGAAAAGCCGCTCGCCCTGTCCGGCAATGCGGCGCGCGACCTTGCCGATGAAGCTGCCGCCCGCGGCCGCATCCTCCAGGTCGGCCACCAGGAACGCTTCGTCGCCAACGCAATGGGCGTGCTCGCCATTCCGGAAGTGCCGCTGCTGGTCGAATCCGTGCGCTCCGGCCCCGCCGCGCCGGGCGGCCGCGCCGGCGACGTCTCCGTCATCTGGGACCTGATGATCCACGATCTCGATCTTGCCGCGATGATGCTGGGGCGTGAATTCACCGGCGTCGAGGCGACCGGGCGGCGCGTCCACTCATCCCATATCGACGAGGCTGAGGCAGTGTTCACCTATGCCGGCGGCGGCAAGGCGAAGCTGCGCGCCAGCCGCGCCGCAGAGTTCCGTGAACGGACGATGCGCGTTGTCTATCCCTCCGGCGAGATCGACATAGACTTCCTCACCCGAAAGCTGAAGAACACGACGCCCTACGAAGTGCGCGTCGACATCGCGGCTGACCTGCCGGACCCTCTCGGCGCCGCCGACGAAGGCTTCTACGCCGCCTGCCTCGGCCTCGCCCGCAGCCCGGTGCCCGCGCATGGCACAGTGGCGGCGGTGGCCATGGCGGAGGCAGCGGAGGCCGCCGTGCTGGCCGACGTGGACTAGGCCAAAAAAGTTCCGCTCATCCCCGCGCAGGCGGGGATC
>JBBSDJ010000237.1:0-3167 GCA_038249555.1 Caulobacterales bacterium
AAGGCAGCCGCCTCCACCGGCTGTCGGGCCAGGTATTCGTCGGGCTGATGCTGGCCACCGCCAGCTTCGCCGCGATGATGGCAACGCTGACCCTACTCGATCCGCTCGCAACCCATCCCAAACTTGCAGGGCACGAGATCTTTGGACACCCGGAGATCATCCGGGGCATCTTCGGCTGGATGATGCTGTTTCTGGCGCTCCTGACGATAAACCTCGCCTGGTATGGCCGCGCCTGCATCCTGAACCGGACCGTTCACGCGCGTCACCGGTCCCCGCTCAACATCTCCTTGCAGGTTGTGCTCACAGCCGCTGCCCTGAACTGCGCCGTGCAGGGTGTCCTGATCGGCCAGTGGATGATGGTCGGCATGTCGATCATCGGATTTGCCACGGTTGGCACCAATCTCTGGTTCATGCTCCGCTCACGGCCGCAACCGCTCGAATGGCTGACCGAACATATCAAGGCGCTCGTGGGCACCGGCATTTCTGTCTATACTGCCTTCCTCGCCTTCGGCGCGGTCCGCTACGTGCCGGAGCTTGCGCTGTCTCCGGTACTCTGGAGCATTCCGCTGATCGTGGGCGTGTCTCTCATCCTTTACCATCAGCGCGCCGCGACCGCGCCGCTGCGCCGTGCACGGACGAAGGCGTCTGCGTGACCTCCCGGGGACGTGTCGTCGTGATCGGCGCCGGCGCTGGCGGCCTCGCAGCGGCAAGTGATCTCGCGCATGCGGGGCTCGACGTCATCGTGCTCGACAAGGCGGCCTGTGAAGGCGGCAAGATGCGGCAGGTCGAGGCTGGCGGAACCCTCATCGATGCCGGCCCGACGGTGTTCACGATGCGCTGGGTGTTCGAAGCGCTGTTCGAAACCGGGGGCCAGACCTTCGGCACGTCACTGGGATTGACGCCTGCCTCGGTGCTCGCGCGCCACGCCTGGCGCGAGTCCGGCGTGCTGGACCTGCATGCCGACATAGACGCATCGGCCGACGCGATCGGCGCCTTTGCGGGCCGCCGCGAGGGCGAGGCTTACCTGGGCTTCATTTCCGAGTGCCGCGACATTCACACGACCCTGAAGGACACCTTCATGGCGGCCCAGAAGCCGAACGCGGCCAGCCTGATGCTGAGGGTCGGCGACCTCGGCGCAATGTGGCGCACCCGCCCTTTCGACACTTACTGGTCGCGCCTGCGCCAACGGTTCACGGATCCTCGCCTGCGCCAGCTTTTTGGCCGGTATTCAACCTATGTCGGCTCGTCCCCGTTCCGCGCGCCGGCGACCTTGATGCTGATCGCGCATGTCGAGCAGGACGGCGTCTGGCTTCTGGACGGCGGGATGCGCGCGCTGGCCGGAGCGGTGCGGCGCCTCGCCGAGTCAGGCGGCGCGAAATTCCGCTTTGGCGAAGAGGCCGAGCGCATCCTTGTGAGCCGGGGCGCGGTGTGCGGCGTGCGGCTCAAGTCGGGCGAGGAGATCCCCGCTGGCGCGGTGGTCTTCAACGGCGATGCGTCGGCACTTTCCGCGGGCCTGCTCGGAGGTGATGTGCGCGGGTCAGTGCCCGGGGTGCCTCGCCGCGCGCGATCCCTGTCAGCGATCACCTGGTGCGTTGCGGCGCAGACCCGAGGCTTGCCGCTGGCCTATCACAATGTGTTCTTCTCCGACGACTACAAGGGTGAATTCGATGCGGTCTTCCGTGACCGGACGATCACGCAGCGGCCAACGGTCTATATCTGCGCCCAGGATCGCCGCGGGGACGCGGTGCCGGACGGACCCGAGCGACTGTTGCTTCTCATCAACGCGCCTCCCGACGGGGACCTGGACCAATCGCCGATAACTGATGCCGGCGCGTTTTCCGGCCGCGTGCTGGAACAGCTCGCCTCTTGCGGGCTCACCCTCGATGGCGGCCTGTCAAAGGGCGCCGCGACGACACCGCAGGGTTTTGCAAATCTCTTTCCGGCTACCGGCGGCGCGCTGTATGGCCGCGCCAATCATGGCCCGATGGCGAGTTTCGCGCGGCCAGGAAGTGCCGCCCGCGTTCCTGGCCTCTACCTCGCCGGCGGCTCAGCCCATCCGGGGCCGGGCGTCCCGATGGCGACGCTGTCCGGCCGCCTCGCCGCAGCCCGCATCCTGTCGGATCTCGGGCGCGGCAAAAGCCATTAGCAATCTCACGCGCGCTGGCTTGCTCGCCAAAGCGAGGCTTCCGGAACCAGCTTGTCGACGACCTTTGCCGACGACAGTACGCTTGGCACACCTGCGCCGGGATGCGTGCTGGCGCCCGCAAGATAGAGGCCCTTCACGTCGGCGCTGATATTGTGCGGACGGAACCAGGCGCTTTGCAGGAGTTTCGGCTCCAGTCCGAAAGCCGCGCCTTTTGTCGACAGCAGGCGGTCGCGGAAATCGAGGGGCGTCATTAGCCGCTCACTGACGATTTCCTGCCGCAGGCCCGGCAACACGGTTGCTTCCAGTCTCTCGGCCACCCGCTCGCGGAACGGGCCCGCCATCGCTTCCCAATCCGTGCCGGAGTCGAGGTGCGGAACCGGCGCCAGCACATAGAAACTGTCGCAGCCGGGCGGCGCCAGCGATGGATCGTTTGCCGTCGGACGATGAAGATACAGGCTGAAGTCTTCCGCAAGAACCTTGTTGCGGAAGATGTCTTTCAGCAGTCCGCGATATCGTGGGCCGAGAACAATCGTGTGGTGGTAGCAGTCCTCATACTGCCGGCGCGTTCCAAAGTACCAGACGAAAAGACTCATCGAATAGTCGGCCTTTGCGACCTTCCGGTCTGTCCAGACGCGGCGCTTGGTGTTGCGCAGCAGTTTCGAATAGGTCCAGCCGATTTCGGCGTTGGAGACCACCAGGTCGCAATCGATCGCGTCGCCGTTTGCGAGACGCACACCCGTCGCACAGCCGTCTTGCGTGAGTATCTCGTCCACTTCGGTGTTGAGGCACAGCGTATTGCCCTGCCCTTCGATAAGGCTGACAAGCCCCCTGATCAGCTCGCCCGTACCGCCGATGGCGTAATGGACGCCCCATATCCTTTCGAGATGAGATATCAGGCAGTAATAGGATGTTGCTTCGAAGGGGTCTCCGCCAATGAACAGAGGATGGAAGGAAAAGGCGATGCGCAGCTTTTCATTCGAGAAGTAGTCCGAGACCTTGGCATAGACGGAGCGAACGCCGC
>JBBSDJ010000238.1:0-3128 GCA_038249555.1 Caulobacterales bacterium
ATCTTCAATTTCCGGATCCCGGGACTGCCAATGACGGTGGTTGCCGCCGACGGCCTCAATGTGCAGCCGGTCGAGACAGACGAGTTCCAGATCGGGGTTGCGGAAACATATGACGTGATCGTCAGTCCGACCCGCGCCCGGCCGTTTGCGCTGGTTGCGGAATCCATCGACCGGTCCGGCCAGGTGGTCGCCACCCTCGCCCCGGAAGCTGGCCTTGTCGCAACTGCGCCGCTTCTGCGCGAGCCGCCCGTTCTGACCCACCGCGACATGGGCATGGACATGGCATCCATGGATCACGGTTCGATGGCGGGAATGGATCACAGCGCAATGCCAGGCATGGATCACAGCGCCATGGCCATGCCGGACGCCGTTGCCCAAAGCCATGATCACAAGATGGGCGTGGGCGTCGACAACGTCGCAATGGTTCAGGTGAGCCGCATCGACGAGCCGGGCCTCGGCCTCGAATCGGTTCCGCACAGGGCGCTCCGGTATTCACAGCTGCGCAGCCTGACGCCAAACCCCGATACACGGGCGCCTGGTCGAGAAATGGAGATCCATCTCACGGGTAATATGGAACGCTATATGTGGTCCTTCGACGGCGTGAAGCTCAGCGAAGTGACGGGCCCGATCATTTTCCATGAAGGCGAACGCCTGCGCGTGACGCTCGTCAACGATACCATGATGACGCATCCCATCCATCTGCATGGGATGTTCTTCGACCTTGCGGTCGGCGATACCGATCACAAGCCGCGCAAGCACACGGTGACCGTCAAACCGGCGGAGCGGCTGTCCTTTGATGTCACAGCAGATCATGTGGGCGACTGGGCCTTCCACTGCCACCTCCTGTTCCACATGCATGCCGGTATGATGCAGGTGGTCTCGGTCGTGCCGCGCAGTAAGGCCGCGATGGTGGGTGACGAACACAAAGGACACAAACCTTCCATTGCTCCGTCACCGGAAGACAAGGCAAAGACCGGAACCGGGATGCCGGGCATGCAGCACGAAGGACATCGTTGATGCAACGCGCACACTTTTACTCAGCCTTCGTTTTGCTGTCCCTTGTGACCGCAGTTCCCGCCATCGCGCAGGAGGCGCCCGCCCCGGGCTCGCAAGCCAAAGCCTACTGGGACAAGGACGAGTTCAAGGCGTCCCAAGACACCCTGAAGAAAGAGCATGGCGGCGCAACGACGCTGTTCATCCTTGCCGACCGATTCGAGTACCAGTCCGGCGAGGGCTCTCCGGCCCTTCTGCTGGAAGGCCAGGGCTGGTGGGGTACGGATGAAAACCGGCTCTGGATAAAATCGGAGATCGACTACGATCTCGATGCGGGCCGCTTTGAGGAGGCCGAGGTACAGGCACTCTGGTCGCGCCCGGTCGCGCGTTATTTTGACGTACAGGCAGGCCTGCGCCATGATTTCGAACCGGGCCCGTCCCGCACCTACGCCGCTCTCGGCGTTCAGGGGCTTGCCCCTTACTGGTTCGAAGTCGACGGCGCGGTATTCCTGAGTGAAGAAGGTGATCTTTCTGCCCGTTTTGAAGCGGAGTATGAATTCTTGCTGACACAGCGCCTTGTTCTTCAGCCGCGTACTGAACTGAACTTCGCAGCTGAAGACGTGCCCGAACTCGAAACCGGCGCCGGGCTTTCGACAGCCGAGATCGGCCTGCGCCTTCGCTACGAAATTGATCGTCAGTTCGCCCCCTATGTAGGGGTCAACTGGAAGGCCTCAACCGGTGAGACGGCAGACTATGCCCGCGTCCGGGGCGAGGACACCGAAACCCTCTCCTTCGTCACCGGCATCCGGCTCTGGTTCTGAAGACCGCCAGCAAAGTATCTCCCGTGAAAGGACGACCCATGTACGCCTCTAAAATCCTCACTGCCACGCTCGCCAGTCTGTCATTCCTAGCCGCCGCGGCGCTCGCCCATACCAGCGTCGAGACGGCCAACATTGAAGACGCAGCGGTTCTCGAAATGCTCCCCGACGCCTTTTCATTCAGCTTCGGCCAGCCGGTCGGCCTGATCGCCTTCTCGATTCGGACAGAGACCGGCGAGACCGTGGATACAGGATTCCAGCCGCCCAGGGCGCCCGCCAAATCATTCAGTGTGCCGCTGCCAGATCTCGCACCCGGCCGCTACACCTTTGAATGGCGCACGCTGTCGAAAGATGGGCACCCCATGAACGGCAAATCGTCTTTCGAACTGAAGTAGGTAGCTATCCGACATGCCCCTTCTGGACACCGCCAATCTGCTCACCAAGGGTCTGCTCTACGCAGTCAGCCTTGGGGCGATCGGGGCGGCGCTCCATGGGACACTAGGTCTTTTGGCGTACCGCCGTGCCTTTCTCTGGCTCGCAGGTCTGGTGGCCGTCGCTGCCGTTCTGCGTCTCCTCATACTGAACGCTCAAATGGGCGGAAGCCTGGGCGCAGCGCTGTCCGCCGAACAGTTTGGATGGACTTTGTCGGGTGGCGGGCATCCTGCCCTGGCGCTCTTCGCGGGCGCGGGTCTCCTGCTTGCGGCAAGCCTGGCAAGGCAACGCAGCTTGCTCCTGCTGGCCGCCGTCAGCATCAGCGCAAGCTTCGGCCTAACGGGGCACACGGCGGGACTTGAGGAACCCGGCTTAGCGCCGTGGGTGGTGGCTGGCCACCTCATGATCGCAGGCTTCTGGATCGCCGCTCCGGTCACACTTTGGCCCGGCCCTGCGATGACCGATGCCAATATCCTCGCCCGGACTGAAGCTTTCAGCCGGATCGCCCGGTTTGCCGTGCCGGTTCTCTTCGCCTCCGGCATTTATCTTTTCTGGCGGATCAATGGGAGCTTTGCGACCCCCCTGAGCTCCGGATACGGACAGTTGCTCGCTGCAAAACTGCTCGCAGCAACACTGGCCGTCGGTCTCGGGGCCATCAACATGACGATCATAGCGCGCAAGCTGGCAACCGAGCCCGCCAAAGGGCGCTCCGCGTTACGCGCCACCTTGCGGGTTGATGCGATCCTGTTTGCAGCCATCCTCATCTTCATCGCTGCAGCAACCACCATTTCTGGTCCAACCACCTGAGGAGACTCAAATGAAACCTTTCCTGTCCAACCTCACCGCCGCCGCGTTGATAGGCCTTGCAAGTCCCGCCTTCGCCCA
>JBBSDJ010000239.1:0-3103 GCA_038249555.1 Caulobacterales bacterium
GCGTCATCTACATTTTTGGGTTGACGATAATCGTGTGTGGGATCAAACCGGACGTAGTTCGAGAACGCGGCCAGATGGCCGCTACCGGGTGAGTCCGTATGTCAATTGATCGTCTGGATTGGGATACCCTTCGCGTTTTTCGCGTGGTTGCCGAATTGTCGAGCATGAGCGCGGCAGCGGCACGCCTCGGCGAGTCGCCACCGACCATCAGCCGGAAAATTGACGATCTCGAGAGAAGCCTGGGCGCCCAGGTCTTCCTGCGGTCCACCCGCGGCGTTGAGCTGACGGACGTGGGCAAGCAAGTCCTCCGGCATGTGCACAGCATGGCCGATGCTGCGGAAACATTGCGCCGCGAAACAGCCTCCACAGGCGCCCTCGTCACTGGTTCTATCACGCTGAGGACCGGCGACGGCCTCGGGCCGTACTGGATCGCCCCGCGCCTGTCTCAGTTCCACAAGGCCAATCCCAAGGTGCAGGTCCGGATGATCGTCGGCGACACGGAGCCCGATCTGCATGGTCAGGAACCCGAGATCGCGATCAGTTTTTCAGAATCCCGTCCGCACGATGTGATCGCGCACAAGCTGGGTGTTCAGCACTATGTCGGTTTTGCCTCCGCCGGATATCTGGCGGAATTCGGCAAGCCCGAGAACATCCACGATTATCACAATCACCGTTGTATCCTGCATACGTCCTATGTGCATCAGGTCGAGCGATGGGCGCCGCGCATGTCGGAGCTGCGCAGGATGGTCGATTTCGCCTTCATCACGAACTCCGGCACGGCCATTGCTGAAACCTGCGCCAAGGGCGGCGGTATCGGCATTCTCCCCTCGTTCATGTCGGTCCTGGACCCGCGGCTGGTGCCGCTTGAGCTGCCCGAACTCGCGCCGATCCGCTTCTGGATCAACTACACCGAACGCGTCCGCCGTCTGCCGCAGGGCCAGGCGCTGATCGACTGGATTCGCCAGCTGTTCGAATCGCCGGAAGCCCTCTGGTTCGGGGACGAGTTCGTTCATCCCCGCGATTACCATGAGAAAGTGCACGAGCTGCACCCTCAGAAACGCCGCGACATGTGAGCTTGCCGCGCGCGGCAGGCTTGCCCCCGGGGGGCGACACCATAAGGTAAGGCACACAAGTGTCATCGCTCCGGCGTTGGCAGACGCTTATCCTGGGGAACGACCATCGACACGCATGACCGCCGTCCCGCAACGATCGTCGATGTGGCGCGCGAAGCGGGCGTGTCGTTCAAGACCGTCAGCCGCGTCCTGAACGGCGAGCCGAACGTGCGCGAGCCGACGCGTCAGCTTGTGATGCAAGCCGTCAAGACCCTCGGCTACCGCGCAAATCCCTATGCCCGCAATCTGAGGGCGGCCCAGAGCCGGATCATCGCCGTCTATTTCTCCAATCCCTCGCGAAACTACACGAGCGAAATCCAGATTGGCGTGCTGCAGCGCTGCAATGCTGAAGGGTTCAACGCCATTTTCGAGGACGCGAGCACCGGGCCAGAAGGTCTGGTTTCGCTTCGGGGCGAACCGAACCTCGCCGGCGTCATTCTTGTGGCGCCGCTCACCGAGGATCCCGCCTTTCTCCGGCGCCTTTCCGAAGCGGGTATTCCGTTCGTTCGCCTCGCGCCCGTCGATGCGGCCGGCGAGACGGGCCATGTCAGTATGGACGATGAAGCGGCCGCTGCCGAAATGACGGATTATCTGATCTCGCTGGGCCACCGGCGCATCGGCTTCATCGCGGGTCCGGACGACCACCCGCAGGCGCGCCTGCGCGAGGCAGGCTACCTGGCGGCCCTGTCGCGCAACGGGCTCGAACCGGACGCAGCCCTGATGGCCCAAGGCAGTTTCCACTTCGATTCCGGCCTGCGGGCCGCGGAAACCCTGCTTGCCCAAAGCAACCCGCCCACCGCCATCTTCGCCAGCAATGACGACATGGCCGCCGCGGTAGTGGCAGTGGCCTACCGGAAGGGCCTGCGCATCCCCCAGGACCTGTCTGTAGCCGGTTTCGACGACACGCCGCTCGCATCGGTCGTGGTGCCGTCCCTGACCACGATCTACCAGCCGATCCGCGAGATGGCGGCGCAGGCCGCCGGCATGCTGTTTGGAAAGGCCGATACGGACGCGCCGGCGTCCACCGTGCTGCCGCATCGCCTGGTCGCGCGCGAATCCACGGCCGGGCCGAAGCCCTGATCGCGGCAAGCCGCGCCATTCCCGCCGCCTTGCCTTTGGTGTAAGCGCCCCGTCGATGAACACGATCAAGCCTCTCGACCATATCGCCCACACCAAGTCCTACGTCCCGGGCGGCAAGCTGCACGGGGCGACGGGACCGGTCGCCATGCTCGCCTCCAACGAGAACCCGTTCGGACCGAGCCCGCTCGCCGTCGAAGCGATCCGCAAGGCGGCGGGCGAGGGGCTGCAGGTCTATCCAGACCCGGACTACACCGCCCTGCGCGAAGCCATCGCCAAGGCAAAAGGCATTGCGGACGCCTCGCGCGTTGTCACGTCTGCCGGTTCGGACGAGATCATCCACCTGCTGACCCAGTGCTATGCCGGTCCCGGCGACGAAGTGCTGTTCACCGAGCATGCCTTCTCGATGTACGAAGTCTCCGCCCGCGCCCACGGCGCTGCGGCCATCAAGGCGCCGGAGACCGACATGACGGCCGGCGTCAATTCGATCCTCGGGGCCGTCTCGCCCAAAACGAGAATTCTGTTCCTCGCCAACCCGAACAATCCGACCGGCACGATGCTTTCGCTCGACGCCCTTAAAAGCCTGCAGGACGCCTTGCCGCCGCATGTTCTGTTCGTGGTCGATGGTGCGTATTCGGAGTATCTTGGCCCGGACTACGAAGCCGCCCTGCGCGACCTGGTCGACCGCCGCGACACGACCGTGATGATGCGGACCTTCTCGAAGATCTACGGCCTCGCCGCCCTCCGCCTCGGCTGGGCCTATATGCCCAAACCCATCGCCGACACCTACCAGCGCATCCGGGGGCCTTTCAACGTCAATACGCTTGCCGTCGAGGCTGGCATTGCCAGCGTCGGCGACGAGGCCTTCCTCAAGATGTCACGCGACCACAACACGCTCTGGCGCGCGGCGATGA
>JBBSDJ010000240.1:0-3078 GCA_038249555.1 Caulobacterales bacterium
CATCGTCGACGAGGCGCACGAGCTGGGCATGAAAGTCGCTGTCCACGCCCACGGCGCCAAGGGCATTGCGACCGCCATCGAGGCGGGCGTCGATTCGGTCGAGCATTCCAGCCTGATCACGGACGAGAGCATCAAGGCCGCGATCAAGAAGGGCATCTTCCTGTCGATGGACATCTACGTGTCGGACTTCATCCTCGGCGAAGGCGAAGCGGCCGGCATCCTTCCGGAATCGCTGGAGAAGGAGAAGATCGTCGGACAGGCGCAGCGCGAGCGCTTCCAGGCCGCCGTGAAAGCCGGCGCAAAGATCGCGTTCGGCACCGATGCCGGCGTCTACACCCACGGCCTCAACGCGCGGCAGTTTGCCTTCATGGTCAAATGGGGCATGAGCCCGGCCGACGCGATCCGCGCCGCCACGATCGGAAATGCCGAACTCTTCGGCCTCGCCGGCGAGATCGGCTCCCTCACCGCCGGCAAGCGCGCCGACATCATCGCCGTGACCGGTGATCCGCTGGCGGACGTTCGCGAGCTGGAAGACGTCGACTTCGTGATGAAGGACGGCGCAGTGTTTTTTGACGGGTTGGCAGACTGACCTGCTCCCCTCTCCCGCTTGCTGGGTTCAAGAAATAAGAAAAGGCCGCCCTTGCAGGCGGCCTTTTCCGTCTGACACCCCCCGGTGCCCCGTCAGGCCAGGCTCTCGCCCAGCCTGCTTCAGACATTGTCAGTCGAAGCTGTAGTTGAACCGCACGCCGATAACGCGCGGGGCTCCGACATAGGTGAAGTAGCTGCGGGTATAGACCGGGTCGCCACCGGCGTCCGTCAGCACCTGGTTGAACAGCGGGGACGAGACCACGCCGGTCTCATAATACTCGTCGAACAGGTTGTTGATGAACAGCGAGGCGGCCCAAGGGCCGGTATCGTACACGGCCGAGACGTTCGCGACGCCATATGCGTCCAGCGTCAGCCCACCGCCCCGGTCGCCCGTGCGGGAAAGCACATCGCCCTGCCAGGCGTAACCGCCATTGAAGGTCAGTGTGCGGTCAGCTGGTGCACATAGGTTCCGAATACGGAGAACTGGTCCTCCGGCGAGCCCGGAAGGCGGTCGCCGTCCTCGCCGTCGATCAGGATCGTGCCGAACCCCGGCGGCGTGATTGAACCGACAAGGCCCGGCGCGAGCGCTGTCAACGAAGCTTCGGAATGGCTGTAGCTGCCGCGCACCGAAAGCGCCTCGGAGATCAGCCACTCGCCGTTGAACTCAATGCCCTTGGATTCGGCACCGTCGGCGTTGACCGTGATCGGGATCGAGGCGTTGATCGTCGCCGAGGTCAGTTGCGGATCCGTCCACTCGATGAAGTAGGCGGCGCCGTTCAGCGTGACACGGCCATTCGCCAGCGTCGTCTTGAAGCCGACTTCGTAGTTGGTGGTCGTGTCAGGCAGGTACTGCCGCTCGTCGCGCGTAGAAACATCGCCCGGGTTCGGCCCGAACTGCTGGCCGGGCGCGAGGGCGCAGGCGCCCTGGACGTTCGGCGCCAAGGGATCAAAAGCCGGACATTCCGGCACGCCATTTTCGTTCCCGATCCGGTAGCCTTCAGAGACTGTCAGATAGCCAAGAATATCGTCCGTAAACTGGTAGGCTGTGTTGAACTTAAACAGTGTGCCTTCGTCGGACTGGCCCGTCTTCTCGGTCCCGTTCGGGCTGCCGGCCGCAAAGTCCGCCTCGAGACTGGATTGCAAGGAGCTCACGCCAACAGTCTGGAAACCGGCATCGAACAGCGGGAAATCGACGTCGCTGAAGGATTCGAGTTCATACTGGTAGTATCGTCCACCGACTGTGACCGTCCACTTGTCTGTCAGATCGTAGCCAATTTCTCCGAAGAAGGCAGATTCCTCGAGTTTCGAATATGCTTGCGAGTAATACTCGAGGTCGTCCGCACGGTTGAAGCCGGCGAAGTCTGCGTAGCCGGGCGTGTACTCCGCCGAATAACCTGCACTCTCGAACTGGTTGTAGAAGACGCCGGCGATCCAGTTGAGCGGGCCATCGGTGGTCGAGACAAGGCGAAGCTCCTGGTTGATCCGGTCCTGCTTGCCTTTCTCCCGCGTGAAGGACGTGAAGGTCGGGAACGCTTCATAGCTATATTCGAGCGTGATCAGCAGGTCTGTCTGGTCCCGCTGGCCGATGTCGTTGAACTTCGAATAGCCGGTGGCCGAGGTGAGTTCGGCAAAGCCGAGGTCGGCGACCACTTCAAGCGCGAGCAGCTGGTTGGTGATCTCGTTCGGCTCTTCCACCCGCTTGCCGAGTTCGTACTCGCCGGCCGGAACGGTAGACCGCGCGGAGGAGCCGCGGCGGCCTTCGATGTCGGACTGCTGGACGTAATAGGTCAGCGTGCCGTCGAGCCAGTCGAGCGGCGCCCAGCGGGCCGCGAGGCGCGCCGACAGGACATCCTCGCCGTCGGCATCGTTCACCCGCCGCAAGTTGGCCGCCACGTCCGATGGATCGGTAAAGTCCGGGTCCGGATCAGACACGCCGATTTCGCGGACTACGAAGGGATAGTCGATGAAGCCGGAATCTTTCTCGAAATCGATCGAGCCGCGCACCGCAAAGTTCGGCGCCAGCGCCTTGTTGAACGTGAAGCCGGTGTCATAGGAAATGTCGTCGGCTTGGGAATACTGGGAAAGCTCGGTGCGGACATCCAGCGTGTCGCCATCAAAATCCGGCTTCTTCGGGATGTAGCGGATCGCGCCGCCGAGCGTGCCGGCGCCGTAGAGCGTGCCTTGCGGGCCGAGCAGGACTTCCACGCGCTCAAGGTCGTTGAGCTTGAGGTCGACGAAGACCGGCACCTCGCCGATATAGGTGGCGACCGTGCCGCCGCCGTCATTGTTGCCGTCGCCGGAGCCGAGGCCGTCGGCGTTCAGGCCGCGCACGATGATCGGGTTGCCTTGCCGGCCGCCGCGGTCGATGACGTTGATGCCGGGCACATAGGCGAGCACGTCGGCCAGTTCGTCGAAGCCCTGCTCCTCGATCTGCTCACCGCCGACGGCGGCAATGTTCAGCGGCACATCCTGCACGCTTTCGGCGCGGCG
>JBBSDJ010000241.1:0-3072 GCA_038249555.1 Caulobacterales bacterium
CGTCCCTGCTGATTACCGAGTCTGTTCGCATAGCCCTGACAGTGCCGATCCTTGTGAAGGACATGCACACGAAACCGATAAGCCTGCTGATGTCAGTGCTTCCGGCCTATGTCGGCTGCGTCGTGATGGCGGGAGCCGTCATGCTGATCGAATACCAGACGCAGGACTTTGATCCCTGGCTGAGACTCGGGCTGAAGATGTCGGTGGGCGCGCTGACCTATGTCAGCTACCTGCTGATCTTCCATCGCAACTGGTCGATGGCGGCCACACGGATGATGCGCGTCGGGGGACGCGGCGCCGGAACGCCGGAGACCGTCAGCACCGCCGTACCCTCCTAGCGGCGCCCACCCGCATAGCCGCGCGGCTCTGCGCCGGATTCTGATTTCATGCTGAGGGCAATGCGCTTGCGGGCGGCGTCGACCTCCTTGACGCGGACACGCACCACCTGACCCGCGCGAACAACCGTGTGCGGATCTTTGACGAAGGTGTCGGACAGTTCCGAAATGTGGACGAGGCCGTCCTGGTGGACGCCGATATCGACGAAGGCGCCGAAGGCCGTGACGTTGGTGACGACACCTTCGAGGGACATGCCGGGTTTCAGGTCAGAGATTTTCTCGATGCCGTCCTTGAAGGTCGCTGTCCTGAATTCCGGGCGCGGATCGCGGCCCGGCTTTTCCAGTTCCTTGAGAATGTCGGCTACGGTCGGCTCGCCGAAGGTGGCGTCAGCAAAATCGCGCGGCTTCAGCTTCGACAGGAAGGCCTTGTCGCCGACGAGGCTTTTCACGTCGCGCCCGGTTTTCTCCGAGATGCGCTCGACGACCTGATAGGCTTCGGGGTGGACGCTGGAGCCGTCAAGCGGGTTTTTCGCATCGCGGATGCGCAGGAAACCTGCGGATTGTTCGAACGCTTTCGGGCCCATGCGCGGCACTTTCTTTAGCGCGGCGCGCGACTTGAAGGCGCCGTTCTCGTTGCGGAAAGCGACGATGTTCGAGGCGAGCGTTTCGTTGAGACCGGAAACGCGGGCGAGCAGCGGCGCGGAGGCTGTGTTCACGTCGACGCCGACAGCGTTCACGCAGTCTTCCACGACGGCGGTGAGCGAATGCGACAAAGCGGACTGGTCAACATCGTGCTGGTACTGCCCGACGCCGATGGCTTTCGGCTCGATTTTCACAAGCTCCGCCAACGGATCTTGCAGGCGGCGAGCGATGGAGACTGCGCCGCGGATCGAAACGTCCATGTCCGGGAACTCCTTCGCGGCGAGTTCCGAAGCCGAATAGACCGAAGCACCTGCTTCTGACACCATAACCCGGGTGAGGCCAAGATCCGGCATCTTGCTTTCAAGCTCGGCAACGAGCTTGTCGGTCTCGCGGCTGGCGGTGCCGTTGCCGACGCTGACGAGCTGGACCTTGTGCTTCTTGGCGAGTTTGGCGAGCGTCATCAGGGCCCCTGCCCAGTCGCGCCTCGGCTCGTGCGGGTAGATCGTGTCGGTGTCGAGCACCTTGCCGGTGGCGTCGACCACGGCGATCTTGCAGCCCGTGCGAATACCGGGATCGATACCCATGACAGTTTTCGGGCCGGCGGGGGCGGCGAGCAGCAGGGCTTTGACGTTCTTCGAGAAGACGCTGATCGCTTCGCCATCGGCACGCTCCTTGACGCGAGCGAAGAGGTCGTTTGTGCACGACGGCGCAAGGCGGGTTTTCCACGCGATCTCCGCCGTCTCCGCGAGCCAGGCATCGGCGGGGCGGCCCTTGCGGGCAAGGCCGGCCTTGGTCATCACTAGGCCGACCGCCGGATGCGGGCGATCGTTCGCATGCGGAATATCGAGACCGAGTTTCAGCACGCCTTCCTTCTCGCCGCGCAGCAGTGCGAGGAGGCGATGGGACGGAAGCTGCTCGATAGGCTGGTCGAAATCGAAATAGTCGGAGAACTTGGCGCCCTCTTCAGCCTTGCCCTTGGCGACGCTGGAGCGGACCTTGCCTTCGGCCCACATCTTCTCGCGCACGGCGCCGACGATTTCCGGCGTCTCGGCCAGGGTCTCGACGACGATATGGCGGGCGCCTTCGAGCGCCTCTTCGGCGGAAGCAACGCCCTTGGTTTTAGAGATGAACTTCGCTGCGATCTCCGCCGGATTGAGGTTAGGATTGGCGAGCAGTTGTTCGGCAAGCGGCGCGAGGCCGGCTTCGCGGGCGATGGTCGCCTTGGTGCGGCGCTTCTGCTTGAACGGCGCGTAGAGGTCTTCAAGCGCGACCTTGGTTTCGGCGGCGTTGATCAGCTTTTCAAGCGCCGGGGTGAGCTTGCCCTGCTCGCGGATGGATTTGAGGACAGTGTCCCGGCGGGCGTTCAGGTCGGTCAGATAGGTGAGCCGGGCGGCCAGGTGGCGAAGCTGGGTGTCGTCGAGGCCGCCGGTGCGTTCTTTGCGGTAGCGCGCGATGAACGGAACGGTGGCGCCCTCCCCGATCAGATCGATTGCCGCAGAGACTTGTTTTTCCTCGGCATTCAGTTCGCGGGCAATGAGGCGGGCAATCGAGACGGGGGCGGCGGACATGCGCGGAAATTCCTCTGGATGACGGCAAGTTCGGGCATACACCCGAACTGGCATCATTGGAGCCTGCATGGTTCACAAAAGGTTTCCGGGAGCGGCTATTTGCCGGGCGGAACGGGCACCGCGGGGGTGAGGATTGTCAGCGCAATCGCCGCCGAGGCGGCCGCTTCGGCCTGGCGCCTTTCGAGCTCCTGCTGCGCGAGACGATCGGCTTCCGACTCGCGGCCCAGCATTTCCGGCGAACCGGCGATGACCGCTTCCGCAAGGGACTGGCGGTCTTCGCCTTCAACCTTGTCTCCCGGCTGGGCAAACCAGGCGACCATTTCGCAGTCTCCGGCCGGCAACTTGCCCTGCGCTTCGAGACTGGTGACGATAGATTGCTGCTCCGGAGAGAGGGTGCAGGCGCTTACAGGCGCAGCCGGCTCCGGCGCGGTCAGCCGGTCAATGTCCGGGGCGTTCGACAGGGCCAGCGCGGGGTCGATCTGGTCGACGCGGCTGCGGCCGGTTTCGACCGCGGAAAGTTGTTCAAA
>JBBSDJ010000242.1:0-2961 GCA_038249555.1 Caulobacterales bacterium
TCTATCGCACCACGAAAATGCCGCTGCTGCTGCACGGCGATGCGGCCTTCGCGGGGCAGGGCGTCGTGGCCGAGTGTTTCGCCCTCTCGGGCCTGCAAGGCTACCGTACCGGCGGCACCATCCACTTCATCGTCAACAACCAGATCGGCTTCACCACCAGCCCGATGTATTCGCGCTCCTCGCCCTATCCTTCGGATGTGGCGCTGGCGGTCCAGGCGCCGATCTTCCATGTCAACGGTGACGATCCGGAAGCGGTCGTCTACGCCGCCAAGGTGGCAACCGAGTACCGGCAGAAATTCTGCAAGGATGTCGTGCTCGACATGTTCTGCTATCGCCGCTTCGGCCACAACGAGGGCGATGACCCGACGATGACCCAGCCGGTCATGTACAAGGTCATCAAGGACCTGCCGTCGACGCGCGAAATCTATGCCAAGCGCCTCGTCGCCGAAGGCCTGCTGACGGCTGAACAGGTCGAAGCACAGGTGAAGGAATTCGAAGACTTCCTCGAAAAGGCCTTCACTGCCGCCAAGGACCTGAAGACCAACAAGGCCGATTGGCTGGAAGGCCACTGGTCCGGTTTCAGCCTGCCGATCGATGACGACCGGCGCGGCAAGACGGGCGTAGCGAAAGCGAAGCTCAAGGAACTCGGCGATGCGATCACGCGCGTGCCGGCAGGCGTCGACATCCACAAGACCGTCGAGCGCGTCATCGCCCGCCGCCGCGAGAGCTACGAATCCGGCAAGGACATTGACTGGGGCGGCGCCGAGCACCTCGCCTTTGCGAGCCTGCTCGACGAAGGCTTCCCCGTGCGCCTGTCCGGCCAGGACGTCGGACGCGGCACCTTCGTGCAGCGTCACAGCCACATGGTCGACCAGACGACCGGCGAGCGCCATACGCCGCTCAACCTGATCAGCGACAAGCAGGCGCCCTATGAAGTGATCGACTCGCTGCTCTCCGAGGAAGCAGTGCTCGGCTACGAGTATGGCTACTCCCTCGCCGACCCCAATACGCTGACCCTCTGGGAGGCCCAGTTTGGGGACTTCTGCAACGGCGCACAGGTATACTTCGACCAGTTCATCTCGAGCGCCGAGCGCAAATGGCTGCGCATGTCCGGCCTCGTGATGCTGCTGCCGCATGGCTATGAAGGTCAGGGCCCGGAGCATTCCTCCGCCCGCCTCGAGCGCTTTCTGCAGATGTGCGCGGAAGACAACATGCAGGTCTGCAACCTGACCACGCCGTCGAACTATTTCCACGCCCTGCGCCGCCAGATCCACCGCGAGTTCCGCAAGCCGCTGGTGATCATGACTCCGAAATCTCTGCTGCGCCACAAGCTGGCCACCTCGACCATCGACGACATGAATGCCAAGTCGACCTTCCACCGCATCCTCTGGGACGATGCCGAGACGCCGGGCCGCGAAGGCAAGGTGAAACTGGTCGCCGACAAGAAGATCCGGCGGGTCGTTCTGTGCTCGGGCAAGGTCTATTACGATCTCTTCGAGGCGCGCGAAGCGGCGGGTACGGACGATGTCTACCTGCTGCGCGTCGAGCAGTTTTACCCGGTGCCACGCAAGTCGCTGATCACCGAGCTGAAACGCTTCACCCAGGCCGAGATCGTCTGGTGCCAGGAAGAGCCGCGCAACATGGGCGGCTGGACCTTCATCCGTGACGAGATCGAATGGTGCGCCGCGCAGGCCGGCTATGCCAATCCGCGCCCGAAATATTCGGGCCGCCCGCCCAGCGCGGCTACCGCCACTGGCCTTCTCTCCAAGCACCAGGCCGAGCAGGCGTCGCTCATCAAGATCGCGCTGTCGCCCGATCCGGTGGATGACCGCAACCCTGCGGCCTGACCTTCCTCCAGCAATCCCTTCGGACCAAGCCCATGTCAGACATTGTTGTACCCACACTCGGTGAAAGCGTCACGGAAGCCACCGTCGGTCGCTGGCTGAAGGCCAAGGGCGACGCGGTGAAGAAGGACGACGTGCTGGTCGAACTGGAGACCGACAAGGTGTCGGTCGAAGTCTCTGCCAGCGAGGACGGCGTCCTGTCGGACATCTCGGTGCCGGAAGGCGAGACAGTCGGCATCGGCGCCCTCCTTGGACGGATCAACGGGGCAGGGGCGGCTGCGGCAAAGCCCGCACCGGCTGCCAAGCCGGCCGCCGCACCTGCGCCAGCGCCCGCACCGGCTGCACCCGCGCCGGTGTCCGCCGGCGGCACCACCGATGTGAAAGTCCCCGTGATGGGCGAGAGCGTCGCCGAAGGCACGATCGCTTCGTTCAGCAAGAAGGTCGGCGACAAGGTCAAGAAAGATGAGACGATCGCCGAGATCGAAACCGACAAGGTGGCGCTCGAAGTGCCGTCGCCGGCCGACGGCGTGATCGTCGAGCTGCTGGTCGCGCCAGGCGCCAGCGTCGCGCCGGGCTCCGTGATAGCGCGCATCGGCGCGTCGATGCCGGCTGCAGCCAAGGTGGCCGCCGAAGCCGCGCCTGCGAAAACCATCTCGGCGCCTGCGGCTACAGGCACGGGCGAGCGCCCGGTCGCTCCGTCCGTGCGCCGCATCGCCGCCGAAGCGAATGTCGCCCCCGCCAGCATCCCGGGCTCCGGCCGTGATGGCCGCGCCACCAAAGCCGACGCCCTTGCCTATGTGAACCAGCCGAAAGTGACGAAGATGCCCGATACAGAGGCCCGCCCACCCCGCGAAACCGGTCCGCGTGAAGAACGTGTACGGATGACCCGCCTGCGCCAGACCATCGCCC
Source organism: Caulobacterales bacterium (assembly GCA_038249555.1). Lineage (GTDB taxonomy): Bacteria > Pseudomonadota > Alphaproteobacteria > Caulobacterales > Hyphomonadaceae > Hyphomonas. The sequence continues at coordinate 2,754 of JBBSDJ010000242.1, forward strand.
GCCGCCTGAAAGAGGCGCAGGACACGGCTGCGATGCTGACGACGTTCAACGATGTCGACATGTCCGCCATCATGGACCTGCGCAAGAAACACCAGGATGCGTTCGTCGCCCGCCACGGAATCAAGCTCGGCTTCATGAGCTTCTTCGTGAAGGCGGTCACCAGCGCGCTGAAGGATATTCCGGCCGTCAACGCCGAGATCGACGGCCA
>JBBSDJ010000243.1:0-2934 GCA_038249555.1 Caulobacterales bacterium
CCAAGTGGCCTGCCGCTTGATGGCAAAATCGCCGAATTTTGCCGACAGATCAAGAGTCTTCCGCTCCAAGCGTCGTCTGCACTCGCCGGAACGCCCGACTGTGGGTGGATAGGGCCGCGAAGCCGCATCATCCTCGCCCGGCAGCGACGTTTTTCAGCGCGGCAGGCAGACCTGTCCTGCTGATCACGGACGGCGCGCCGACCGATTCCTGGACGGCGGCGGCGAAGCGCGTGCGTGAGGGTGAGGCGAGCAATGCCTTTGCGTTCTTCGCGGTGGGTGTTGACGGCGCGGACATGGAGACGTTTGAAAAGATCTCCGTGCGCCCTCCGATTAAACTCGACGGGCTGAAGTTCGCCGAACTTTTCCGCTGGCTGTCGAATTCGCTGAAGGCGGTCTCGCGCTCTTCGCCGGGGGACCGTGTCGCGCTGCCTGCGCCGGATGGCTGGGCGGAGGTCTGACGCATGAGGCCAGGATGGCGATATGCCAAGGCGGCTGTGACGGGCACCCGTCACGTCGCCGAGGGGCGGGGGTGCGAGGATTTCGCAGCCGCCCGGCTCATCGGGACGGTGCGCGGCAATGTGCTGGCGGCCTGTGTCTGTGACGGCGCAGGCTCCTCGTCCCAGGCGGCTACCGGCGCGAAGGTTGCGGCGGAAGCCTTCCTGACCGTTGCCGGCGACCGCCTGCGCGACGCGGGCGGCGTGATCTCTGAGGCAGATCTGGGAGACTTCCTCTCTTTTGCGGCGCTTGCCGTCACGCTGAGGGCTTTCACCGAGAAACAGCCGGCGCGGGACTATGCGACGACGCTCGTCGCGGCGCTTGTGGCCGATACCTGGTCGGCCTTCGTACAGATCGGCGACGGCGCGATTGTCGTGCCGTCGGCTGAGGGGCGGTGGGAGCTGGTGTTCGAGCCGCAGCGGGGGACCTACGCCAATGAGACCTATTTCCTCACCGACGAAGACGCGCGCCAGCGGGCTAATGTCAGCGTGCGGTCTCACGGCGTCGCGGAAGTGTCGCTGTTCAGTGATGGCCTTGAGCGCCTTCTGATCCGGGAGGCCGCGGGCAGCCCGGTTGCCGACGCCTTCTTCAACGAGATGCTGCCCGCGGTAAGGGAATCCGGCGCGGCCGGTGAAGACCTCGTGCTGGCGAACGCCCTTGCTGCCTACCTTTCGAGTGAAGCGATCAATGCGCGTACGGATGATGACAAGTCCCTGATTCTCGCCTCACGGCTGGCGCCGCTTCAGCGCGCGCCAGGCGATGCGGCTTCGGCCGGCGAGCACCAGTATGCGGCCTCAGACTAGACCGGCCCTGGGCGAGAAACTTGGCGAAGGCGGGGAGGGGACCGTCTTCGCACTTGTCTCCAATGCGGCGGAAGTCGCCAAGATTTACCGCGAGCCTTTGCAGGATGACGCGGCGGCGAAGCTTGAAGCGATGGTGAGCGCAGGTCCGGGGGCGCTTGGCGTGCATGCCGCCTGGCCGCGCGAGCTGCTGCGCGGCAATGACGGACGCATCGAAGGGTTCATCATGGCCCGGGCGCCCGAGCCGTATGATATTCATGAGATCTACTCTCCCCGGGACCGGGCGCGCCATCTGCCGCACAGTGACTGGAGTTTTCTTGTCCGGGTGGCTGCCAATACGGCCATCGCCTTTGCGGCGGCGCATGCGGCGGGCATCGTCATCGGCGATGTCAATCACGGCTCGGTCCGGGTTGGAAAGGACGGCAAGGTGCGGCTGATCGACTGCGACAGCATGCAATTTGCTGCCGAGGGCCGCGTCTATCGCTGCCAGGTGGGCATGGACACCTATACGCCGCCTGAGCTGCAGTCGCAGCGGCTTGGCGATCTGGACCGCACACCGGACCATGATGCGTTCGGGCTCGCGGTCCTGATCTTCCAGCTCCTGTTCCTGGGGCGTCATCCTTTTTCAGGAGTGCCGGTCAAGGCGGGGGCGCCAACGGAGATTGCCAGCGCCATCGCGCAGCATGGCTATGCCTATCTTGATCCGCCGGGGCTCCTCAGGCCTCCGCCAGCCGCGCCGCCGCTATCGCTGGTCAGCGAAGAGATCCGGGCTCTGTTCCTCCGGGCATTCCAGCCTGGAATGGCAGATGCTGCCAGCCAGCGCCCGACGCCCCGCGAGTGGGCGGCGGCGCTCACAGAACTGGCGAAGGGGCTGACGACCTGCAGCCAGAGGCGGTCGCATGTGTATCGCACGGGACTCTCCACATGCCCCTGGTGCGCGTTCGAGCAGGCCGGCATAGTGGCCTTCCTTGACGGGGTCCCCGCTTCGCTCAGCGCAGGAAAGTTTGACCCGGCCGCATTGCTTCGGATTTCGCAGCGCCTGGTGGCGGAGACTGCGCGCACAAAACGTCTCGGCGCCTGGAAAGCGCCCTCCGTAGCTCTTTCCGGCGGCCGGGCCTGGCGATTGAAGATCCTCGCGAAACTGCCCACTTTTCTCGGGATCATTGGTGTGGCGGCTGTCCTGACATTTGCATCCAGCGGCATAGCCTGGGCACTCCTCGGATCCCTGCTCGTCGTGTTGGCCGTGCTCGGAGCAAACGCGGTGATTTTCTATCGGCGCCGTCGCCGCGTTGCAAAGCTCACCAGCGAGCAGAAGGCCCTGACCAGCCAGTTCCGCAACGGGGGGTATGCAGAAGCTGTCAGTATGGCGGCGCATATCGAACGGGAGCGGTTGGGTGCAAGCCAGTTGCCCAAGCAGGCGCAAGCGTCGGTCTCGCTCCAGTCGGCCACGCCGCGCGAGGTGCAGCTGCGTGCTTATCTGGACTCGTTCCGGATCGGCCCCGGATGCGTACACGGTATTGGCGCGGGCCGGATTGCGCAGCTTGTCTCGTTCGGGATCGAGACGGCGGCGGATCTCGATCTGAGGATAGTTTCACAGATTCCCGGGTTCGGCGATCAGCTCACTGACCGTCTGTTCAAA
>JBBSDJ010000244.1:0-2882 GCA_038249555.1 Caulobacterales bacterium
ATGGAAGCCAAGGAAGCTGCCAAGCGCGGCCTGAAACCGCTCGGCCGTTTCGCAGGTTTCAACGTCGCCGGCTGCGACCCCGACGAAATGGGCATCGGCCCCGTCTTCGCCGTGCCGCGCCTGCTTGAGCGTCATGGCCTGAAGGTCAGCGATATCGACCTCTGGGAACTGAACGAAGCTTTCGCGTCGCAGTGCCTCTACTCGCGCGACCGTCTCGGCATTGATCCGGCCAAGTACAACGTCAACGGCGGCGCCATCTCGATCGGCCACCCGTTCGGCATGACCGGCGCACGCTGCACCGGCTCCATCCTGCTCGAAGGCCAGCGCCGGAAAGCCAAATGGGGCGTCGTCACCATGTGCATCGGCGGCGGCATGGGCGCAGCCGGCCTGTTCGAATTCTACAACTGATCTCGAACACCCACATTCGCAGAACGGACAGGGCGGCCCGCGAGGCCGCCCTTTTCTTTTGCGCGGCAAGGGCGTGCCTTCATCATGCCGCAGGAAGGTGCAACATGGTGGCATGGTCTCCGGAGCCCCCCTTCGATGAAACATTTTTTTGCCGCCCTGACTGCCCTCGCCCTGACAGCTGCCTGCAGCAACGCGCCCGAAACGCCGGAGGCCGCAACTGCGTTCGCCGCAGCGAATGAACCGGAAGCCGAAAGCCGCCCCACCGAATATGCCCTGATCGGGCAGAAGCTGCCCGCCTTCACGGCGCCGATGGCAGACGGCGGTACGTTTGATTCCATTACCTTGAACCGCTGGACGGTGATCGCCGTGTGGGGCGTCTGGTGCGGCGACTCCCGCGCTGATGGCCCTTATGCCGAAGCGCTGTCGCGCGCGGTTGCAGCCGATCCGGACCTCGATTTCGTGACGCTCCACGTGCCGCAGAACGCAGAGCGCGCCACGCCGGAGGACATGTTTGGGAAGCATGGCTCGCTCGACGCCTATTTCGAATCGGTCGGCTACACCTTGCCGGTAATCCTCGACACGGATGCCAGCCTGCGCGAGGCGTTGAAGATTCGCTGGACGCCGACCTATCTGGTCGTCTCGCCGGACGGTATCGTGCGCGGTTTCCGCACGGACCTTTCGGTCGATAAGGACCAGCCGGTCAAGACGTTCATCAAAGACATCGCGCGGCTGCGCAGCGAGGTGCGGGACGCCGCGATGCTGGTCATGTCGCCGGCCGGAGTCGGGGCCCTCGGACCGGACACGCCGTTTACCGTCGCTGCGGTCGAAAAGGCGTTGCCCGGGCACTCGGTCATTCCCTTGACCGATCCCTCGGCCGGAACAGTCAGTTTTGAAGTGCGCGCCAAGGGCAGCGAGGCGGCGCGCTTCATCGTCGAACCCGACTGGAGCCGCGGCTATGTCGCCAGCGTGCGCAGCCGTGATGCCAATGTGCGCGGCCCCAAGGGCGAAGTGATCGGGCAGGCCCGCCTTGGCGACCTGTCTGAGGACGACCGAGCGCTGTGCAGCCTGTCGGAGCCCGGCTGGCTCGTCTGCCCCGACCCGGTCTCAGCGGGCGCCTTGGCCCGTGTTTACAAGGTCGAGAGCGGCGATGCCTCGGATCCGGCCGCCATTCTCGCCGAGCTCCGTTATGTTGCGCCCGCCCGCTGACGCGCCCGGCGGACCGGCATCGGGTCTGCATGGGTTTCCAAATCGGGACACCTGAGAGGAATCTGGCTCTTAGGTTTGAATCTTGGCGCAGGCCGGGCTAACCTGACGCCTAAGTCATATTCGGCCCCATCAGGAAGGCACGCCGCAATGCTGCATCCCTCTACCAAGCGTCTCATCGACAAGCTGAGCGAGATGACGCGCAAGCAGCGGGTCACGTGGACCGAAGGCGAGAATGCCACGGTCGTCCACGACACCGAAGGCTACCGGGTCGTCATCACGCCGGACCCTCACACCGTGCTGCTCACGGATGCGCTGGGCCGCGAGATCGAGACCTGCACGCCGGAAGAATTTGCCGACGATGTCGATTCGCATGGCCGGCCCTATGCCAAGTTCATCGCGGAACTTTACCGCGACGCGGCCCGCCATGCGCGGGGCACGGAGAAAGCCATCCGCACGTTGCTCGCCGGCCTCGATTCGGTTGAGGCCGAGCCGCCGGCCGCCGCTGTGGCCGGAGCGCCTGTCCTGCATCTCGTGGATGCACCGGACGCTACGACCGACGAGACGGCGCCGATCGAAAGCGAAACCGAGATCACGGCGGCAGTCGCGACCCTGGCGGATCAGATCAACGGTACGCCGCCAGCCGCCGAAGCGGAAATCGTCGCAGCGCCCGAGCCTGAGCCTGAGCCAGCCCCCGAACCCGTTATGGCTGCCTGGGCGCCTGAACCTGTGCCTGAACCTGTGCCTGAACCTGAACCGGAACCTGAACCGGAACCGGCTGCAACTCCCGAGGCCTTTACCGCGCCCATAGCAGAGGCGGCGGTTGAGGCGCCTGCACCATCCGTCGAGGTCGCTCCGCTCTCCGAAGAGCCGGGATCGTTCGGCACCTTCGGCGCGTTCGAGCACACCGCTGTTGAAGCGATGGCAGAGCCCGCACCCGAGGCCTTGCCCGCTTTCGAGCCGGAGCCTGCACCGATGGCCGCCGAAGTTGTGCCGATGGTCGAAGTCGCGCCTGAGCCGATGGTCGCGGAACCCGCACCGGAACCAGAGCCTTCTGCGCCACCGGCCCCGGAGCCTGCGCCAGCCGTTCCGACCCTCAGCCAGCCCATCTCGCTGTCTTCGATCCCTTTCGGGTTTGGTCTCGGCGCCGCCCAGCGTATGGGCGCGCCATCCCACCCTTCAACCACCCCTACGGCGCCGGAACCACACGTCTCGGCGGATGCACCGAAACGCCTCGTGATCGATGGAACGCTCGACCTTCCGGACATGTC
>JBBSDJ010000245.1:0-2822 GCA_038249555.1 Caulobacterales bacterium
GGCTCGCCCTGGAACCGCACGTTCCGCGACCCCTCCGGCGGTGACAACCTTTTCCTCTCTTCCATTGTCGCGGTGGACGTCGATACCGGCACCTACAAGTGGCACTTCCAGACGACGCCCGGCGACAACTGGGACTATACCGCCACGCAGACGATCATCCTGGCGGACCTCCCGCTCGGCGAAGGCGGGGCCACTCGCCGCGTCGCGATGCAAGCGCCGAAGAACGGCTTCTTCTATGTCGTTGATGCGGCCACCGGCCAGTACATCTCCGGCGACGCCTATGTGCCCGTGAATTGGGCTACCGGTCTCGACGCCAATGGCCGCCCGGTCGAAGTCGCCGCAGCCCGCTATGGCAAGGAACCCTTCCAGCAGACGCCCGGCCCGCTCGGCGGTCATAACTGGCACCCGATGGCCTACAATCCGGATCTCGGCCTCGCTTATATCCCGGCGCAGGAAATCCCGCAGGCCTATGCCGAAGACCCGCGCTTTGCCTCCCGCCCGACCGGCTGGAATACCGGCATCGATTTCTCGGCCGGCGTACCGCCCATCGCCCCGCCGGAAGTTGCCAAGATGCTGCGCGCCAGCCTCAAGGGCCGCCTGATCGCCTGGGACCCGGTTGCCCGCAAACCGCGCTGGACCGTCGAGCACGAGAACGCCTGGAATGGCGGCGTGCTGTCCACCGCTGGCGGCCTTGTCTTCCAGGGCCGGCTCACCGGTGACTTTTCGGCTTTCGACGCGGCCACAGGCGACAAGCTGTGGACGCACGAGCTGAAGTCCGGCGGCGCGTCCGGTCCCGGCACCTACATGATCGATGGCGAGCAATACGTAACGATCACCACCGGTTGGGGCTCGGCCTTCGCACTTGCGGCCGGCTTCGGGTATGACGAAAAAGTCTCCGCCTCGGTTGGCAAGGTCGTCACCTTCAAGATCGGCGGCACGCAGGAAATCGCGGACACCGGCCTCGCGCCGATCGACGCGACGCCAAAAGCCGCCGCCTTTGGCAGCCTCGCGACGATCTCGGAAGGCACCGTGCATTATGCGCGCAACTGCGCCGTCTGCCATGGCCCGCTCGGCGTCTCGTCCGGCGTGTTGCCGGATCTGCGCTGGTCGGCCATCTCCGGCAACAAGGACGCCTGGAAGGGCGTCGTGCTGGACGGCAACCTCGCCGCCAACGGCATGGTCTCCTTCGCCGATTACCTGACACCGGATGAAGTGGAAGCGATCCGCGCCTATGTGCTGACGCAGGGCCACACGGCTGTGAAAGCGGGCGGCGGGAAGTAGTCCCGAACCCCCAATCGGCAGTAGCGTATGGGCCCGGACAGGTTTAGTCTGGGCTCATGCACATTTTTCTCGGCATCCTCGCAGTGCTCACCTTCATCGGTGTCTGGGTCTGGCGCCTCCAGATGGCGAAGCGTGGGCTGGACGTCGCCGTGGATGTCGCAAAGACGGTCGCCAATTCGCCGCGCCGTCTCGCGTTCAAGTATAAGATGGGGAAGGGCGGCCTCGACCTGATCGACGATCCGCGTGAAGCCGCGGCCATCATGATGATGCAGGTCGCGCTTGCCCGCGGCGGCCCGCTGACGCCGCTGCAGAGCGATATCATCGAAGCCGAGATCCGCGAGCATTTCCAGTGTCTGCCGAGCGAAGCTGAAGAGCTGGCCGCTCATGCCGCCTGGGTCTCCCAATCCTGTCCGCCCGCCACGGTCACCATGACCCAGCTCAGCAAGCTGATCGTCAAGTCGCCGCAGCTCGGGCCGAAGGAAGTGATTGATCTGGACGCGATGCTTGTCGCTGTGTCCGAAGCCGAGGGCGTACCCACGCGCGCGCAGCTGGCACTCCTCCAAGTTTACCGCGACCTGGCGGGCCTGAAGACCTGACCTTGCACCGCCCTGGCGGCTGGTCTAGGCGGAAGAATGAGCTACGCAGCACGTGTCTGGAACGACAACTGGATGAATTTCTCCGTGCTACGGCACGGGGCGTTTGACGGCTTTCTCGTCACTTCGAAGAACTCCGGCACCCACTGGATGATGTACATGTTCGCCGTCGCGCTGGCGGACACGTACGGCGTGCCGCGGCCCAAATACTTCTCCGAAAACGCCCTGCGTCCGTATCTGGGCTCCCCCACCGACGAACCGGTCTATCCGCAGCTGCCGCGCCTCGCGCGCAGTCACACCATTCCGCACCAGCTCGCCAACTGGGGCTGGGCCCGCCGTCTCGGCCGGCTGCCGCCCTATGCGCTGTGCGTGCGCCATCCGATGGCCATCCTCGCCTCGCACCATGCCAAGTGGGAATACGACATCCAGGTCGACTGGCTCGAATACCTGAAGGGCGATCCGGACGGCAAACGCTACCGCTGCGACCTCTACTGGTTGGCCCGCTTCTGGAACCGCTGGGGCGAGGTCGAAGCCGCGTATCCGTCGTCCATCCTGCGCGTCCATTACGAAGCCACCCGCGCCGACCCGCGCGGCACGCTGGAAGCCATTGCCCGTCATTGGGCGATCGCGCTGACGCCGGAAGCGCTCGACGCCGCCGTGGCCGCCGGTACCAAGGAAGCGATGGCGCTGAAGGTCGATCCGGAAGCCGAGCCCAATGTGCTGCAGAACCGTCAGCAATCGCTGCAGGAACTGTTCTCAGGCGAAGCGATGGACATCTATGCCAGCCGCGTGCGCGAACTCTTCCGCTACGATCTCGGCTACGACTTCATGACGCCGCCTACGGCTTGAGATAGCCGGTTGAGCGTCCAGTCCCGCCTGGACCATATTTGATCCACCACGGCTCGAGCTTCGCCTGTTCCTCAAGGGTGCGGAACAGCGGGTCTTCCA
>JBBSDJ010000246.1:0-2810 GCA_038249555.1 Caulobacterales bacterium
CCCGTCGAGCAGGATCGGCTGCTCGATCAAGGTCAGGATCTCGTTTCCGAGATCTTCAATGCCGCTCGCCCCGGCCTCGAGGAGGATGGCGAACTCGGTGCCGCTGAAGCGGCCTGCAACGGCGGAGTACCGGCTGGCCACCGTGTGCAGCCGCTCGGCGACGCCCCGCAGCACCGCGTCGCAGCCCCGGGGGCCGAGCGCGGCGTTGATGAACTGGAAGTGCTGCAGGTTGACGAGGAAAAGCCAGACATGCTCGCCCTCCGTCCGCCTGGCGGCGAGGCGCTCGTCAATCAGGTCGAGAAGGGCGCCGCGGTTGGGCAGTTGGGTCGGAAAGTCCGTGCGCGACATCGTCAGCACACGGTCGCGCTCGACCTTCAGCGCCCGCACCTGTTTCTCCAGCGCGGCGTGCGCTTCCAGAAGGGCGGTGTTGGCGCTGTAGAGCTCGAGCGACTTTTGCTCCAGGATCCGCTCGGCTTCCTTGCGCGCCAGCTTCTCGCGGGACATCCGCCGCTGCAGCAGCTCGAGGTCAGTCGAGGCAGATTTCGGGAACTGGACCATCAGGAGGCTCGGGCGAGGGTAAACCGTACGGATTTCACTTCGGCCTCGTCATGCGCGGCGGCGGTGATGTGGACGGGCTCATCGAAGATCGTGCTGCAACCATGGAACAGGCCGAACGCCAAGTTTTCCAGCCCGCGGGACGAGACATAGTCGATCACCAGCCGGTCCTGTTCGCGCGAGACCGTGTGGAAGCGCGGCAGTTCCGCATCCGGATAGAGCTTCATCACTTCGACGTGGATATGCGAATCGACCGATTCCACGAAGTCGAAGAAGTCCGGCACCTTGAAATGCTGCGGATAGGCCTTGTGGAAGGTCTCGGCCAGACGCCCGCCGAACTCGTGCAGGATCGACACCGGGTCGCGGCCGGACAGTTCGGCCAGCGCACCGATGAGTTTACCCATTTCCTCGCAGGGATAGGTGCCAACGCTCGTATAGACGCCGCCCGAGGCCAGATCGCAGGCTTCGATAACGCTTTCGACCATGGCTGGGCCGAGGGCCTCCTCCACATGTTCGAGAAACTCGGTGAAAACGATGCCCTTCATGCGCAGGCCCTCCTGCATCCCACTTAAGAAAGAAAGGTTGCGGAAGCCCTACAGCGATCTTTTGAAATTATGCGACCGGTGGCAATTTCAGATGGAAGGACCGGGTCCGCGGCGGCGCTTGAAGCGGGCGGCCAGAGCCTGTAACGCGCGGAGAGGCGATGCGAGGCCCCCGATGCGACACCTGTTTGCGACGCTGATTGACGAGATGACGCTGGGCGACGCGGCGCTGCGGGGCAGCGTGGAGCGGGCGGTGTGGGTCTTGTCTGAGGATGACACCGCCGGCAATGACTGGTGCGAGCGGGAGGGATATCCGGGGTATACCTCCTATGCATCGCTGGATGACCTGCCGGAACGGTTTCCGGAATTCGGCGCGCTGAAGAAGCTGCTCGACAGGGCGGCGGCGAAATTTGCGGCGGCGCTGCACTGGGACATGGACGGGCTGGCGCTGGAGCTGGACGCGCTGTGGGTCAACGTGCTCGGCGAGGGCGGGCACCATTCGGGACATATCCATCCGGGGTCGGTGATTTCGGGCACCTATTATGTCTGCGTGCCGGAGGGCGCGGGGCGGATCCGGTTCGAGGACCCGCGTTTGCCTATGATGATGGCGGCGCCGCAGCTGGTGGACGATGCGCCGGACGCGGCGCGGCGGTTCGTGTACGTGACGCCGGCGGAGGGGACATGCCTGATGTGGGAAAGCTGGCTGCGGCATGAGGTGATGCCGAGCGCGAGCGAAGAGGCGCGGATCAGCGTGAGCTTCAATTATGCTGTGCGGCGGAAGTAGGCCGCGCGCCGCTCACATGGCGGAAGAGTCATGCGCGCGAGGTGGCGCTGGCGGGGAAGTTCGCGCAGGATCGGAGCCTTGGACAGGAGGCGCCTGATGGCAGAGACACCGGTGACCGAGGCGTGGGATTTCGGACGCGGTCTTGCGGGCTATGTGTGGCGCAGCCCCTCTCCCCGGGCGAAGCTGCTACTGGCGCATGGGTATGGCGAGTATGCCGAGCGCTACATTGAACACTATCACCGGCTGATCCCGAACCTCGTGGCTCTGGGCTTTGATGTGCATGCGTTTGACCTCGAAGGGCATGGGCGCACGGACGGTGCGCGCGGCGTGGCGGACATGCAGAAGGCGGTGGCAGACCATGTCGCGGCGCGCGCGGCGCTGACCGAGGGCGGCGCGCCGGTATTCCTGTTCGGACATTCGCTCGGCGGGCTGGTGACGGCGGCGAGCGTTGCGAAGTCGCCCGGCGGGGTGGCGGGCGTGGTGTTGAGCGCGCCGGCGATCCTGGTCGAGATCGGCGGGGCGCTGAAGGCGGTGGCCGGGCTGGTCTCGGCGGTGGCGCCGGGCGCGCGGCTGACGCCGCCGATTGCGCCCGAGAGCCTGTCGCGGATTCCGGAAGAGGTTGAGGCGTACAGGTCGGACCCGATGATCTGCCTCCTGCCGCCTTCGGCACGGCTGGGGGCGACGGCGATTGCGGTGTCGGAGGATGGCTGGCGGCGGTATGACACCTGGCGCGCACCGCTGCTGGTGGTGCACGGAGCGAAGGATGCGGCGACGCCGGCCAAGGGGTCGGAGCGTTTCTTCGGGATGATCCGGTCCGCCGACAAGACGCTGGAGATGTTCCCCGAGGGGTATCACGAGCTGCTCAACGACCTCGACCGGGACGCAGCGCGCACGCTGATCCTCGGCTGGCTGGAAGCGAGGCTGCCTGC
>JBBSDJ010000247.1:0-2792 GCA_038249555.1 Caulobacterales bacterium
CAAATCTTCAGTGGGCCGCACGCGCCGCTGCGCAATCGCATCGGCGAAGTAAGTGTCCAGCCCGGCAAAAGCCTCCAATTGCCGGCGGTCCTCATCCGGAGAGCGCAGTGGATTGAACACAAAGATCAGATCTTCGGACCATTGCCGGAATTGCGGCATGTCGGCGCGCGGAAGACCCAGCATGTCGCCGATCACATAGATGGGGAAAGGCGCCGCATATTCTGAAATGAAATCGAAATCGGGTTTATGCCCCGCCTCTGCCAGCAGACGCGCAGCAATCGCCTCGATCTCCGCGCGTTTCGCAAGGATCGATTTCGGCGTGAAGGCCCGCGAGACGAGGCTGCGCACGCGACGGTGCTGCGCGCCGTCGAGATAGAGCAGGTTGCCGTGCGGCCCGTCCTGCATCACGGCGGCGGGCGCAAAGGCGCGGGCAAGCGAGCCGGGCTGCGTGGCGCGCGGATCGCGCTGGTAGCTGCCATCGGCGAAGATCGCGCGCACATCCTCGATCTGCGTGAGATACAGCCCTGTGGGCGCGTCCGGGAAATGCGCATGCGCGTGAATGTGGCGCGGCGCGGCCTGCCGCAGCCGGTCGAGCATCGGATGCGGCTCGCGCAGGAACTCGGGATTGAGCTCGGTGAGTTCAAATCCGTTGGGCAAGGGTTGGACGTCCGCACCTGTTTTCAATCCCTGCACCACCATCCACCTAAATACAAACAGAAGTTGTATTTCAGATTCAGGGCCGTTTCGCAACCGCGCTCCGGCTTGACACTTCGCCAGGTCTCAAATACTTTGGATTTCAAAGGGCTTTACAGGAGACAAGAATGGCATCCCCCAGAACCCTCTCAAGTGACCTCGCCTATGTCCGCGACCTGGCTGAAGCCGGGCAGAACGCGCCGCTGCTCGGCGGGCGGTTCCTCGTCATGTGGGGTGGGCTCGTGTCGCTCGCGTATATTGGACATTACCTGATCGCCACGGGCGCGTTCGGCCTCACGCCGTCTGCTTATTGGATCATGTGGTTGGGATTCGGGCTTGCTGGCGGCATCGGTCAGTTCCTTCTCGTGTCGGCCATGCGCGGCAAGCCGGGTGGCGCCTCCACCGGAAACCGTGTGCAGGGCGTCCTCTGGACCACGTCGGGTTTCTTCCTGTTTGTCTATTTCGCGGGGCTGATGGCGCGTGTGTTCTTCACCGGTGAAGGCATTGAGGGCTTCTACTGGTCAGTGCCCATGGTGCTCGGCCTTTACGGCATCGGCCAGTTCGTCACCGGCGCCATGACCGGCAGCTCGGCTCTGAAGTTCGCCGGCATCGCCGCTTTCGCCGGCGTGCTCGCCGCCACCTTCCTGACGGGTACGGAATATATCTGGCTCGTCGGCGCCGCCTCGGCCTTCACCGCGGTGTTCATCCCGGGCTTGATGATGATGCGCGCTGAACCCTCTGAAACCGTCTGACCGGAGGGCCCAGCGATGAGCGAGGACAACCCTTTCGACCATAACGACATCGACGACGTCATCCACGGGCGTCTGCGCCTGGGCGTCATGGCCTACCTTTCAGCCGCCAGTCCTGCGATCTTCGGCGAACTGCGCGACAAGGTCGGCGCCACCGATGGCAACCTGTCGACCCACCTGAAGAAGCTGGAAGAGGCAGGTTACGTCACCCAGGAAAAGCGCTTCGTCGGCAAGAAGCCGCAAACGCGCGTGTTCCTGACCGACAACGGCCGCAAGGCCTGGATACTCTGGATCCAGCGGATGGAAGCCATAATGCGGGCGGCGGAATGAGGCTCACGGTGAGTTGAGTTGAACCACCAAGGCTGCCTGTGCGTATTGCAGGCATGACCCAGTCCATCTTCTCCCGCCGCCTCTTCCTCGCCTCCGGCGCCACCGCCCTTCTTGCCGCCTGCTCCGGCGGAACGCCCAAGGCCAGCGCCTCCACGCCGGCCCAGTTTACCGATGACGAGTGGCGCGCGCTCAGCGAAGAGGACTGGAAAACCCGTCTCGCTCCCGCTGCCTTCGCCGTGCTGCGCAAGCACGACACCGAGCGTCCGTTCACTTCCCCGCTCAATGACGAGAAACGCGCCGGGACTTTCCACTGCGCGGGCTGCGACCTTGCCCTCTTCTCGTCCGACGTGAAGTTCGACAGCGGCACCGGCTGGCCGAGTTTCTGGGACTTTATTCCGGGCAGCCTCGGCACCAGCGTCGACCGCAAGCTCTTCATCGCGCGTACGGAGTATCACTGCGCCCGGTGTCTCGGCCATCAGGGTCATGTCTTCGAAGACGGCCCGGCGCCGACAGGCCTGCGCTATTGCAACAACGGTGTCGCACTGACATTCAAGCCCGCGTGATGGCTCGCCCCCACGCCTGATTGGCGAGGGGGCGAAATCCGTCAGTAGAAGATCGACGCTGCGAGGAAGGCGAAGAAAAAGCCGATCGCATAAAGCGCAACGCTCAGTCCCCAGACGATCCAGCTGACTTGGCGTGCCCGCGCGCAGGCGGCGGCCTGCGCCTTGTCGGCCGGGCAGGGCAGGCTGCGCGCATGCCATTGCCAGGCGCCCGAGACGAGCAGCAACACGCCCGTTACGCCGAACACCAGCGCCTTGTTCTTGCCGAGCCAGACCAGCTGCGGCACCGCCTCGATCAACCCCGCCATCACGGCCCCGGCCCCAAGGCTGACCAGCAGTGCCGGAAGGGCGCAGCAGATCAGCGTGCCGGTAGACGTGAACAGCGAGAGAAACGCGGGCAGCGTGCTCGGCGGGCGGATTTCATCCGTGTCCGTCATTTCGCGATGTTCCGGTCAACCGA
>JBBSDJ010000248.1:0-2691 GCA_038249555.1 Caulobacterales bacterium
TCGCCAATCCGGGCTTCGCCGATCTTCAGGTCAATCGGGAAAACCGTTCCGTCCGCGCGGGCCGCGATGACCACGCGGCCCTTGCCGATGATCTGGCGGTTTCCCGTCCGAAGATAGTTGCCGATATAGTTTCCGTGATTGGTCCGGTCGCGGCCCGCCATCAACAGGTTGACCGGCTGGCCGATCATTTCCGCAGCCGTATAGCCAAACAGTTGCTCGGCCGCGCGGCTGAAAGCCAGCATGGTTCCCGACTCATCGGTCACGACCATCGCGTCGGGAACCGAATTCAGGATCGATTCGAAATGCAACTGGTGCGCAGGCGCGTCCAGTTCATAGAGGGGCACCTGAATGGCTTTTGGCGTGTCACTCATCGCCGGGTTCCTGAATACTCCACTTCTCAGTGCCTGCGGAGCTTAAGCGGCGCAAGACCGGGCTGCGGGGCGTCAGTTGCGGGGCCTCGCAGCGAACGTCGAGGCGCGCCCCCACCGCCAGGCTGACACCGCCACGAGCGCAGCGCCCGCGGCCATGGCGTAACAACCCCAGCAATGCCCTGCCGAGCCAAGCAGGTGACCGAGTGCAGACACGTCCTGTCCGGCGCCCGACGGGCCGCACCGGAAAGCCAGATAATCCTCCAGGGTCGGCACCCGGTTCAGATGCTCTGCGAACTTCAGCGCTCCGGCAACAAACAGGGCGCTACCTGTAGCGGCTGGTTTCCACATGCTTGCACTCCTTCTGATGACGTTGAAGCCCTACCCCCGGTGCGACAGGCCAGCCCATAAGTAGTAACCCCTATACATCCTGCACGCCCCCTCCGGCAGGTAACGGCCAATACCGCCGAAATCGACTCACAAGAGGGGTTCTTCATGAGTTCGCACGTAACACCTACCGAGAAGCCGGGCTGGGGCTTCAGTATCGGAACCGTCAGCTTACTGGTTGGCGTCGTGGCGCTCGGCGCGCTGATCATCGCGGCCAATGCCGCCGATCCGATGATGGCGGCGCATGCCTGGCTGTTTTTCTTTCTCACCGTCGGCGGGCTGTTGATCACGGGCCTCTGGGCGGGAGCGCGCAACGGGCGCAACCCGTTTGACCCGGCCTTCTACGAAGACACCATCGTCAAGTTCGGCGTGGCCGCCTCGATGTTCTGGGGCATTGCGGGCTTCCTGGTCGGGTTGATCATCGCCCTGCAATTGTCCTTCCCCGGACTGTTCTATTTCCCTGAACTCGGCTGGACAAACTTCGGCCGCCTGCGGCCCTTGCACACCTCCGCCGTCATCTTTGCCTTCGGCGGCAATGTCCTGATCGCGACCAGCTTCTACGTCGTCCAGCGCACCTGCCGCACCCGCCTCGCTGGCGGCATGTGGCCCTGGTTCGTGTTCTGGGGCTACAACCTGTTCATCGTGATCGCCGGCACCGGCTACCTCCTCGGCGTTACCCAGTCCAAGGAGTATGCCGAACCGGAATGGTACGCAGACCTCTGGCTTACCATCGTCTGGGTGGCCTATCTGTTCGTTTTCCTCGGCACGCTGTGGAAGCGCAAGGAACCCCACATCTACGTGGCTAACTGGTTCTACCTGTCCTTCATCGTCACCATCGCGATGCTGCACATCGTCAACAACCTCTCTATCCCGGTCACGCTGACAGGCTCCAAGAGCTACCAGCTGTTCTCCGGGGTGCAGGACGCGCTGACGCAGTGGTGGTACGGCCACAACGCCGTCGGCTTCTTCCTGACGACCGGTTTCCTCGCCATCATGTACTACTTCATCCCGAAGAAGGTGAACCGCCCGGTCTACTCCTACCGCCTGTCGATCGTGCACTTCTGGTCGCTGATCTTCATCTACATCTGGGCCGGCCCTCACCACCTTCACTACACCGCCCTTCCGCAATGGGCGCAAACCCTCGGCATGGTGTTCTCCATCATGCTCTGGATGCCCAGCTGGGGCGGCATGATCAACGGCGTAATGACCCTGTCGGGCGCCTGGGACAAGCTGCGCACAGATCCGGTCGTCCGTATGATGATCGTTGCGCTCGCCTTCTACGGCATGTCGACCTTCGAAGGCCCGCTGATGAGCGTACGTGCCGTCAACTCGCTGTCCCACTATACCGAATGGGGCATTGCCCATGTGCACTCCGGCTCCATGGGCTGGGTCGGTTTCATCAGCTTCGGCGCGCTCTACTGCCTCACACCCTGGCTGTGGAAACGCAAGGCGCTGTTCTCCAAGGCCCTGGTCGAATGGCACTTCTGGCTCGCAACGCTCGGCATCCTCTTCTACATCGTCGCGATGTATGTGGCCGGCATCACCGAAGGCTTCATGTGGCGCGCCTACAACGAGTTCGGCTTCCTCGAGTATTCCTTCATCGAGACGGTCAAGGCCAAACACATCATGTATATCGTCCGCACAGCGGGCGGAGCGCTCTATCTGATCGGCGCGCTGCTGATGGCCTACAACCTGGTGCGCACCGCGCTGGGTCACGGCGAAGCCCGCGACGCCGAAGCAGTTCCCGCGCCAGGTCCCGCTCAGTCCCCTGCACTTCAGCCTGCCGAATAAGGAGCATCAACATGTCTTTAATGAAACGGCACGGAACGGTTGAGCGTCATTCGCTACTCCTCACCGTCGGCATTCTCGCCGTCGTATCCATCGGTGGCCTCGTGGAGATCGCACCGCTCTTCTATCTCGAGAACACGATCGAGAA
>JBBSDJ010000249.1:0-2629 GCA_038249555.1 Caulobacterales bacterium
ACGGAGCATCGCTTCGACCGGCATGCCGGGAAGGAGCTGGAAGCTCGAGGCGGCGAGGGCCTCGTCGGGGATTTCCACCATCGCCTCATAATAGGCGGCGCCGGTGGCCTCGTCGACGATGGCGTCGGCGGAGACCGCGATGACGCGGCCGTCGAACTGCGGGGTTTCGTGCTGGTTGAAGGCGCTGAAGCGCAGGCCGGCGGTCTGGCCGAGGCTGATCTTGTCGATGTCGACAGGGCTGACCCGGACCTTGGCGATCAGGCGGTCGTTCTCCGGAACGATGAAGATAAATGGAGCGACGGGCCCCATAGCGCGCGCGACGCGTCATGAGTTCATTATGAGATCGCCCGAAGGTATTCTTCAGTCACGTGCACCCGCTTACCTGCACGTTTCTAACGCTCTGTCCTGAGCGCAGCGCAGGCAGCCGGCGTTTGCGCTCTGTTACGCTCGGGCGCTGCGGACAGCCGGCTCAATCTGCATCCAGATTTCGTCCAGCGTGGTGACAAGCGATTTGCCTTCCAAGGCCGTCGAAGTTGAAAAGGCACGCCATTGATCGGCTTTCCCGGGCTGCTCGGCGAATGTGCCTGACAGGCCTGTCGGACGATCTGCTGGCAACGGAGTTTCTCGTTTCTGAAAGGTCGCGCGCACGGCTTCTGCCAGCGCGTCCGCCGGCACATCGACGGCTCTGGGGATGGCCCAGAGATCATAGAAATCCTTCATTCGCCCGTTGATGAGCCCAAGGGCGACAACCGCCTGCAGCTTTTCCGCCATCACGGTGGCGGGCGAATAGGCCCGGATCCGGGCGCTCTCAAAATCGAGGAGCGAATTATACTCGATCTCGTAATCCGGAGCGGTAACGGCGTCTCCAAAACCGATGTCGATCGTTATGGGAATCCTGGCGCCGGCGAGGTCAGCCAGGGTTCGCAGGCGTTTGCCGCCATAGATCTGATCCTCACGGATTTCGCTGACTGTCAGCGCGTGTGTGTCGAACACGAGCCCATCCGCGGCGTCGAGTGAAAGGATTTCGGAGAAGATATCGCGGAGCCGTTCTGCGTCTGGCGCGCCGAACCCCAGGAAGTCGGCATCGCGGGTGAAGCGGCCCGGATCTGATGTCCAGAGCGTGACAAGCATGCCCCCTTTCAGGAAGAACTGGTCGCGGTAACCGGAAACTGACAGGCGCCAGACCAACCTTTCCAGCCCGAATGCGACAAGCACGGTCTGGAAGTCGCGGCCGCCGGTCCGCGCGAGGTTGAGAAGTCGCTGGCGCACCGACGCCGCCATGTTCTCAGCGGACTTAGCCATTTGACGTCAGGGCCTCCAGATAGGGGCCCATGACCTTGCCGGCGCCGAACGTCGTGGCGGCTTTCATGATCTCCGCTGGGCTCGCTTTCCTTTGCTCGAGTGCTGCCTTCAGGCTCTCGATGGCAACGGACCGGTCCACCAGCTTGGGGTTCCTGAAGGAGTCGGCGAGGCTCTTGGGCACCGTATAGATCCGCACATGCACGCCTTCGATCCGGTGCGTTTCGACCCCTTCTGAAAGATAGGGCTCACGCAGCCTCACCATCCTGACGGGCGGGTAGGAAACCTTCGGCTCCCAGTCCTTCGCGCCGATCGCATACCAGACCTTACGGGGGAGCTGGTCGGTCAGGCCGTGAAAGGCGAGGGCCGAGACAAGGCAGATAACGGCCCTGGGAATCTGTTTGGCGACCTCGGCGAAGTTTGTATGGAGATCGCTGCCGGCGTCGACGGACTGGTATAGCCCACGTCCGATGCGAACAATCTCTCCGGCGCTTACCGCGCGCGAGATGGCCGTCGCGCTGATACCGGCTTCGCGCAGTTCATACGCGCGCGCGATCGGATGCGCGCGCAGGTAGCTGAGCAGGCGATCATTCTGCGTAGGAGCCGCCATAGTCACTATGTTATAAAACCTCGGACAAAAAACTGTTTAGTCCTAGGTTTTGTAACACGAAAAACGGCCAACGTCCACAAGGGCGGGCTCGTCAGTCACAATCGCCCGGTCGAAGAACGGCTGCACGGACAAGCAAAAGACCGCCGCAGGGCCTTTACTGCGGACTTCGAAGGGATGAGCAGTCACCTTCTGACCACGAGATGCACAAACAGACGTTCAGGCGGATGCATGCCCAGATCCTGAATTCCCTGACATACGCAGAAAAGCAATTCCTCCATGTTTTCGAAGCTGGCGAACCGGATTGGAACCCGTTTCCAGAACCCGCAATCGGCCACCTTCCGGCTGCGCGGTGGAAGCTGCTGAATCTACAGACGATCACGCAGGCGGGTCCGGTCAGGCATGCCGAAGGTCTGAAGAAGCTGTCGCACGTTCTGGCGTAAGCCAGCCCGGGCATGGGCGCCAATGATTGCTATGGAAGGCGCAAGGAACCTGCCAGCAACGCCGGACCAGCCGTCTTCCCGGCGTGCCGGTCAACGGACGTGTCCGCCGGCGGGGAAATTTAGCAGTCGCACCAGTTTCATTCCCGGAAGGTGCGCGAGACCGAATCCGTGAGCGGCTTGACGAGGTAGCTGAGCACGCTCCTGCTCTCTGTACGGAGCATCGCTTCGACCGGCATGCCGGGAAGGAGCTGGAAGCTCGAGGCGGCGAGGGCCTCGTCGG
>JBBSDJ010000250.1:0-2552 GCA_038249555.1 Caulobacterales bacterium
CGCAACCACGCGGCGGCGGAGATCTGTATCCAAAGGCTTGCCCATACCCTCCTCCTGTAACTCCGACAGAAGGAATCGAATCAGACTTCGCCCGATATGGGAATCCCAAATCGACTCTCGTTGCGATCAAAACGCTCTAGCAGCTGTCATCCCGGGCAAAGCGCGCAGCGCGATTGACCCGGGAAAGCCCCGGCCCGTCAAACGGGCCGGGGCCTTCTTCGCTCCGTCTACGGAGTCTTCCGGCTCACTCCGGATAGATCACTTTCAGGGTCGTGGCCGCACCGCCGGCTGGCAGCGCGAGGCTCGATTCGGCAAAAGCTGGCGTGCCGCGCATTGCTTCGCCATTGATCATCGCCCAGCCATCGGCGGGTGGGCCCGCTTCGCTCATGTCGAACTGGCCGTTGCCATTGAAGTCATGCCAGATCGAGATCGCGTAAGCGCCTTCAGGCAGTTCATACGTGAAGCTCCTGCTGCCGGCCTCCGGCTCCGGCACGATCTCTCCGGCGATGCCGCCATTCTGCAGGAACTGTGCTTCGGTCTGCACGCCGACATACAGCGAGCCACCGCGCGCCTCGATGCCTTCAACGTTGATGGTCAGCGGTGCAGCAGCGGCAGTGCCGGCAGCTGCGATAGCGGCGGCAGCGGCAATCAGGGTCTTGATCGGGGTCATCTGTCGTCTCCTTGTTGATTTCGACAAGCACTTTGTAATTCAAAGTGAATAGGACTGTCAACAAACAACTTTGAAAATCAAAGCTAGATGCGTTCGTCTTGCTTGGGGCAGGGGCCCCGGCCAAACTGCCTGTGATTCAGGAGTCGGCCCATGAAACTCTTCGCGGTCTTTGTCGGCGGCAATCATCCGCGCGCCAATATCGAGCTGCACGACCTGCGCTTCGTGACCGGCGAAACCATCCTGGATACGGTCCCCCAGCTGCGCGCCGCCTGGTGGGGCACACCGGCCTCGCTGCACATCGATGGTTACGCCGAACTGACCCATGCCGAAGGCCGCCGCATCGAGATCGCGCCGGGCCCCGCACCGGCGAACCCGGAGGCATCCCTCTGGTTCATCAATGTCGGCGGCTACACGCCCGAACTGTTCGGCGAGCAGCATCACTACCTGTTCATGGTCGGCGCCGGCAAACCAGAAATCTGGACCCGCGCCCGCGCCCTCTCGCCGGACTGGACCAGCCGCCACAAGGACAACCTCGCCACCGTCGACGATGTCCTCGAAGTCAACACCCTTCTCGGTACGGATGGTTTCCACATCCGCATCGGCCCGCTCGAACCTGGTGCGCCCGGACCGAAGATCGTCTCGGACTATATCAAGCTCTGATCCGTTGCGATTGCGTTGCGCAGGTTTTCACTTGCGCCTGTATCCACCCACGGGAACCAACGTCAGTTTGTCGTCATCCCGGAATTTGCGCAGCAAATGTCCGGGATCCAGACTTCCTTGTTTCACAACGTTTCCTTGGTCCCCGTCTTCGCGTCCGGCAAAGCCGGGATGACGCTCCACTCAGGTTTTTCCCTGAAACGAATCCGGCAGCATCCCGTACCGCGGTATCCTCGCGGCCTCACCCGGTCACGCCACCTCCTTCCGCCCCCCTGCATCAAAGCCGGGACGCGAAATAAATCGATACGGAGTGATAAAAAATGAGAATCAATGAGAACGAACTGAGAGAGAAACGACACAGGATGATCAACGGATGAGACAGGCTGAGGCCGCTTGAACGCGCTGGAGACAGCCCTTGCGCCTACAAGAAACCGCCCGTCCGAACCCTAAAACCCAACCCTTCCAGAGCCTTGCAAAATACGCCCCCCGTTCCTGCGCACGCCCGAACGGACCCTCCCGGCCGGAAAAACCGAAACGCAACCCAAAACCCCACTTTTCCACACCCCGCCGCCACCTTAAGGTGTTCGCCATGCGGGGGCTCTTTACTCAACTCTTCACGGCCGTGACGCTGGCCGGCGCCGCCAGCGCAGCGCCTTGGGTGCGTGATGACGGCGGCTGGTATGGCCGCGCTCTGGCCGCCCACGATACGCTCGGCGACGCCGATGGCTGGCGCGGCGATCTCTATGCAGAATATGGCCTGACGGACGCTTGGACGGTCACCGCCAAATCCGAATCCCTTACCTATCCGGACTATGAGGCCTTCGACCGCGACGCCTTCCGCCTGACGCTCCGCCGCAAACTCTTCACCCACAAGAACTGGACCGCCGGCGCCGAAGCCGGGCCGATCTATGGCAGCACAGTCACCGGCCTTTCCGGCTGCGAAGGCTTCGGCTTCGAAACACGCGGCGGACTCGGCTATTCCGGCGTGCGCAAGACAGGCCGCAAATTCTACGCTTTCGCCGATGCGGCCTATATCCGCCAGGAAGATGGCTGTGAACGCGTCCGCGCCGAATTCGGCTACGGCTCAGACCTTACCGAACGCGTTTTTCTCACCCAGCAGCTGTGGGTCGAAGAGGGCAACCAGAGCGCCAGCTCGATCAAGATCGAAAACCAGCTCGGCGTGCACTTCGACAAGGTCGATGTCTGGCTCGGCTACCGCGAAGAA
>JBBSDJ010000251.1:0-2534 GCA_038249555.1 Caulobacterales bacterium
GGCCGCGTCTGGCGCGACCTGCTGAAATCCGATCCTTCGGTGGACCTCGTCCACTTCACGATCCTGAGACCGCCCTTCAAGACCGACTATGCGCGCCCCGAGGAACTCGCCCTCATCGCCTTCCCGACCGAAGAACTGTTCGAGGAGAAGCTGACAGAGTTCGACCTCATCATCTTCGACCAGTATGAGCGCCAGGGAGTCATCACGCAGGCCTACCTCGCCAACATGTCGCGCTATGTGGCGGATGGCGGCGCGCTGCTGATCGTCGCGGGCGAGCAGTTTGCAGGCCCCGCGAGCCTCGCGCGCTCGCCGCTGGCCTCCGTGCTGCCCGCCACCCCGACCGGTGTGATCCGTACCGGGAGCTTCAAGCCGCAGCTGACCGGGCCCGGCAAGCGCCACTCCGTCACTGCGCCGTTGGACGACACCAAGTGGGGCGAATGGATGCGCTACATCGAGGCCGACGCTGTGGCCGGTGACGTGCTGATCGCCGGGCCGGAAGGCCGCCCGCTGCTGATCGTCGACCGCGTCGACAAGGGCCGCGTCGGCATGCTGATGTCCGACCAGATCTGGCTCTGGGCGAGCGGGCATGATGGCGGTGGCCCGTTCGCGGAACTGATCCGGCGGATGGTGCACTGGATGATGAAGGAGCCGGAACTGGAAGAGCGCCGCCTCTCCATCCAGGCCGAAGGCGGCAAGGCGACAGTGGAGCTGCGCACGTTGCTCGACTCCGCGCCGCCGCTGGCAATCGAGACGCCGGAAGGTGATACGCTGCGTCCGAACTGGGTGAACCGGGGCCCGGGCACCTTCGCGGCGGAAGCGCCCATCGACGAGCTGGGAATCTACCGCGCCCGGTCCGGCGGGCTTGAGGCGATTGCGCTGAACGGCCCGGCCAACCCCCGGGAATATGCAGACCTGACCTCCACGGCGGACATCCTGGAGCCCGTCTCCCGCGCCACCGGCGGCGGCGTGCTGCGGCTCAACGCGGCCGGCACCAACCTTCCGGAGATCCGCCGCATCGGCAACCAGCGCACCGCCGCGGGCAATGACTGGATCGGCCTGCGCGAACGCGATGCCTATGCCGTGCGCTCGTCCACCAGCCAGCCGCTGCTGCCCGGTATTCTTGCCGCCGCCGCGCTCATCCTGATGCTGCTGCTCGCCTGGCGCCGCGAAGGCCGCTAGGCTGGAACGGCTTTCGTCCGCTTACTGACGAGCCAGATCAGGATCAGCGGCGGGATCGCGGCAAACGGCGTGATCGAGAACCAGGTGGCAAAGCCGCCCATGGCCGAACCGCTTTGGGTCTGCAGCGCTTCGACAGCCATCCCGGCGAAACCTCCGAGGAAGCCCGCGACGAGCGTCATCAGGGACGAGAGCAAGGCAAACTGCGCCGCGGTGGCGATCGGGTTCGTCAACCGGCTCGCCCAGGCGACCATGGCGGCCGTCGCCATGCCGGCGCTGAAGCCTTCGAACATCGTCACGCAAATCCAGACAGTCATGGCGCCGCCCGAGAGGGCGAGGAAGGCAAAACCGACATTCGAGACCGCCGCCAGGACGAGGGAAATCGCCATGGCCGGAATCGTGCCGAAGCGCAGGCCGATGAGGCCCGCCACGATCACCCCCGCAAGGGTCGCCGGAAAGCCGAAGACGGTGCGCGTTGCCGCAATCTCCGGGCCGGTGAACCCGAGGTCAATATACAGCGGGCCGACCATCGAATTGATCAGACCATCCGGCACGAAGAACAGCGCCACCAGTGGCAGGAAGATGAAATTGTTCCGGCCATGATCCTGCCAGAAAACCTTCAGGGGGCGGATCAAGGCCGCGAGTATGCTGGAAAGGCCGGCGGCGGGCGCGAAGTCCCTCGCCTTGTCCGGCTCGCGCGCCATCAGCAGGCCGGCAAGGCCGGCGATGCCGCCCACGGATGCGGCCACATAGGCCATGCTCCAGCCGATAGCGGCCGACATGGCAAGGACCGGCACGTTGCCAAGGAAATACCCCGACCGCAGGCCGAAGATATAGGCCGAGGCCATCAGGTCCTGCTCCGCGTCCTCCGCGCTCTCGATGCGCCAGGCATCGACGGCAATGTCCTGCGTGGCGGCGGCGAACGACGTGAGCATGGCGAAGGCGATGAACACGCCCAGCCCTCCGGACGGTCCGGTGAACGCCATGCCGAGGATGCCGACGGTGACGAAAGTCTGGCCGAGCAGCATCCAGGAGCGGCGATGGCCGAGGCGCTTGCCGATCCAGGGCAGCTGGATCCAGTCCACGAAAGGGGCCCAGAGAAACTTGATCGAGACGAACAGGCCCACCCAGCTCATCATGCCGATGGCCGCGAGCGCGATGCCTTCCGAGCGGAGCCAGAAGCCGAGCGTCACACCCACCAGCACCGGCGGCATGCCGGTGGCAATTCCAAAAATCACGGCCAGCGCGACCTTGGGCTGGTTCAGCGAGGCCAGAACCTGCCGCATGCTCGCGCGCGGGCGCTGCGGCTCGTCCTGGCCGGTGACGATGTCGGCCATTCTTCCTCCTGTGCCGCAAGA
>JBBSDJ010000252.1:0-2505 GCA_038249555.1 Caulobacterales bacterium
GGTGCCGGGCCGCTCGCGGTTCTGCGGCTCGCTGTCCTGCCGCAAGTCCTGCCGAGCTTTGCGGCGCTTACGCTTTATATCCTCGACCGGAACGTCAGGATGGCAACGGTCATCGGACTTGTCGGGGCAGGGGGCATCGGTCAGGAACTCAAGGGCCGTTTCGACATGTTCCAGTATGACCGGGTGGCGACTTTGATCCTGGTGATCTTCCTGACGGTGCTGTTGCTGGATTTCCTCGCTGCGCGCATCCGCCGCGTGCTTTTGTGAGAAGCCTCATGTCCAGATTTCTGATTTTCATCGCCTTCCTGATCGCGTCCGCAGTTGGCGGGATAGCTGCAGCGGAGGCGGGGCCGCGCGTGCTGCCCGTTCTGTCTGGTTACTTCCTGGACGGACGGGAAACATCCATCCCGGCTGATTTGACAGGGGCGGCGACACTGCTGGTGTTCTCGCCGGAAGAGACCGAAACGCAGGATGCCGAGACCTGGCGGAACGTGGCTGCGCAGATCGACGATGAAATGGCCACGATCTTCGTCGTCATGATGGGCAATCGGCGCGGGATGGACCGCGCCATGGCGGCCGGCCGTGTCAGGGCGCAAATACGTGACCCCGAGATCAGGGCGTCGACAGTTCCGATTTTCGGGGATGGCCGCGACCTGCGGGCCGGCCTCGGACTGGGGCCGGGCGTGTCAGCGCTTGTGGTCAACGCGGCGGGCGAGGTGATTTGGCAGGCGAGCGGCGCCGCGAGTGATGCGACGCCGGACATCCTGGAAAACCTTCTCACGCGCGCGCCGGAGACCTCGCCGCTTCTTGTTGAGCCCGATGAGGAAGCGAAGCCTGCCGAGACCCCCGTCACGACGGAACGCTCCGCGCCCGCAAGCGTGCCTCAGGCGGCAACAATCCCGCCGGCGCCCGATGCTCTGGTCTCGAATGAGTTTCCGAAGTTGCCGGCGTATGAAGGTATCACGCTCGACGGCCGAACGCTCCGGCTGCCAGGCGATCTGTCTCCAGAGGGCACGCGTCTCGTTCTCGTTCCAGAGTGGGAAGGTGTCGATGCGCTTCGCAAGGCCCTCGTCCGGATGGAGGAGAAATCGGCACAGGACGGGGACGATTGGTTCGTGCTCGTGTTCAAGGGCAAGGCGCCCCAGCTTGGCAAAGCCTTTGCAGCGGGCCGGCTCAGGGCCGAGATCAGCTCGGCGGCCTCGCGCCGGCACGTCATCCCCCTCTATATGAGTATATCAGATTTCGAGGCGTCCTTTGGGTTCGATACGCCTGCGGCGCTGCGTGTTGTTACAGTGACCCGGGACGGCGTCATGGCCAGCGTCGGCTGCCTCGGCGAGGATTGCTGACCCGCAATTTCCAGAGCTGAAACCCGCACGCACATTGCTGCGCCGTCGCCATGCCGGCACTGGGGCCGACTTCAGTAAGCTGCTGCGATATTGCGCAGGTCGGCGCGCAATGTGGCGCCGTCTGTTGCGAGGTGCGTATCAACCTCGTTGTGCGTGGCACGCCAGATAGGTACCGCAGCCTTCAGCAGGTCCCGGCCAGCATCTGTCAGGTATAGCCGGCGGGAGCGTCGATCTTCCGTATCCGGAAGAATTTCGATCAAGCCACGGCGTCCCAGCGGCTTGAGATTTGCGGTCAGCGTCGTGCGATCCATTGCGAGGAAGGCAGCCGCATCGCCGAGGCGCGGCGCGTCCGGGCGATTCAGGGACATCATCAATGAGAATTGCCCATGGCTGATTCCGAACGGGGCGAGGGCCGTATCGAAGCGGCGTGCAAGGGCGCGGGCCGCCCGGTGCACATTGAGGCACAGGCAACGTCCATAGACTTCCCGTGTGACCGTGATCGGCAAATCAGCGCGCATGACGATTCCTTAGGTTGACATCAACCTATTGGTCAAGGAGAACAGTCAGGCAACAAAGACTGTTCAAGGGAGAGGGCCATGCCGGAGGTGACGGCTTTCAACTGGGTGCCGGTTTTCGCGCAGGGCTTCGTGCGCGACCTGCGGGTGCGCTGGGCGCTGGAAGAGGCGGGGATCGATTATTCCGAAAACCTCATCGATCATGAAGAAAAGGTGATGCCGGCCTATCGCTGCCGCCAGCCGTTTGCGCAGGTGCCGGCCTACCGGGATGGGCCGGTCGACATGTTTGAATCGGGCGCCATCGTGCTGCGGATCGCGGAAGGCAGCGAGGCACTGATGCCGAAGGACGACCATGCCCGGGCACGGACCGTGAGCTGGATTTTCGCCGCGATGAATTCGGTCGAGCCGCAGGTGATGAATGCGCGCCTCGGGGAAATGTTCTGGGCGGATGAGCCCTGGGCGGCCGACTTTGGCCGCAAGGCGGGGGAGGGGCTCAGGAGCCGTCTCGGACAGCTTCAGGACTGGCTGGGGACGAAGGATTATCTCGAGGACCGGTTCACGGCCGGTGACCTGATGATGGTCTGCGTGCTGCGTGAAATCGCAGGGTCCGAGCACCTCGCGCCATACCCGGAACTCGAGGCGTA
>JBBSDJ010000253.1:0-2450 GCA_038249555.1 Caulobacterales bacterium
AAGGGCTCAGTCGGCAAGCCCGTCGAGACCTGCGAGATGAAAGTGGTGGGCGAAGACGGCGAGACGCTGCCGCATGGCAAGGTGGGGGAAGTCTTCATCCGCCCGCTCGCCGGCGCCGGTACGACCTATCACTATATCGGCGCCGAAGCGAAATCGATCGAAGGCGGCTGGGAGAGTCTCGGCGACATGGGCTGGATGGACGCCGACGGGTATCTCTACCTGACCGACCGCCTCTCCGACATGATCCTCGTCGGCGGTGCCAACATCTATCCGGCCGAAGTTGAGGCCGCGCTCGACGCCTTCCCCGGTGTGCGCTCCTCCGCCGTCATCGGTCTGCCGGACGACGATATGGGCGCGCGTCTGCACGCGGTGATCGATCGCCCCGAAGGCCCCGCAGACCCGAGAGCCATGGAGGCCCATCTCGCGGAACGTCTCGTCCGCTACAAGGTGCCGAAGAGCTTCGAGTATGTGGAGGAACCCGTCCGCGACGATGCCGGCAAGGTCCGCCGCAAGGCCCTGAGGGAAGCCCGCCTCGCCACCTCTTGACTTCCCCTAGGGCGCGGCCCGCCTCGTGCCGCAAACAAGGGAGATACGTCCATGAAAGTAGCAGCCGTCAAGAAACCCGGTGGCCTCGGAAACCTCGTCATCGAGAACCGCCCCGATCCAAAACCAAAGGCCGGCGAAGTGCTCGTGCGCGTGCGCGCCAGCTCGCTGAACTACCACGACTTCATCGTCGTGCTCGGCGGCATTCCCACCCCCGATGGCCGTATCCCGATGTCGGACGGCGCGGGCGAAGTCGTCGCCGTGGGCGAGGGCGTCACCAAATGGAAAGTTGGCGACAAGGTGATCTCGCTCTTCTTCCCGAACTGGCAGTCCGGACAGGTCGAAGCTGCTGGCTTCGCCAGTGTTCCCGGTGACGGCGCCGACGGTTTCGGCTGCGAGCTTTATGCCGGTCCCGAGACCGCCTTCACCCGCATGCCGAAGGGCTGGACGTTTGACGAGGCAGCGACGCTGCCCTGTGCGGCGCTGACCGCCTGGCGCGGCATGTATGTCGAAACACGCACCAAGCCGGGTGACTGGGTCCTCGTGCAGGGCACCGGCGGCGTCTCGATCTTCGCGTTGCAGTTCGCCAAGGCGACCGGCGCGCGCGTCATCGCCACATCCTCCTCGGAAGCCAAGCTCGAAAAGCTCCGCGGCCTCGGCGCCGACCATGTGATTAACTACAAGGAAAATCCCGACTGGGGCAAAAAGGCGTTCGAGCTGACCGGCGGCCGCGGTGTGGACGAAGTCGTCGAGATCGGCGGCCCGGGCACCATGGCCCAGTCGATCAACGCCTGCCGGCCCGGCGGCCACATCTCGCTGATCGGCGTGCTGACGGGCGTCTCCGGCGAAGTGCCGACGGCAGCGCTCTTCTCGCGCAACATCACGCTCTCCGGTATCACGGTCGGCTCACGCCGCCAGCAGGAAGACATGGTGGATGCCATCGACGCAACCGGTTTCAAGCCGGTGATCGACAGCCGCTTCCCGCTTGACCAGATCGCCGCCGCCTTCGCCCACCAGGCCAGCCAGCAGCACTTCGGCAAGATCGTCCTGACGATCTAGGTGTTACGGCCCCTGGAGCCGGCGATCTGATGGAATCAGATCGCCGGCTCTAGTTTCTTGTCTTTTTGCGATGTCTTCCGCTCAACCGGTACCCACTTGAGCGGACATCGCTTGCGAAACGGCAACGCGCGCCAGCCTATTCGGCTGGCGCGTTTTTCTGCGCGGCGGCCTTGTCCGACAGGGCGATGATGCTGTCGCCGTCCGCCGTGTCCGGATCCCCGTTGGCGCGGTGAATCGCGATCACGACACCTGACAGGGCAAGGATGGCGATCAGGTTGGGAACGGCCATCGAGGCATTGGCGATGTCTCCCATCATCCAGACGATGTTCACCTGAGCAATCGCGCCGACGAAGATGATGCCGCACCAGATGAAGCGGAACGGCTTGGTCGCCCATTCGCCGATCAGGAAGGTCACGGCCTGTTCGGCATAGTAGGACCAGCCAATGATCGTCGTGAAGGCAAACAGCGTGAGGCAGAGCGTGACGATCCAGCCACCGATGGGGCCGGGCAGGGCGTCGGTGAAAGCCCGGTTGGTGAGCGTTGCGGGGTTTGCGCCTTCCGCCATCCAGAGGTGGGTCGTGGTTTCCGTCAGGCCCGCTGCCACCATTTCCGGCTTGGCCAGGAACTGCGCAGAGGTCGCGAACGTGCCCTCGGCCGTGATGATCACCAGCGCCGTCATGGTGCAGATGATCAGCGTGTCGACAAACACGCCGATCATCGCGATCTCGCCTTGACGCGCCGGGTTCTTCATCTGTGAGGCCGCGTGCGCGATCGGCGCCGAGCCCTGTCCGGCTTCGTTGGAGAACAGGCCGCGCGCGACCCCGAAACGGATCGCCGACAGGACCGCA
>JBBSDJ010000254.1:0-2433 GCA_038249555.1 Caulobacterales bacterium
CGTGGTCGTGTTCATCGTGTTCGTCACCCGGCAGGTGACTTTCAGTCTCGGGGTTTTGGGTTTGGGCTGCGGCGGCGCCGAAGCCAAATCCGGACAAGGCAAAGGCGATCGCCGAAAGGCGCAGATAGTCAGACATGGGGAGGGGTCCTCGAAAAGAATCTGTTTGGAGGCGCGGTCAGCTTGTGACGCGCCGGCTCAGGCAGATTCAGATACGGGGAGGACGGAACAGTTCGCTGGGCCGCGCCGGCCGGGCGCTCGCCGCTGGCAAGGGATGCAGGCTGGACCGGTCGGTGCCCGCAGCGGTGAACCGCGGGGCATCCGGGCCGATCAGATGGACATGGCAGGTGCCGCAGCCATGCGCCGCGTGATCGTGCCCTTCATGGCCCGCGTCTTCGCCGGCGGCGGGCCCGGCATCTTGTGCCTCCACGCAGACCGTCTCCGGCGGCGCCTCAGCATGCAGGGCAGACGCCATCGGCGCGTGCACCACGGTCAGCACGGCCAGGGCTGCAAGCAGCTTGGCAAGTACGGACCATAACGCACTCAAGATCATGTAACCCGCCTGCGAACGCGGCCTCGAGAAGCCTTGATGGCTCCCCGAAAGGCCCGTCCCTCCGCTGTCTATCGCCCAGCCTGTCTGCAGAAACAAGCGGCAGCCGGGCAAAAACTCGAAACCAAACAACGCTCGCCATGCAAATCGCTGTCAATGAGATCCCCTAGCTCCCCCGCGCCAACCAAGGCTCCAGGTCGTCTTCCTGCGCGATCAGCGCCAGCCCGTTGGCAATCGACACGAATTGGTCACCCGTCTCGACTTTCCCAGCGCCGAACCGTGCCTCAAAACTCTGCCTCAGCGCCGGCACATAGGATGTGCCGCCGGTGAGGAAAACGCGGTCGATGTCCGCCGCGCCGAGATTTGCGCGCGCCAGCGCTTCGCCCACGGTCGCCTGGATCGCGCGCACGTCCTCGCCGATCCAGCTCTCGAACTCGCTGCGCGCAATCGTGCGATGGAGTTTCAGCCGGCCCACGTCGAGATCGAACCGCGCTTCCTCCGTATGCGACAGCGCGGTCTTCAGCTGCGCCACCGCGCGGTAGAGCAGGTAGGTCGCGTCCGCATCGAGGAAGGCAATGAAGGCCTCGATCAAGCGCGGATCATCCGCCATGTTCGCCAGCTTCACGAGGTCGGCGTAGTCACGCGTGTGCCGCATGATCGACAGCTGGTTCCATTGCGCAAACCGGCTGTAGAAGGCGGCCGGCACCGGAAGTGTCTTGCCGTCGCTCTGGAACGTGCTGCCCTTGCCGAACAGGGGCGAGACGACATGGTCGATGATTTTCTGGTCGAACGCGTCGCCCGCAATCCCGATGCCCGCATGCGACAGCGCCTCCGCCCGCAGCTTGCCCGCGCCCGGATCAAACCGGAGGATCGAGAAGTCGCTCGTCCCCCCGCCGAAATCCGCCACCAGGATCGTCGCAGGTTCGCTGAGCCGCTGCGCATAGAAGAACGCCGCCGCGACCGGCTCATAGACATGATGGATCGTCTCGAAGCCGAGCCGTTTCAACGCGGTCTCGTATCTCTCCTGCGCCAGCTTCTCGTCCGGCTGCGCGCCTGCAAACTGCACCGGCCGTCCGATCACCACCTGCCTTGGCCAGTCCGCGCCGGACCGTTCCGACAAGCGCCGCAGGTAAGCCGACAGCAGGTCCTCGAAATACCAGTTTTTGTTGTGGATCACCGTCGAGGAAAACAGCGGGCTCGCCGCAAAGGTCTTGAACGACTGGATGAACCGGCAGTCCCCGCCGAGTTCCAGGAACTGGTCGATCGCCCACGGGCCGATCTCCATCATCGCACGCGATCCGCCCCGGTCCTCGTCCTTCCAGAAGCAGAGCACCGAGCGGCACGCCTCGAAGGCCGCATTGTCATGCCGGAAGCTCATCGCCTGTGTGCGGCCATCCGCTTCGGCAAGCACCGCGACGCTGTTGGTCGTGCCAAAGTCGAGGCCAAGCGTGGGGGCCGTTCTGGTCATCGCGGGCTCTTGTGCTCAGGCAAAGGGCAGGCGAACTAGCAGGCGGCAGGCCCCGCAATCAATCCCGCCCGCCCCTGATTTTAGATTTTCCGTTCCGTTTGCTGGCGCCCTGACCTGATGACCCACACCTTGCGCGCCCTGACGCCGTCCGACGCCGCTGCCGCCGCCGCTGTTCACGCGCTCGGCTTTGCGGACCCGTGGAGCGAAGCCGCCTTCGCCGCCCAGTTCGCAGATCCCGCCGCAATCACCCTCGGCCACGTCGAAGACGGCGCCCTCGTCGCCTTCGCGCTCTTTCGTGAGGTCGCCGGCGAAGCAGACCTCCTCACCGTCGCAACGCATCCGGACCGCCGCAGTCAGGGCCTTGCCCGCGCGCTCCTCTCCGCTCTGGCGCAAACCCTCGCGGCGCGCGGCGTGGGCC
>JBBSDJ010000255.1:0-2427 GCA_038249555.1 Caulobacterales bacterium
ATCAAGGCAGGTCCGCGCCTGGCGGTCGAGAACAAGCCGGAAGGCCACGCCGCGCGTTTCGATCTCGGCGAAGTGCTGCTTGCAGAAGACCATGAAGCGAGCGCCTTCGTGATCCGCGAAGCGCTGATCGCGGCCGGCTGGCGCGTCGAGACGGTGCCCGATGCCGCTGCTGCGATCACGCGGATCGGCCAACGCCGCTACCAGGTGATCCTCACCGATGTGCACATGCCGCACGGCGGCGGCGAAGCGGTGCTGCGTGCCGCGCGCTTCGGCAGCGGCCTCAATGCGCTGACCCCGGTCGTGGCCGTGACAGCGGATGCAAGCCCCGAACGCCGCGCCGCATGCGACCGCGCGGGATTCTCGGGCCTGATCGAAAAACCGATCCGCCCCCGCCCGCTGGTGGCCACGCTCGCCGACATCCTGATATCGAGCGGCCAGCCGAGACGCGCCGCCGGGGCCTAGAACGTCCGTCCTATGAGCAGATAGGCCGACTGCCGTCCGCCCTCGGAACGTCCGAAGGCGAGGTAAACGGGGCCGAAAGCGGTGCTGGCGGCGACGAAGGCGCTGCCGCCAAAGCGGACATCTCCGGCGTCCACGCCCGTGCTGCCCGGCCAGACATCGCCCAATTCCACCGACCCGCCGACGAACAGCGGCACACCGAAAATCTGCTGCGAATCGCCCAGCAGCTGGCGCCGGTAGATCAGCTGCGCGGTCAGGAAATTCTCGTCCGTCAGCTCTTCCTTGCGGTAGCCGGAGAGACTGAACAGCCCGCCGACGCGGTAGAGCGCATCGAGCGGCGCTGTGCCGTTGAGGCTCTGGCCAGCGGCGAGGGCGCCGATCAGCGTGTTGGACCCGTGGCTGGTGGCCGAGAGCAGAGTACCGCTGATGGTCTGGAAGTCCGCATTGTCGCCGATCGCTGTAAGGCCCTGCACCCAGCGCGCCCCGGCGCGTACGCCGTCGCGCGGGAAGAAGGGATCGTCCAACGTGTCATATGCGCCGGTCGCCACGAGGCGACCGATGTCGACATCGACTTCGGCGAAAGGCGCAAAGCCCTCATTCAGCTTGGCCCGGCCGGTGCCGAGTTCGACGCCGAGACGGACCTCGCCGACATTGCCGAACTGGTAGCCGCCATCCAGCGCCGCGAGGCCGTAGGTGAGATCAAAGCCGGCCTCCTTGAAGCCGCGCTGCGAATAAATGTTCACCGGCCGGTTCTGGATTTCGCCGCGCACGGCGGTAAACCAGTTCTGGCGGGGATCGAGGAAGCGGAAATACTCGCCCGCGATCTCGTTGAAATCGCCGATGGTCGCGCGGGCCTGGATCTCGGAGCCGTAGGAATCGAGCACAGCGCTGCGGAAATCCACGGAAACGGCCGCGTCGGATTCGGTATTGAAATCATTCTCGACGATCAGGCCGAGGCGGACACGGCCCGCATCCGGCACGCGGTCCACCGCGCGCACGACAAGTCCGGTCTGGCCTTCACTCTCCTCATAGACATAGTCGACGCTCTCGAACGGGCCGAGCGCATAGATGCGGTCCAGCGCCTCGTCGATCGCGGCGGCGTCGGCGGGTGTACCGGCGAGATCGATCAACTTGCCTTCCAACAGCGACTGGTCGAGACGTGAGGTATTCTCGATACGGACGAAACCGATGACCGGCGCCGTCTCGGTGCCGTTCTCGGCATAGACGACTGGCGGGCGGCCTTCGGCGAGGCCCGCGAGGCGCTCCGTTTCGGTTGCCATCGCCACGCGGCCGGTCTCGATCAGCTCGTCGCTGCGGGTGAAGGCCGTCGGGCCGATGTCTCCGGTCTCGACGCGGATCAGGAAATCCCGGTCGGTGAGGCTTGCGATCTCCGCGCGTTCGTTGGTGAGGATCAGCAGGCTGACTGTCTGCGACAGGACATCGACGACCGAACCGATTTTCTCCTCGGGCAGGAGGTCGTTCGGCGTCCAGACGGCGATCACGATGTCGGCGCCCATGTCGCGCGCAACGCTGATCGGGATGTTGGCGGCAAGTCCGCCATCGACCAGCAGCTGGCCATCGAGCTGCACCGCCGGGAAAACGCCGGGCAGGGAGATCGAGGCGCGCATCGCCATGGGCAGTTCGCCCGAGCCGAGCACGACCGCTTCACCGGTGGCGATGTCGGTGGCAACGGCCCGGAAGGGGATCGAGAGTTCATCAAAGTCATCGACGCGGGTGCGCGCCGGGGTAAAGCGGCGCAGCTCCTTCATCAGCATCTGGTCGGACACCGCGCCAGTCGGCAGCAGGATGCCAGCGGCCGTGACGCCAAGGCTCGCCGTGCCGGGAAAGTCCGCCTGCTGCTGTTTCTGGCGGAAGGTCAGCTTGTCGCGGTCCGCCTGGGGCGAGAAAATGCCGGCCCAATTGACGCTTTGGACAACCTCTTCGAGTTCCTCGCCGTTTAGGCCTGAG
>JBBSDJ010000256.1:0-2209 GCA_038249555.1 Caulobacterales bacterium
CGTATGCGAGTGCCCTCCGGTAGCTGGCAAAGCTCCGCTGCGGACTTTCCGATTTCCAGGATCAGCGCGGATCCCTGCATGGCGCCCGCAACGCCCTAGACGATCTGGAACCGCTCGGACTCGGGCGGCAGTTGCGCGGCATTGTGGATGGGCCATACGCCGTCGTCCCAGAGGCCGCGCCCGTCTGTGCGGGCCGCCGCCTCCAGCGTGAGCAGCGGCGCGTTTGCGGTCGCCGTATCCGGATAGACACGCACCCGCGCCCCGCCTTTCTTGACCATCTCGGCATTCAGCCAGAGGCGTGGACCGAGGGCGTCCGTGGTCACGACATGCGCCAGGGCGCGGTCATATCGGTCGCGGGTGAGACCGCCATAACGCAGTTCCACTTCGCGGCCGAGCACCATGTCCTCAAGGATGCGCTTGGCCTCTTCGAAGCCAGCGTCGCCTTCCCGGTCGCGGTAAGGGGCAGCGGGCGCCTCCACCCCGACGAGACGCACGCTCTGGCCGGTGTCCAGTACCAGCGTGTCGCCGTCCAGAACGCGCACCACGCGGCCACGTTCGCCCACCGCGAGTTCATCCAGCGGGTCTTTGGCGGCGCTGCAGGCGGCCAGACCGATCAACAGTCCGGCGATCGCAAGTTGCCGCTCCACGCGCATGCCCATCCCCAGCCGATCCACACGCCTGTATCGCCTGCCCACCTTCCGGCCTGCAAGCGGAGTCTCCTCCAGCCTTGCCAGAGGGCGGCGGCGCCCTTTAAGGCTTCCCCAACGATAACTCCCGGGAGGGACCCCATGTCAAAGCCCAAGAAATCCTATCGCAAGCGCGAAATCGGCGGCCATACGCTGAGCCCTGAATCCCTGATGATGGGGTTCGGCTACGACCCCTTCATGTCGGAAGGCTCGATCAAGCCGCCGATCTTCATGACGTCCACCTTTGCCTTCAAATCGGCCCGCGATGGGGAAGCCCTGTTCCGCCGTCTCGCGGGGCGCCACGAGGAAGGCGACCCGGAAGATGCGGACCTCATCTACACGCGCTTCAACAACCCCAATATGGAAGTGCTGGAAGACCGGCTGACCCTGTACGATGACGGCGAAGCGGCGCTTGCTTTCTCGTCCGGCATGTCCGCGATCACCACCGCTCTGTTTGCCTGCGCCGAGCCAGGTACCGCTGTGCTGCATTCCAGCCCGCTCTATGGCGCCTCCGAAGTTTTTATCCGGACGTTCCTGCCGGGCTGGGGCGTGCGCTCGGCCGAGTTCGATGCCTGGTCCACCGAGGACGAGATTCTGGCGGCGGCCCGCGCCACCGTGAAACGATTTGGACCGATTTCGGTGATCTTCACCGAGTCGCCGGCCAACCCCACGAATGCGCTCGTGGACATCGCCGCCTGCGCCCGCGTCTGCGACGTGATGGAAAAAGAGACCGGCCGCCGGCCAATCCTGATGTGCGACAACACGATGATGGGACCGATCGGCCACCAGCCGCTGAAGCACGGCGCCGATCTCGCGCTTTATTCGCTGACCAAATATGTCGGTGGGCATTCGGACCTGATCGCCGGCGGCATTGTCGGCAATGAGGAGATGATGACCAAGATCCGCCGTATGCGGAACTATCTTGGCACGATGCTGGACGCGCATTCCTGCTGGCTGCTGACGCGCTCGCTGGAAACCGTGCAGCTGCGCATGGAGCGCGCCTTCCGGAATGCCAGGGTCTGCGCCGAGTTCCTGAACACGCATCCGAAGATCACCAAGGTGATGTACCCGGAGTTCCTCAAGGAAGGTGACCCGCAGAAGAAGGTGTTCGACGAGCAATGCCTCGGGGCCGGGGCGACCTTCTCGTTTGACGTGAAGGGCGGCAAGGAGGCGGCGTTCAAGTTGCTCGACAATCTGCGTCTCATCAAGCTGGCGGTCAGCCTCGGCGGCACCGAAAGCCTGATGTGCCATCCGGGGTCGACCACGCATTCGGCCGTTCCCGCAGATGTGCGCGCCCGCATCGGTTTCACCGACGGCCTCGTGCGTTTCTCCGTCGGCATCGAAGCGCCGGAAGACCTGGTCGCTGACCTCGGCCAAGCCCTCGAACACGCCTGAGGCGCGGCGGCCTTCAAATCCTCAAGGTTTTCCCGTATGGGAAGATCCGGCGATCCCGTAGCTCAGCAGGATAGAGCGACAGATTCCTAATCTGTAGGTCGTGCGTTCGAATCGCATCGGGATCACCA
>JBBSDJ010000257.1:0-2196 GCA_038249555.1 Caulobacterales bacterium
CGTTACGTGCGGGCGTGGCGAAATTGGTATACGCAAGGGACTTAAAATCCCTCGGCCGCAAGGCCTTGCCGGTTCAAGCCCGGCCGCCCGCACCATCCTTTCACCCCTCCGGCAGCGGCGTGAACTCCTGATCGTCTCCGTCCGGAAGTTTCATCCGGCCCTGTTTCCAGTCATCCTTTGCTGCCTCCAGCCGCGCCCTGGACGAGGACACGAAGTTCCAGAAGATGAAGCGTTCACCAATGGGTTCGCCGCCGAGCACCATCACGGTCGACGGCGCCTGCGCCGTTACGCGCACATCGCCCTTGCCGAGCACGGCCATCTGACCGGGCTTAAGCGCCTGTCCCGCCACTTCGATGGCGCCCTCGGTGAGATACACCGCGCGCTCCGCAGGCTCTCCTGGCACGCCGCGGCTGGCGCCGGCGTCCATGTCCCAGTGCATATAGAGCAGCGGCGAGTTCACCTTCACGCCGGCGTCCATGCCTTCGGCAGCGCCGGCAATCATCCGTCCACGGAGGCCATGCTCCGTCCAGGTCGGCAGGCTGTCTGCGGGATGGTGCCAGAAGCCGGGGTCAATTTCCTCGGCCTCGTTCGGCAGAGCCACCCAGGCCTGGATGCCGTGCATGTGCGCGCCGTGCATCCGGGCATGCTCCAGCCGCTCCGAATGCGTGATGCCCTTGCCGGCGGTCATCCAGTTCACCGCGCCAGGCTTGATCTCCTGCTGGAAGCCGAGGCTGTCCCGGTGTGTCATCGCGCCGGAGTAGAGGTAGGTCACTGTCGACAGTCCGATGTGCGGATGCGGCCGCACGTCGAGTTCGCGCGGAATGCCGGGCGCAAAATCGACCGGCCCCATCTGGTCGAAGAAGATGAACGGCCCCACCATCCGCCGCTTCGCAAAGGGCAGCACCCGGCCCACTTCAAAGCCGCCGCCGAGGTCACGCGTGCGCTTGTCGATGATGAGGTCGATCATGGGAAGCTCCTTCCGGGCGGTCTCTCGCGCCCACCTTAATGGCAACCTTCCCTGCAGCGAGGCTTTTTCTATGCGCGCGCGCCTGATAACACCTATGCAGACATTGTTTCCACACGATCCCGGAGTGTTCCCATGCCGCTGATTTCCGCCCGCCTCCGCTGCGCTGCCAGCGCGGTTCTCGCCTTCGCAATTGCCATGCCCGCACTCGCCGAAACCCTTTACGTGCAGGCCGGCAAGGTCCTCGCCGTTCCGGGCGAGGCGCCGCTCGGACAGACGACGATCGTCATCACTGATGGCAAGATCGTCTCCCTCGCATCCGGCTATCAGACGCCGAAAGACAAGGCGGTGCGCGTCATCGATCTGAAGGACAGCTATGTCCTTCCCGGTCTTATCGATTCCCACGTCCACCTCACCTCTGACACGGGCGGTATCGCGTCCCAGCTGGAAGACGTGACGCTTTCGCCGGCCGCGCAGGCTTTCAATGCCTGGGAAAACGGCATGAAGACGCTCAACGCCGGGTTCACCACCGTGCGCAATCTCGGCGACGGAGACGGCGCCGTGCTCGCCCTGCGCGATGCGATCAATGACGGCCAGGTGACCGGCCCGCGCATCATGGATGCCGGCAATTCCATCTCCGGCACCTCCGGTCACATGGATGGCTCGCTCGGCTACCGCGACGAGCTGCGGGAGTATTTCAACGCCGCCGGCAACACGTGCAACGGCGCCGAAGATTGCCGCCGCGCGGTGCGCCTGCAGATCGCGCGCGGGGCGGATGTGATCAAGTTCGCGTCCACAGGCGGCGTCAACAGCCGCATCGGCGCCGGCCTTGGCGCGCAGATGTTCTCGGATGAAGCCCGCGCCATCGTCGAGACCGCGAAACTGTTCGGAAAGAAAGTTTCGGCCCATGCTCACGGTGCGGACGGTATCCGCCTCGCGCTTGAGGCAGGTGTTGATTCAATTGAGCACGGCACTATCCTCGATCCCGAGACCATCGATGCCTTCGTCGCGTCCGATGCCTATTATGTGCCGACCCTTTCGACCGTGAACGGATATATCGAGCGGATTGAGGCAAATCCGGACGCATATGAGCCGGATGTCCGCGCCAAGATCGAATGGCGCATCGGCATCACTGGCAAGAGCCTCGAGATCCTTTACGCCCAGGGTGTGAAGATCGCCTTTGGAACGGATGCCGGCGTCTCCAAGCATGGCCGCAATGCGGACGAGTTCGA
>JBBSDJ010000258.1:0-1900 GCA_038249555.1 Caulobacterales bacterium
AATTAGCTTGTTCAGTCCACGCTGGACGATGTCGAAGTTGGACTCGTCAATGCGTCCTTGAAAGAAGCGAAAATTTTCGATCAGTCTCGAATATCCGACAACTTTCACAGCTTCCTTTGGATCCATAATCTGTGTGAGTGCCGCTTTGTTGTTATCGGTAGGCTTCAACTTTGTAATTGCTCACCCCCCCCGTTTCAGGGGAGTTCGCTTGTCGGCGCGGCGGGCAATTTTGACAAATGACGGCGGGGCTGATTCAAGCTGTGGATGAATCGTGAAGCGGTTGAATCGCTCGACAAGGAAACATTGATCCGCCTGGTTCTGTCGCAGGCGGCAACGATTGCCGCACTGACCCGGCAAGTCGAGATGCTGACGGCGCGTGTCGCGGAACTCGAAGCCAAGCTTGGTCTGCCACCGAAGACGCCGGACAATTCGAGTACGCCGCCCTCGCAGGGACGCAAGCCGTCGGACGAACCTGCCGTCGGGTCCGACCGCAAGAGCCCGCGTCAGGCGCATCCCGGCGCGCACCGGCCGCTGCATCCAGATCCGACGGCGCGGCGCGACGTGATGGCCTCGTCTTGCCAGCACTGTGGCACTGCCGTCTCCGGCGCGCCGCAGATGGCGTGTGAAGCCTATGACCACATCGAGGTTCCGGCGATCGTGCCGGAGGTGACGCGCGTCACGCTGCATGGCGGAACCTGCCCGTGTTGTGCCAAGACGTTCAAGGCCGCGCCGCCGGACGGGATGGAGCCCGGTTCGCCCTTCGGGCCGAACCTGCGCGCCCTCGTCATCTACCTGCGCTTCACGCAAGGCATTTCCTTCGAGCGTCTGGCGCGGCTCCTGTCCGATCTTCTCGGCCTTTCCATCAGCGAGGGCGCGCTGGTCAACATACTGGACGCCGCCCGTGACGCCTTCGCCCGCCAGACGAGCCGCATCTGCGCCCGTCTCATGTCGGGAACCGTCCTGCAATCCGATGAGACCGGACTGCGGGTCGGCAAACGGAACTGGTGGCTGTGGGTCTTCCACCACGAAG
Organism: Caulobacterales bacterium; assembly: GCA_038249555.1. Lineage (GTDB taxonomy): Bacteria > Pseudomonadota > Alphaproteobacteria > Caulobacterales > Hyphomonadaceae > Hyphomonas. The sequence continues at coordinate 1,031 of JBBSDJ010000258.1, forward strand.
ACAGCGCCGTCTTCAAAGTCGAGCCTTCGCGCGGCAAGGGCGTGGTTTCGGCCTTTCTCGGCGAGTTTCGGCCCGACTTCTGGGTGTCCGATCGCTACGGCGCCCAGATGGGCTGGGCGGCGAAGGAAAACCAGGTCTGCCTCGCCCATCTCATTCGCGACGTGCAATACGCCATCGACAAGGGCGACGGCATCTTCGCGCCCGGTCTGCGCCATCTCCTCGGCCGCGCCTGCCGGATCGGCCGACGACGCGACCGGCTCGCCGATCCGACCCTGAAAACCTACGCCGCGCGCCTGGAGGCCCGCCTCGACGACATCATGCGCGACCCGCCAACCCATGCGGCTGGCGTCAAACTGCAGCGCGTCATCAAGAAAATCCGCCGCCATCTGTTCGTCTTCGTCACCAATCGGGCCATCCCGCCCACCAACAACGGATCGGAGCGGGCGCTGCGCCCCTGCGTCACTTTCCGCAAAATCACCAACGGCTTTCGCACCGAGTGGGGTGCCCGCCTCTATGCCGACATCCGCTCCGTCATCGAAACAGCACGTCGACGCGCAATCGGCGCTCTCGAAGCCATCCGCCTCACCCTTGCCGGCACCCCATTGCCAGCGCCGGCGTCATAGGGGGTGAGCAATTACGCCGGTAGGCCTCGTCGCGCCGCTCGGTCGTGGCCAGCTGCAGGTAGCCAACGTCCTTGAATCCCGTGGACAGACCCGTCTCGGCCTCCAACCTCGTGTAGAGGTCACGCGAGTAGCGCGCCATCCAGAGCGGGTCTTCGGACGCCCCGCCCGAGACAACCTCACCAGCTGCGAGCCAGGTCGTGCCTGACGTCAGCTGCTTACGCTCGAGCAGGACGACATCCGTGGCGCC
>JBBSDJ010000259.1:0-1534 GCA_038249555.1 Caulobacterales bacterium
CAGATGGCCGAGTTCCAGACGCTGATGGGGATTGCCGAAGGCGAGGAATGGGAGACGCTGGCGGGGCTGGAAAACCCCCGCTCAGTCAAGGACTTCCTGGGACAGGTTCCGTTTTTTGCTGCGGGGCCGCGGCGCTATACGTCTCCGGCGGTGCCCTCTCCCGGCCCGGTGTTTCTCGATGATGAGATGCTCTCGACGCAGGCCGGCTTCGGCAAGATCCTTGATGCGCATGCGCGGGAAGACACGGAACTTTCGCGCCGCATACTGACGACCTCTCCGGATGTGACGGTCTCGACCAACCTCGGCGCATGGGTGAACCGGCGCGGGCTGTTTGCGCGCGAGGCGGTGGCTGACACCTTCCGGGACGAGAAGATCCCCTCGGCGCAGAAATGGAGCTTCTCGCCGGAAGGCCAGCATATCGAGCTCGGCATTGCAGAGATGAACCTGTTCCTGCTGCTCGGCGCGGCGGGGCTGTCGCATTCGCTGTTCGGCGAGCGGCTCATCCCCATCGGCACGGTGTATGATCCGTTCATTGCGCGCGGCCTCGATGCGCTGAACTATGCCTGCTACCAGGACGCGCGCTTCATCATCGCGGGCACGCCGAGCGGCGTGACGCTGGCGCCGGAAGGCGGGGCGCACCAATCCATCGGCGCGCAGCTGATCGGCATGAGCCAGGACGGGCTGGTCTCGTTCGAGCCGGCCTTTCTCGACGAACTCTCGATCATCATGGACTGGAGTTTCGACTATCTGCAGCGCAGCGGCGAGGGCGACCCGGACGAGCGCACCTGGCTGCGCGACGAGACCGGAGGCTCCGTGTACCTACGATTGTCGACGCGGCCGCTGGAGCAGGTGCGCGTCTGGAAGCGCGATGACGCGGCCTTCCGGCAGGGCGTGATCGATGGCGGTTATTGGCTGCGCGCGCCGGGGCCGAACTGCGAAGTGGTGATCGCCTATCAAGGCGTGATTGCGCCGGAAGCGATCAAGGCGGCGGCGCGGATCGGCGAAGGACGGCGCGACATTGGCGTGCTGGCGGTGACCTCGGCAGACAGATTGAATTCCGGCTGGACCGCCGCGCGGCGCGCACGCGCGCGCGGGCAGCACAAGGCGAAAAGCCAGATCGAACGGTTGATGGAGGGCGTGCCGCCGCATTGCCAGCTGATCACGGTGACCGATGGCCACCCGGCCACGCTGGCCTGGATCGGCGGGGTGAAGGGCCATGCGGTGACGCCGCTGGGGGTCGAGCATTTCGGCCAGACCGGCACGATCCGCGACCTTTACCGGCACTTCCAGATCGATGCCGACGCGATTGTCTCGGCGGCGAGCCACCTGTCGCCGGGCCGCATCCTTTAAGGCGTCAGGCGGCGCGTTTCGGGACGTTCCAGGCGGATTTGAGCTCGTGGAGGGCGTCGATCCAGTCTCCGCCATCGCGCAGGCGCTGGACATAGAGTTCGAGGATCTGGCGGGCAGCCACGCTCGGCTCGATGCCGCAGCGCTCGGCATGTTCGGAGAAGAAGTCCTTGTCCTCAGCATCGAG